>JBFFNE010000106.1:0-8301 GCA_041563315.1 Thiohalomonadaceae bacterium
AGATTTGCTGTCAGCGATTGGGCGATACTGAAGCTGTAACCCTCGGTCGGGGTCGGGCTGATATCCACCCCTGCGCTGAGATAGCCGGCATCCTTCACCGCCAGGTAGAACATTTGGAAGGGCCCTGCGGAGAAATTCAACGTCTTAGTATCGCCCGCTACGCCGGGCACCACTTCCACCGTCGACAGGTGGTTCAGCCCGCCGTCATACAGCTCCAGAAGGAGGTGCTCGGAGGAGAGACTTGGCTGTGCCTGGATAGTGATGCTGAAGTTGCCTGAGTTTGCCCCGGTGTCGAACTGGTACCAGTCCACGTCTGTATCGGTAGCAACATTGCCTGAAATAGCCTCTGTTACAGAAATTATATTTGCCGAGAAGGAATTATTGTTTGGTTCTGACTCAATTGCAGTTCCCGTAGTGACCGTAACCGATACGATCCCGGTCACCGTGTACTGGCCATCTGTAAGGCTGAACGCGAACTGGTCGGTGCCAGAGGTGAGAAATGGTGTATAGGTATAATCGCCTGTATTGGCATTGGTGATAGTCACGACCCCATTGGATGGGGACTGGGTGATGGCGTAGGTTAAGTTCAGGCTGTCAATGTCACTGCCGAGGAGCGCCCCGGTATATGGGGCCGCATTATAGGAGACAGTGATTGCATCGTTGTCTGCTACAGGTGCATCATTCACTGGAACAACGTCCAGGGATAGCGTTGCCACATTGCTCGTTGCCACACCATCGCTTGCCCGAAACTCAATACTGTCCACTCCGGAGTAGTTGGCATTCGGTGTATAGACAACATCAGGCAGCGTACCGCTAAGTGTGCCATTCGCAGGCCCCGTCACAAGCTCATAAGTTAGCGGATCGCTATCTGCATCCGTTGCCAGCAAGGTATAGTTGAGTGAGGCATCCTCGTTCACCGACGCTGAAGCCGATGTTGCAACAGGCGCATCAGGTACGCTATTGACCGTTACAGAAATGCTCGCTGTGTTACTGATCAGTACCCCGTCACTAACCCGTACCTGGAAAGCATCACTTCCGAAGTAATTCGTATTAGGGGTATAGACAACATTCGGCAGCGTACCGCTGAGTGTGCCATTCGACGGTCCTGTAACAAGCTCATAGGTTAGCGCATCGCCATCCGCATCCGTTGCCAGCAAGGTATAGTTGAGTGAGGCATCCTCGTTCACCGAGACAGCAGCTGATGTGGCGACAGGCGCATCAGGTATGTCATTGACCGTTACAGAAATGCTCGCCGTGTTACTCAGTGCCCCGTCGCTAACTAGTACCTGGATAGCATCACTACCGAAGTAATCCGGGTTAGGGGTGTAAACAATATCAGGCAGTGTTCCGCCAATTGTGCCATTGGTAGGACCCGCTACAAGCGTATAGCTTAGGGGATCGCCATCGGCATCTGTTGCTGAAACACGATAATTAGTGGTGCTGTCCTCGTTGACACTAATTGGGTCAGACAGGATGGCCGGTGCATCGTTAACAGCATTTATCACCAGGTTTACAACAGCGTTTCCACTCGTCGCCGTACCATCACTGACGCGAAACTCGATACTATCCACACCGTAGTAGTCAGTGTTTGGTGCGTAGACAACGAGTGGCAATGTACCGCTTATTGTTCCATTCGTAGGCCCAGTCAGAATCTCGTAGCTCAGAGGATCGCTATCTGAATCCGTTGCCATGAGAGAGAACGTGAGAGGAAGATCTTCAACCAGATTGAGTGTGGAGCTCATGGCAACAGGTGCTGAATTCGTGTCCTGTGTGCCAGTGGTATCGCCACATCCCGTGAGAAGAAATGGCGAGAAGATTGAAAAAAGTGCAACGCAGCTTTTCTGGTTGATGTTCATGAAACTTCCTTTTTCGTTGTTATTATTGTCGCCCTGCCGGGCGAAATCCGGAGGCAGGAAAAACAGTCCCTCATAAGGATTCTGTCACTGGCGGAATATTAAATCAATACGAAACATAAGGGATCAGCACCCTTATCAAACCCATACGAAGATCACCCATATGGAAGCATTTGTAACCGAGGGCAAGAAAATCGGGCCAGGTATGCGAACCATGGAGGTACTGCGTGAAGTGGCCAGGAAAAAGCTAACGCCGCTAGGCAAGAAGTCAAAAGGGCCATTTAATTGATTGTGGAAGATTGATAGGTGTGCCCCCTTATTTTGCCATTGGCTTTCCCCCATACAGCCCATACGTTGTTCTACATATAATGTTTAACACCGTTGATGAGGAGACCCGCAATGCCAACAGACACCGCTCCCCTGTTCGAACCCGTTCAACTGGGTGAACTCACCCTGTCTAACCGCTTTATCATGGCCCCGCTCACCCGCTGCCGGGCGATCAATCACATGCCCAACGATCTGATGGCGGAATACTACAAGCAGCGGGCCAGTGCGGGGCTGGTGATCACCGAATGTACGATGGTCACACCGGGGACCTCGGCGTTCGGCAACGACCCCGGCATTTACTCCCAGGAACAGATCCAGGGTTGGAAGAAGACCACTGAGGCCGTGCACAAGGCCGGTGGACGGATATTCATGCAGATCTGGCACGCGGGCCGGGCTGCTCACCCACTGCTCAATAATGGCAAGGAATCCGTTGCGCCGAGCGCCATGGCGATTGACGGTGAAACCAACACGCCGGAAGGCATGAAGCCTTTCACCGTTCCTCATGAGCTGACCAAGGCAGAGATTGCGGCGATTGTGCAGGACTTCCGCAAGGCGGCGGCCAACGCCATCGCTGCGGGTTTTGACGGTGTCGAGGTCCACGGCGCCAATGGCTATCTAATCGATCAGTTTCTGCGCGGAAGCGCCAACCAGCGTACCGATGAATACGGTAGCTCACTGCAAAACCGTGCCCGTTTTCTGATGGAAGTGCTTGACGCCGTGACCGGCGAGATCGGTAGCCATCGCGTGGGTCTGCGCCTCTCCCCGCTGAACAGCTTCAACAGCATGCAGGACAGTGACCCGGAGGCCTGGACCCGTTACCTGGCCGAGCACCTGAACCGGTTTGGGCTGGCCTATCTGCACCTGATGCGCGCGGACTTCTTCGGAGTGCAGCAGGCGGATGTCGTCACCCTTGCCCGCGAACACTACAAAGGGCATCTGATGGTGAATATGGGTTACAGCGCGGAAGAAGCCGCGCAGGTCGTAAGTGACAAGATGGCCGACTCCGTGGCGTTTGGTACGGCATTTCTGGCCAATCCGGACTTGCCTGCCCGCATCAAGGCCGGTGCCGCACTCAATACGCCCGTTCAGGATACCTTCTACACCTCAGGAGCCGAAGGTTATACCGACTATCCGTTTATGGACGATTAAAGCGAACATCAGGTATTTTAAGCATAAGGGGTCAGTACCCTTATCAAACCCATACGTTGCGGAAGATCGCCAATATGCAAGCATTGCCCGGATTCAACTCTGAACTGCATACTGGTTAAGCAGTTAATCATAGGGGGGAGAGTGATAACGATGCACTACCCCAAGCTGTCAAAACAAGTCCACGTCAGCTTGTAACTGTACTTGGCTTGCTGACCATAAAGTGGCATGTCCCACTTTCCTTCCCGGTTTTGGCTTTTTGTTGTAGTGGTGCAGATGGACTCCCTGGTTAGAGAGAATCGTGGCCGCCGCTGGAATCTCACCGATGAAGTTGATCATTCTCGCATACCCATTGGCTTCGGTACTGCCGAGAGGCAGCCCTGCGATCGCCCGCAGGTGATTTTCAAACTGACTGGTCGCCGCCCCCTCGATGGTCCAGTGACCGGAGTTATGCACGCGCGGTGCCATTTCGTTAGCGATCAGGGTCTCCCCGGTATCGAAAAGCTCCAGGGCCATCACTCCCACATAGTCCATCCGCTCCAGGATGCATTTCGCGTAGGACTCGGCAATGGACTGCTTCGGATCGTCCGGCAGGCTGTGTGCGCTGTGCAAAATGCCATTACGGTGATGGTTTTCCGAGAGGGGATAGTGGCGGATCTCTCCGTCACGACTGCGTACGCTGATAATCGAGATCTCACGCTGAAAATTGGCAAAACCTTCAAGGATGAGGGGGACGCCGCCGAGTGCCTGCCATGCGGCAGTCAGGTCACTACTGTTATGCAGAACGATTTGTCCCTTACCGTCGTAGCCCAGGGTGCGTGTCTTGATTATGCCCGGGAGGCCAATGGTGCTAGCCGCCTGTTTTAAATCGGCGAATGAATCCACCGTGGCGAAAGGAACAGTGGGGATAGCCACTTCCCTGAACAGGTTTTTCTCGTTCAGGCGGTCACTGGCAATGGCAAGGGCCTGTTCCGACGGGTGGACATCGATGCGTGTGGAAAGAAAAGCCATGGCCGAGGGAGGTACGTTCTCGAACTCGTAGGTCACCACATCAGCTCTGTCTGCCAGGTACCTCAACAGATTCGTGTCGTCATAGTCACCGCATAGGTGTTCGCCGAGTGGCGCGGCGCAGGCATCCTCCGCCGGATCAAGAAACATAAAACGCATGCCGAGCGGTATCCCCGCCAGGGCCATCATCCTGGCCAACTGACCGCCGCCAACGATCCCTATGATCATGCATCCACCCTCGGGTCGGGCCTGGACAGTACCGCTTCGGTTTGCTGTTGACGGTACGCGTTCAGTGCATGGCGTACTTTCTCATCATGATTCGCCACAATGCCGGCCGCCAGCAGGGCGGCATTGACCGCGCCGGCACGTCCGATGGCAAGGGTGCCGACGGGAATACCGGCTGGCATCTGCACGATCGAGAGCAGGGAGTCCATACCATTCAGTGCCTTGGACTGTACGGGTACACCCAGTACCGGTACCGCGGTTTTCGCCGCCACCATTCCCGGTAGGTGGGCGGCACCACCGGCACCGGCGATGATAACCTCCAGCCCCCTTTCTGCAGCGCTTTCCGCATAGTCAAAGAGTTTGTCTGGCGTACGGTGGGCGGAGACGACCTCGACCTCGTGCGCGACACCCAGTACTTCCAGCGTCTCCGCAGCATTTTTCATGGTTTCCCAGTCTGAGGTGGAACCCATGATGATGCCGATACGTGCCTTGTCTGTTTTGCTCGTGCTCATATCAATATTTTCCAAAAAAAATCAATCTTCGAAGAATTCAACCTTGCCGCTATGCAGGTCGTACTCGGCGCCAATGATCGTCAGTCCTTCATGATTGATGAGGTGTTCGAGTACTGTGGAGCTATGGCGTAACTGATTGACCGATGCACGGACATTGGCGCGCGTTGCCTGTTTGAACAGCGCTTCCTGCTTGCCCCACAATTCGGTATCAATGAACGGTTCGAGCGAAGGACGAATGCGGTCGACAATGGACTGGATGTTCTTCGAGGGAACGCCTTTGGGGCGATGCATTTCCTCCAGGGTCGCATGGACCGCACCACAGTGAGTGTGTCCCATGACCACGACCAGTCGGGTGTTGAACTGCTCGGCGGCGAACTCGACACTGCCAGTCTGTGAAGGTGCAACAATGTTGCCGGCAACACGGATGACAAACAGATCGCCAAGACCCTGATCAAATATGATCTCCGCCGGCACCCTGGAATCGGAACAGCCGAGAATGATGGCAAAGGGTGCTTGACCCGAGATGTACTCCGCGCGGTTGGTCAGTGTCAGCAGCTTGTCGATGCTGCGCACACCGGCCACAAACCGCTCATTCCCTTCCTTGAGTCGCGCCAGTGCGATCGTTGCGTCGCTCATCGCTTGCTCATTGCAACGTGGGTGCCCGCGTCTGGCAGCGTGGCGTACCCGCAGCTGTGAGCCACCTCCGTGACGGTACGGGTCAGCGCCACATTCGCATCAAAGGGCACCCCAAAGGCGCCGATGGCATAACCATTGTGGTAGGCGTGATCGAACATTCCCTTCATATCAACAATGGGCATGGCACACTCCTGAACGGTTGAGGGGAGCGCCACTTTACGTGGATGCAAGGATTAAGTTAATTTAAACATACAAAATGTAACGTTTTATAAAGGTATAACGTTGTGTATCGACGCCTAACGCTCCACCAGCTTGCTATCTTTACGGTGTTGGCCCGACACCGAAATATGACCAGGGCGGCAGCCGAGCTGCACATGACAACGCCTGCGATATCGATTCAGATTAAGCAGATGTCCGGGGCCATAGGCATGCCCCTACACGAACAGGTGGGCAAACGCCTTTACCTGACAGAGGCTGGGCATCTGGTCGAGCAGGCGGCGAGGGATGTACTGGAAAGGCTGGACAGCCTTTCCACTGAGTTAGCAGAGCTTCAGGGGCTGGAGCGTGGTAGCCTGAAACTCACTATTATCACCACTGCAAAGTATTTCGTACCGCGCCTGCTAGGGGAGTTTTGCCGGCAGCATCCCGGTATTGAGGTCGCATTGGAGGTGCTGAATCGTGACCAGTGTCTGAGCCGCCTGACCCGGAATCTTGACAACCTCTATATCATGGGGCAGGTACCGGATACTCTGGATGTGACGGCAGTGCCCTTTATGGAGAATCCATTGGTGATCATTGCTCCAACAGGACATCCACTTGAGGGAAAAAAATGCATCGCCCCAAAGCGGTTGGCGGGTGAACCGTTCATTATGCGTGAGCAGGGATCCGGTACACGCCTCGCTGCAGAACGGTTTTTCGAAGCGCAGGGGGTGAGGATCCGAACACGCATGACGCTCGGCAGCAATGAAGCGGTTAAACAGGCCGTTGCCGGGGGCCTGGGGCTAGCCGTGGTTTCCCGACATACCTTGAGCCTCGATGAGGCATCGGGAGCCTTCGCTGTGCTCGATGTGAAGGGATTTCCACTGCTACGCCAATGGTATGCGGTGTATCCAAAAGGTAAGCGGTTATCGACGGTGACCGATGCCTTCCTGCGATACCTGGTTGCAAAGGGCGAAAAGTGAGCGTGGGGGAATTCAATTTTAAAGCCCTGGCCCTAAAAACCGAAAACCGGATCAGAGACAGAGGAATCCCCACGAAATATCCAACCAGCTCAACGGCTGGAATGGATAAATAAAGATAAATGAATGCATGTACTAAAAGTATCGTAACTGAAGGGCTGCCACTGAGCCGTTATCGTGCTGCACGGCGTATGATGATTCTGGATCTGATGAGCAACCAACAGCCTAAGCGTCGCTACAAGAAGGCTGAACAACCGCACCTCAGCATTCCAAACTTGCTGGCTCGCCAGTTCGGTGTGGAGGCGCCCAATAAAGTCTGGGCGGGTGATATTACCTACATCTAGTCGGGAAAGCGCTGGGCCTATCTGGCGAGAGTCATTGACCTGTTTGTTCGCAAACCTGTCGGATGGGCACGCTCACTTTCACCCGATAGTGACCTAACGAAAGAGGCGTTGACGATGGCTTATGAGTCACGTGGTGAGCCTACGGGTGTAATGTTTCACTCCGACCAAGGGTACCAGTATACAAGCCGACGTTCAGGCAACAGCTGTGCGCTACCAAATGACTCAGAGCATGAGCCGTCAAGGCAACTGCTGGGATAATGCACTGATGGAGTGATTCTTCAGAAGCCTGAAGACGGAATGGATCACCGAGGTGGATACGCTTCGTTTGAAGAAGCAAAACATGGCATCACGGATTATGCCATTTGGGTATTACAGCCCATTCAGGCCGCATACTCGCAACGATGGAGTGGCGCCAAATGAAGCCGTAAAGCTGTATTGGAATGCCCATAAAGGTGTGGCCAAAATGACTTTACCACTACAGTCATGGCCATCGATATAAGGCAGGGCGCCGTAAAGCACCCTGCTTTTTTATCTACTCCCCATTGTGACAGATTGCGGTTGCCGTCACTATTGCTGCACCTAATGTTGTGACTCCAACCTCAACCCACGTCAGGGCACATGCCTGTATTGCAGGCACAATCAAGATATACGTGATTGCTGTTGCAGCGATAGTAACGAACACCACTGACAACAGGTCTAGTGCATAACAACGACCTGGCTGACACTTGTAATACCAGACGCCGAACGCTGCCACACCAAGTACAAACAACCCGATACCGACCGGTAGCCAGAACGATAAACAGCAACCGGAAAGCAGCATCATCAGGATACCCATCGTCATCACTGCACCCCAGCCTAACACGGCCCAGTCACACGCTTTCAGACAATCACATATCTCTAGCCAACAGAGTATGTACGAAAGCGCTATTGCAGCCGCTACTGCGATCCATAATCCCGCAATCACTCCCCATACCCAGGTCGGCACCGGTATCGCTGCTAGTGCAGGGCACGTTTCCAACGCCAGTGTGAATATTGTGGCGCCAACAGCAATGACTAGCAGGGCCAGGATAAT
>JBFFNE010000107.1:0-8020 GCA_041563315.1 Thiohalomonadaceae bacterium
CCCGCCAGCCCGCTAGCGTGCGGTATGGCGCTGTGGTGTTGATGCTCGGGTCCCTGGAGGGGGCAACTTGGCCTAATCGGCTCTCGCATAAAGGGGCGAGTAGTTACAAAAATGTATAAAATGTGTGACTAGGAGGTGAATGTGGAAATATGGATGATTGCCGTGTTAAGTGCGATGGCACTTGTCGCTTGTGGCCGTAGTAATGAGGGTGTCGATGCATCAGGTAATAACGCTGATTCAGTTTTCATGACATGGGATCAGGACACCTGGAACAGTAAAGTCTGGGAGTAGAATAATGAAAAATGGAATAGTTATTTGGATGTCTGTCACTATGACAGCGTTTGTCCCTTATTCAGTCATGGCGTCAGATGTCGGACTATCGCATACCTTCGTTGCTGGAACACCTGCTAAAGCTGATAAGGTTAATCAGAATTTTACTGATATAAAAGTCGCAGTGGATGACAATAATAGCCGCATTACAGCAAACGAGGCATCGGTTGCCGCGAATGAAACGGGAATATCCAATAACGCCACATCGATTGATGCACTGGCAACGTCAGTGAGCGCCAACACCAATGCTGTAGATACCAATGCACAGTCAATCGCAAACATCAGTCAGGCTGTTAGTATCTATGATCGGGATGGCAACCGCCTCGGTCGTTTTATCTCTGTCGCGCCATTGATTGATGTCAGTTATTCGAAGCAGGTTCATCAGGGAAAAATTGTCTGGTTACTTTCAGAACAAGGGTATCTGTTTGCCCTGCAACGCGACTACGGGCTCTCCATTGCAAAACTGCTTGGGATCGAATATTTCCAAGCACCTTCAACTTCAACTGATGATGTTATATCCAAAGCCAGGCTTTATTACGAGTCCAACAACTGCACCGGCCAGGCCTATCTCTCTGACGCCAATCTTGACGCTATTGCCTATACAGGGTTCAGTCCGGTTCTTAGCGTTCGCGGTGGCCTGGTTTTCTTAGTGACGGATATGAGTGGGACAGAAACCGCTTTTTATCTACCCAAAAAAAGCAGTGCAGTACCCATCGCTTACTCCTCTTCACGTGTGTGGAACAGTACAATATGTAACCAGAATGCACCTGCCCTATTAGAGTTTTCTCGTGCGGTCTTGTCTAATGAGCCTGCAGTGACCGGTGTGAAAAGCGATCCTGCTTATGCATGGCCACTTACCATTGATTAGGTCATGCTCAAGCAGCCCTTCTGGGCTGATACGCGCCACACACTGGTTTCTTCTGGTGTCCACTCTTGTGTTAAGCGCGATGTATATATCCTGGCATGCGTTGGCCGCAGTCAATTTTGGATACCCACTCTGGCACGAAGTACTCAATATCGAGGAAACGATCCAGACTCATGGGCCAAAAAATACTAAGCGTCCTCTTTTTCATCACACCGATAAGTCCGAACACGAACGTCTGTTCGCTTTCATTGTCGATGCGATTCATGATAGCGGCCGTAACCTTGAACAGCTCAGCTATTATGACACGACTGGTCGCCGGCTTGGGTTGTTACTCACACCGCCGGAAATCATCCATCTGCATGATGTGGCTAATCTCATAAATGCCTTCCGTATCGTCGGTTTGCTGTCCATCGGCGCATTGCTATTTCTGTGTGGCACGGTGATCGTGAAAGGGCAACGTTTACCGTCGGGTAGCCGACTCGCTCTGGGGGGGGGAGTGTTGATGGGGATTGTGACGGTTATAGTGCTGGTGCTGGATCCGGTGCAAGCGTTCTATGGTCTGCATGTCCTTATATTTCCACCGGAGCACGAATGGTTTTTTTATTACAGCGATTCATTAATGTCGATGATGATGCAGGCTCCCAATCTGTTCGGTCCGATTGCAGTGCTATGGTTTATCGTCGCTGCCTTGTTGGCTATGTTTTCTTGGATCGGATTTGGAAGGATACTGCAGAAAAGAAGAGTACAGGGCTGCTGAGATCCCGGGAAGCAAATTTGCTGTGAAACCCGTGTTGTGCAAATCTCGAGACAACGTGCCGTTATGTTGCCCGGTGAATGCTTCAACATGAAAGCCGCTTATTGTCCCGGGATTGCACTAAACCGAAGAGTGGTGCAGGAAGACGTTACTCCCGTATGATCATTCTTGCCAGCTCGAGATACACCTTGCCTTTCTCTCGTGCCACATCAGTATCGTTCCGTTCCGTGGCAAGATGCACCTCCTCTAGGGTGTCGGCGAGTTCGGACACTTCACTGCTGATCCTTTTCACGGCGTTCTCCAGGGTATAGGTGAGCTGGTGTATCTCTGCCATGGCCAGGGGATTGAGTTCACCCTGGAGAAGCTTTTCCAGCTTCTTGTTGTAGGAGGACAGGTTTTCAAATGCCTCTTCCAGCGTCGTGGCCGGTTTGCCTTTGAAATGGTCTGCCCGATCGTCATCTGTCGCAAAGGCGGGGAGTGACAGGCTGAGGGCTGTGGCGAGTAGCAGTGTGCGGTGTCGATGTTTCATAACAAAGTGCTCCTGTGTTGGTTTTATGAAAGATAGTGTCTTGAATTCTGAATGATAATGATTATCATTTAACTATTCTCTTTTTGCAACAGCTAATTCTTCACTCTGCTATCTGACAGAGCACAGAAACGGTTCTGATGAATGCCCGATGGGCGATAGAGTCAGAACTCAGGAGAGGGTGACTCCCCTTTTTGCGCGGATTGGGAGAAGATAACGGCTCGAACGGTTGCTCTTCGATGACTGCAATGCCGCGATTGATCCGTTGGCCTTCACTGCTATTGGCCTACCTGTTTCTCACTCTGGCAATTATCGGCGTCGTACTGCCCGGTTTGCCGACAGTGCCTTTTCTGTTGTTTGCGGTCTGGTTTGCTGCACGGGGCTCCGCGCCACTGCATCGTTGGCTTTATGCTCATCCCCACCTCGGTGCTCTTTTAATCGATTGGGAGCGGCAAGGTGCGGTTTCCCGGCGGAGCCAATGGATTGCCATCGTGCTGCTCGCCATCAGCTGGGGAGTGATGTATTGGCGTATCGACCATGTTTGGTTGCTGGTCGGGTTGGCGTTGCTGTTTGTCGCTGTCGCCATTTTTCTGCTGACCCGGCCTGAGCCTTGCCGATGATAAGCGGTATGGCCTGGAGACTTATGCTGGGTCAAGACCCGGCCTAGCACGCAGGGCAGCCCCCCCGCATCTAATCAATCGTCGCGGCAGCGACACAAGCCTAATGCAGGTATCAATATCCAACTAATCTGCGAAGAACTGAAAAAAAAGCCCCAGTGAGAAAACACCGGGGCCTTAATCGAATCAACAAAAAGTGCAAACGTCCTTTAATTATTCCTCAAAGAAGAACTTCTCCTCCCCAAAGGCCGGCTTCAGGTCATGCAGCCAGGTGGCCTCCGCATCGTATTGCGCAAAGAAGGGACGCTGCACCCAGTCCGGGTTGCGGCCCTGAATGAAGCGACAGACAAACACCTTTTCCCCCGCGACCTCTGCAACACCCTGGATCTCCACCTTGCCCGGGGTGGCGGACATGGACGGTCCACGTACGGTGCGTGACAGACCGGAGACCTGCTTGATTGCTTCGCGGTAGATCTCCCAGGCGCGCGCCAGCGGCACCTCGAAGTAGTGTTTGGCGCCGGTGTCGCGTTCGACGAACATGTAGTAGGGCACAATGCCGAGGCGGGTCTGCATACGCCACATTTTTCCCCAGACGTCCGGGTCGTCGTTGATATTCTTGATTAGAGGCGATTGGCTGCGCAGTACGGCGCCGGTGGCGCGCAGGCGTCGGATCGCTTCGACCGCCATTGGAGTTTCCATTTCCTGCCAGTGGTTGAAATGGGTCATAAGGGCGACGTGCTTGCCCGCCTTGACCAGTCGGGTGAGCAAGGCCAGCAGGGCGTCGGCATCTTCGTCGGTGACAAAGCGCTGCGGCCAGAACGAGATCGCCTTGGTGCCGATGCGGATGTTCTGGATGTGTTCGAACTCCTTGTCCAGCAATGGCTCCAGATACTCTTCGAGGTATTTGGTTTTCATCACCATGGGATCGCCACCGGTCATCAGCAGGTCGCTGACATGCTTGTGGGTACGCAGATACTGGTGCAGGTGATCGGTCTCTTTGCTGGAGATACGCAGTTCCTTGTCACCGATGAACTGCGCCCAGCGAAAACAGAAGCTGCAATAGCTGTGACAGGTCTGGCCCTGGCTGGGGAAGAACAGTACCGTCTCCCGGTATTTATGTTGCATCCCGGGCAGTTCTTCATTATTCAGCACGGGTACATTGAGATTCTTCTGTCCTGCCGGGTGCGGATTGAGTTTGTTGCGGATCTCTTTGGCAACCCGTTTTATCTCCGACTGTTCAGCGCCGGATCTCATCATCTCGGCCATGCGCTCAAAATCGGCTTCTTCCAACATGCCTGGTTGTGGGAAGGTGAGCTGGAAAATGGGATCTTCAGGAATATTGGTCCAGTCAATCAGTTCATCGATGACATACTGATTTACCCGAAAGGGCAAAACATTGGCCACAACATGCATGGCAAAACGCTGCTCTTCGGGCAGGCGTTGGACCTGTGTGATCTGATCCAGATGGCGTTCGGTATAGACTTTGAAACGCTGGGTTTCACTGAACAGCTCAGCATATTCTTCGCGTTTACGATAAAACTGTAAAATCTTGCTCATTACGGTTACTCCCGCTGGTTGGCGTAGTAACTGCGGCTTACTGCATAAATAGACGATGGGCCTGTTGGCCGATAAATCGCCTGGGTGGTTGTTGCGGCAACAACAACTCAAGCCCCAGCTATATTGAAACGTGTATGCGTATACACAAAGGATCTGCTATCGCCTGGATATAGCGATAATCAGGTGTTAGGCGCCGCTTTGTGGGCCTGCTAACGATAAGAAAACGGGTATGGATTTAAACTAAGAGCCGCATAGCATAACAATTCAGGCGTTCACCGTCCACTCAACCGGTTGCACGGTATCCTCTAAAGCTGGGTTTTGAACATGGCACCGACCGCCTTGCTCAGGGTGTCAGAACGCTCGGGATTGCGTAGTTGGGCAAGTAGCGAAGGGCGCATTCCAGGGATGTAGAGGAGATCGGCCATCACCTGGATGAAGGCTTCCTGTCCCAGGTTGTTGGCGGCGAGTGCCTCGACATAGTCATGCGCCAATTGCGGGTTGGCAAGTGCCTCCCAGTTGCGTGCGGCAATGGCCGCCAGCACGTTGATGTCGTGGTTATAGGGGCTTGCCAGTGCGCATTGAATCGCCTCCTCACGCAGCCCCTTTCCCTTGCACTGGGAAAAAGCACGCAGCAGTGCAGCGATAACATGGAAGTCAGGTGACTCTTCAGCCAGAGCATTCTCCAGACGTTGCTGTAGCGCTTCGGCCAAGGGTGTGGGGATCGCCTCGTTTTCAAGAAAACCACAGAGGGCGATGAGAGCCGGCGGGGGCAGGTAGGGCAGTGCCTTGATCAGCAGTGGAAGGTTGTTGTCCTCTTTCAGGCGCGCAGCGAAATCGGCGATCCCCTGGACGCCGACAAAGGCCCACTGGTCGTAGCCGGGCTCACCGGAGAAGTAGTTTTTGGCATGGTCGTAGAAGCGGCTGGGTGGCTGGTTGAGCGAGTCGAGCGCTTTGGCATGGAACGCGGCCATCGTGCTCTCCTTGGGCTTGAAACCGTAAGGGCTCTCGTTGAGCCCGTCTTGTAGCTCACTGCCTTCTCGCCCTGCCTGAATGTTGTGGCCGACGGTTTGCAGCAGGCGCGCCATGAAGTCATCGCGGGTGGCCTGGATCAGGCGTGCGGTCTCATCCAGGGGGAACTTGAGAAACCAGATGAACTGCTCTGCCTTGTTCTGCTCGTTCCAGCCGAGGATCCCTAGCCAGGCGTGTTGTTGCAGCGGGAAGGGGTAGGGGAGCTGGCCCGCCTCGAATTGCTCGAACTCATCCTGGCCGAGTTTACGGATGCCACGACCCAGGTCGAAAATTCGGTAGCGGGTGTGGCTTTCACGGAAAAAATCACTGAGGGTTTTGATTGCTTGCATGAGAGGTAAGATTTATCTGTTTGCCCCGCCTGCCCTGTGGCAGTCGGGGCGGGTAGCGGAAGCCGGTTAGTCGTTGCGATCCTGGCGCTCAGCTCCTTCGTTGACGCGCAGCTTGCGACCGAAAAATTCTTTTCCGTTCAGCGTCTTGATTGCACGAGGTGCGTGGTTGGCATCCATTTCGACGAAGGCAAAACCGCGGGGGCGACGGGTGGCGCGGTCCTTCATGATGCGCACCGAATGGACAGTGCCGAAGGGGGCAAAGAGTTGCTGTAGCTCCTCCTGGCTTGCCTTAAAGGCAAGATTGCCGACGAAGATGGTGACCTTCTCGCCACTTGCGGCCGGGATGGCGCGTGCTCGTGCGGCAAATTGCAGGTGTCCCAAAATACCACCCAGTAGCACACCGAGGGCAAGGGTCAAGGTAAACAGGGTTTGCGGTGTGGTTTCGCCGAGACCGAGAACAGGGAAGAGAAAATAGCCGATAACGGCAAGGAGCACGGCGAGAATGACGGCTTTCAGGAACTGTGGCAGGGATGGAAATTTCATCAAAAAATCACCTTTTTTCTATGTGAGAGCTGCTTCCGTGGATGATTAAATCATCGGTATCCGGGCGGCGGTTGAGTCGTTTTGCTTGGGCCACGTAAAAGTGTGCCCTCTATTCTAGCATTATCTCGACGTGCTTCTGTAGCAAAGCGAACAACACTGTTAGAGGTGCTTGCTTGTTATCGCTTGCTTTCCCCCCATATCATGGGGTGTCTGTGACAGTCTGATTGGATTTGGAGGGTTGTTTTGCTGCTGAATATCTATATTGAGGATCGCCACTATCCCCTTGATGTGCCCGAGGCACTGCTCACCGATGCCGAGGAATTTTTTACCCGGATGGACAGTGATATGGACAAAGGGTGGCAGATGAGTCGCCTGTGGGTGGAGCATCCTGACGGTACTCAGCGCTGCCAGATTGTCGCTGAGAAGCTGATGATGGCCCTTAATGCTGAAAACCCGCAAATGGTTAGCCTGATGGGAGGCTACATTCTTTCGCGCTTGCCAGGTGTGAAGGGGGTACGTATTGATGCCTGTGGTGAAATCCAGGAGACCGAATTCATTCTGGGAGCCGGCGCGGCGTGACTGGCGAGTCCCCTCTGCTGGTGCAGGTGGTGGAGTTGGGTGGGTATCCCAACTTCATCCCGCTTTACCAGCACCTCGGTTACCGGGTAGAAACAGTGAATACCGGACGCAAGGCGATCACTACCCTGAAAAAACTCAGACCCGAGGTTGTGGTTGCCGAGTTCAACTACCAGTTCGATTTTCGCGATCGTACCAGCAACCTGGAATCGATCCTCGCGGTGTTACAGCACCAGGCCGGGATCAAGGTAGTGGTGTTCTACGACAAGGCTGTGCAGCCACAGCTCGAGCAGGTCGCCGAACGCTTCCCCGGCTTTATCGCCATGAGCTACCCCATCGATGAGGCAGCCCTTAAGGTGGCATTGGCGTTGCACTAAAGAAAGATCTCAACGCAAAGGACGCAAGGATTACAATGGCTGTGGTTTTTCCGGCACGGCTGGAACCCTGGCGCAGTTGTGATCACGTTACGCAATAATCCATTCCATCCGAGAAAGGCGTCAGCTGAAATTTTGCCTGGGGCTCGTTCAACTCCATTGCTCTGACCATTAGCCGTGCAATCCCTTTGCGACCTTTGCGTTGGATGGTTTTCTTTTACGACGAGCAGCTGATTTCGAGGGTCTTGCCCCAGTCGGGAGGGGCCTCGGCGTAGGCTTGGTATTCGGGCTGTTCATCAAAGGGCTTTTGCAGAATCGTGTGCAGGGTTTTGATCTCGCTGTAGTCCCCCGCCTCGGCCTGGTCGATGGCCTGTTGTGCCAAGTAGTTGCGCAGGATGTATTTGGGGTTGACCCGATTCATCACCTTGCGTCGGTCGGCGTCGTCACTTCCGTCGCGGCGCAGGCGCGCTGCATAGCGCTCGGCCCAGCTGTCGAAGGCGTGGCGATCGATAAAGCGGTC
>JBFFNE010000108.1:0-7891 GCA_041563315.1 Thiohalomonadaceae bacterium
GAGCCCACCAGTACAGCGAAGGTCGGCGATGTGGTGAAGAACGGCCGCCGCGGCTCTCTCAACGGCCGGTTGCTGGTCAAAGGCATACAGGGCCATGTTGCCTATCCGCACCTGGCACAGAATCCGGTGCACCAGGCCGCCACCGCACTGGCGGAGCTGGCCGCCATCGAGTGGGACCGCGGCAACGAATTCTTCCCGCCCACCAGTTTCCAGATATCCAATATCCATTCAGGTACCGGCGCGACCAATATCATCCCCGGCGAACTCGAAGTCGTGTTCAACTTCCGCTTTTCCACTGAACAGACCGAAGCGGGACTCCGCGAAAAGGTGGAGACACTGCTCAAGCGCCACAGCCTGGAATACGAACTGGAGTGGACTCTCTCCGGCAACCCCTTCCTCACCGAAGGAGGGGCGCTGCTCACCGCCACGCGTGAAGCGATTGAGGCGGTCTGTGGCTACAGGCCGGAGATCAACACCGCAGGTGGCACCTCCGACGGCCGCTTCATTGCCCCCACCGGCGCCCAGGTGCTGGAACTCGGTCCGCTCAACGCCACCATCCACAAGGTCAATGAGTGCGTCAGCGTGGCCGATCTGGAGACCCTCTCCGCCATCTACGAAAACATACTCGAACGCCTACTGCCGGAGTGACCCGACAGGGCGAAGGTTTGACCGCAAACACCAGCGAAAGCGATCACGTTCGGTATTTACTCGCAAAAATCCGTTTTAATTCAGGTTAGGATAAGGGCATGGCTATCAGAACATTTTTTTCGGTATTAACCCTTCTCCTGTTTGCCGGCTGCAGCGACTCCGTCCCGCCTTTGCCACCCCTGCCAGCCGATGCGACCATTCTTGCCTTTGGTGACAGCCTGACCTATGGCAGCGGCGTCGCCCCAGAGAACAGCTATCCGAACGTGCTTGAAGAGCTGAGCGGCCGCGAGGTGATTAATGCCGGGGTACCGGGTGAACAGAGCGATGCGGGCCTGCAGCGACTGCAGACACTGCTTGATGAGTACCAGCCGCAACTACTGATCCTCTGCCACGGTGGCAACGATATGCTGCGCAAGAAGGACATGGTTGCCATGCAGGCCAACCTGGAGCGAATGATCACCAGCAGCCAGGAACAAGGCATTCCGGTGGTTCTGCTCGGCGTCCCACGTCCCGCCCTCTTCGGACTGGAAAGCGCCGAGACCTACTCAGCCGTGGCGGAAAAACTGAAGATACCGTTCGAGGGGGAGATCATCCCTGAAGTCCTGTCAGGGCAGACGCTCAAATCGGACCAGGTCCACCCCAACGCCGCCGGCTACCGCATGATGGCCGAAGCGGTCTACCAAATACTGAGGAAAGCGGGAGCGCTTTAGATTTTTAGCTTTTGGTAGAGTTCAAGTACTTCCCTTTGATGTTGTGTCACTCTCGCGGCGGTTTAATTGAAAGCGGTTCTCGCACCGCAAGGTATCCAAGGGATTAAACGCCACCAGTTTAACAACGAAGATTTACTGACATAAGGACACGACTGCCAAACAGAGTGGTTTTCTTCCCGTAGGCGCAGCCGAGTATCGCAGCCTTTTCCGGGAAAAGAGAGGGCATGTTTGAACGAGGCGGCTTTATCGCCTCGTGAGTTGCCCGAACGGCCGGAAAAGGCGAGAAACGCAGGGAACCGCGTTAGCGGCACATTACCTCCTCACCCCTTCACACAAATCATCGGCTCCAGCCTTGCCACCTTGCGCGCCAGCCCGGCCTTATCGGCCGCCTCGACCACCGCGCCGACATCCTTGTAGGCGCCGGGCGCCTCTTCGGCGACGCCGCGCATGGAACGGCTACGGATGAGGATGCCGCGGTAGGCCAGCTCGTCGACCAGCTTGTCGCCGCGCCATTGACGTTTGGCGGCATGGCGGCTCATTGCCCGACCGGCGCCGTGGCAGGCGGAACTGAAGGCGCGTTGCTCCGACTCAGTAGTGCCGGCAAGGATGTAGGAGGCGGTACCCATTGAACCGCCGATGATCACCGGCTGGCCCACCGCTCTGAAGTCTTCCGGTACATCAGGATGGCCCGGCCCATAGGCACGGGTCGCTCCTTTGCGGTGGACATAGAGCTCACGCGGTTTGCCGTCAACAACATGCGTTTCCACCTTGCAGGTGTTGTGTGAGACATCGTAGAGCAAATCCATGGTGGCCTCTGGCAGATGCTCGGCGAAGGCCTTGCGCGTCAGGTGGGTGATGATCTGGCGATTAGCCAACGCACAGTTGATCCCGGCACGCATCGCACCGAGATAAGACTGCCCCAGAGGCGAGTTGATGGGTGCGCAGGCCAACTCCCTGTCCGGCAGATCGATACCGTACTGTTTGGCGGAAATCACCATCTCACGCAGGAACTCGGTGCCAATCTGGTGGCCCAGACCGCGTGAGCCGCAGTGGATACTCACCACCACCTCGCCTTGTTTCAGACCATAGGCGGCGGCTACGGACGCCTCGTAGACCTCGGCGATGTGCTGCACCTCAAGGTAGTGATTGCCCGAACCGAGGGTGCCCATTTCGTCCCGTTGGCGCTTCTTGGCATAATCCGAAACCTCCCCGGGCTTGGCCCCCAACATATGGCCCTGCTCCTCGGTATGCAGCAGGTCTTCTTTTCTGCCGAAACCCTCGTCCACCGCCCAGCGCGCGCCGCCGCTGAGCATCGCATCCATCTCACGGTTATTGAGGTGAATACCACCGGTACTCCCCACCCCGGCGGGGATGGTGTAGTAGAGGGCATCGGCCAGACGCTCCCGCTTGGCAAGGACCGTGTCGCGGGTCAGGCCGGTAACCAGGGTGCGTACGCCGCAGGAGATATCAAAGCCGACGCCACCGGCAGAGATCACCCCGCCCTGAGCGGCATCGAAAGCGGCAACGCCGCCGATGGGAAAACCGTAGCCCCAGTGGGCATCGGGCATGGCGTAACAGGCCTGCACGATGCCGGGCAGGGTAGTGACGTTCGTTGCCTGCTCGAAGACCTTATCGTCCATCGCCTGGATAAGGGAGGCATCAGCATAAAGCACCGCCGGAACCCGCATTTTGCCATGCGGAGAGATTTCCCAGGCGTATTCGGAAAGCTGTTTCAGTTCGGCCATGCGCTTGCTCCCCGCTCTCAAACATCAACGACACACTGAGCGAGCCAGCGGCCATTGGCCAGCTGTCGCACCTCAAGAGCAGTATAGGTCGCTCCCTTGACCTCCACCGTCGGCTGATGCCGTTTCACATCCACAGTTTCCCCCCAGACGGTCGCGCTAAGCTGCTCACCTTCGATGCTGACCTCGAAACGGGAGAAAAGCATATGGCGGGTAGCCATTTCGTAAATCAGAGAGTTGAGCCAGTCGACCAGCAACAACTCGGGGTCTGATGCCTGACACATGATGGGGATGGCATTGCGTTGGGCGACGGAATGCGGTTCGGTGATCACCGCGGTCATCGCCTCGGCGGCAGCGGCAAAGGCCTCAGCCAGGGTCGTCCCCTCGCCGCGGACTCCGATATCGGCCTCATGGGGAAAATGGCTCCACTTTGCTGCCTGCTGTTGGGGCATGGAACACCATCCGGTTATTAAGGAGGCTGGTCGAAATAATATTTACATTCGGTCGCACCCTCGGTGTTGACAACATTATGTCGACCTGCCCCCTAAACAGATTCAGCGAGAGGGGCTCTGCACCACCTTGTCACGCAGATAGACCGGCATCGCTTCCCGGGCAGTAACAACCTCCCCTCTGGCGAAAGCAGCCACTGCCAACACCGCGACATCCTGCGCGTGAGGAAGGTACTCTCCCTGCCAGTCTAGCACTCTGCCCTGCTGACGCTCATTCAACGCCTCGGCATAGGTCTGCCAGCCACTGCCGATGCCATGCCAGCCCTCGCCGTCCAACAGGGGCACCTGTTCCGGTGGGCATACCAGTTCATCGGAATGCGCCACCATGAGCCCGGCATCATTGGCACTCCAGGCACCCCAATAGACTTCGTTCATGCGCGCATCGATAGCCGTCGCCACATGTGTCCAGCCGAATTCACGCCACCCACCCTGAGCAAGAGCGGCCAGGGTTGATACAGGCACCACCGGCAGATCAGCCGCATATGCGATACCCTGCGCCACACCGGTGCCGATACGCACCCCGGTAAAGGCACCGGGGCCGCGGCTAAAGGCCAATGCATCGAGTTGTGCAGGCTTGAGTTCAGCATCCGCCAGAAGCCGATCAACCATAGCGAGCACCAGCCGGGTATGTTCCCGCGGCGCAAATTCATACGCTTCCTGCAGTTCGCCGTCGAAGTATAGAGCGGCGGAACAGGCTTCGGTGGCGGTTTCGATGGCAAGGAGTTTCATGACAATTTCCAGGAAAAAACCGGGACAGTGAATAATGTCCCGGATTCTATCATCGCGGTCGGTTAAGTCCGCTAGAAGCCGTAGGAGAGGCCCAGTGAAACGACCGGATAGGTGTCATACTGATCAAGATCGTTTTCGATGTTGGCCCGCTCTTTTTCAATATCGTTATTTGCCGCGATAAAGCCGTTGGGATCGTCAATCGTAAGATCGGCATCCGGTGTTCCCATTTGTACGACGCCCAGCTCGACACTGAATCCCAAGCCTTTGGCGGGCAGATTACCCCACCCCAGGCCGACATAGGGGCCACTTCCAAGATCCACCACAGCATCGATTCTGCCGACATCTGAAGGTTGATAGGTATTGTCCCCGATCACCACAGCCTGTGACGGCGTGGCACTGGCCGATAATTGATTGCTGCTCATAAGATAACCGGCGGTCAGGTGGAATGTCCCCTTGAGGGGATGCCAGTCAAGAAACAGTGAGGTGGAGTTGAGATCCAGATCAGCGGTGTAATCGATCCCATCGATAGTCTGATTATCGCCTTTGGAATACTTGTTCAGCGCCCCACGTAAAACAAAGCGATCGGAAAGCGAAACACCCAATTCGACACCGGCCCCGAGAGTACTGGCCTTAACGCCGATCCCGAGGTCAGCACTGGCCAACGAACTGACTCCCATCAGCGCCAGACCGACGGAGGTAATCATCATTTTTTTCATAAGCGGAATCTCCCCATATAAGTAATTGTTTTATTGACCTGATTCCGGTCTTTCCCTCGCATAGTCTATTTCACCTGCTAAAAAAAACCGTTGCACTACTTCAAGTTTTCGCGTTTTGGTCATCGGCGGCAGGCTGTCGATGAAGACCCGCCCGTAGGACTTGCTACCAAGCCGGGGATCGCAGAGCACCAGCACCCCACGGTCTTTCACGTCGCGGATCAGCCGGCCTACGCCTTGTTTGAGGGTGATCACCGCCTGCGGCAATTGGTATTCCATAAAGGGATTACCGCCCGTCTCACGCATGGCATCGATACGCGCCTGCAACACCGGATCGCCCGGTGAGGCAAAGGGCAGCTTATCAATGATGACGCAGGAAAGCGCCTCACCACGCACATCCACCCCCTCCCAGAAGCTGCCGGTGCCCAGCAATACGGCATTGCCCTGCTCACGGAACTGCTCCAGCAGGCGGGTGCGAGGCGCATCCCCCTGTACCAGAATGGGATACGGGATCCGCTCGCTGATCAGCTCAGCCGCTTGTTTCAATGCCCTATGGCTGGTGAAAAGCATAAAGGCGCGGCCGCCGCTGGCCGCAAGCACCGGCAACGCCTGTTCCACCACCGCCTCGGTATAGCCGGGGCTGTTTGGCTCAGGCATTCCCTCGGGGACATAAAGCACCGCTTGGCGCGGATAATCGAAGGGGCTGTCCCAGCGGTGGGTGATGGCGTCCTGGATACCGAGCTGGGAGGTGAAGTGCTCAAAGCGCTCACCAACGGCGAGTGTTGCCGAGGTAAACACCCAGCCGCAGGGACGCGCCTTGACCTGAGCCTGGAACAGCTTGGCGACATCCATCGGCGTCAGGTTGAGCGTAAAAGATCGGGGGTGGGTCTCAAACCAGTGGATGAAACCTGTTGGTGTCGGGCCGGTGAGCAGAGCAAAGCGCTCGGCGAGCAGTTCGGCCCGCTCGAGGCAACCCTCCAGCCCCTTACCACGCACCGCCAGCGGTTGGAGGGATTCGAGCAGGTTGTCCAGCGCCTCGCTGACATTAACGATGGCCGCCGGCATCTCCCCTTCGCCGCCCAGCTCCCGCCACGGACCCCGCCGCTGCTCCTGGCCGAACACCAGACGCATGTCGCGCACCGTTTTTTCCAGCTTTTCGGCCAGTACTTGCAACTGCCGACTCTCCCCCGCCTCGCGAAGATCCTCGGCAATACTGTCACGGGCGAGTTCCAGCAACTGGTTGGCGCTGACCGTGGTACCGAAGAAATTGGAGGCGGTGTCCGGCAACTGATGGGCCTCATCGAGGATAAAGGCATTGGCGCCGGGTAACAGCTCGCCGAAGCCCTCGTCCTTCAGTGCCATATCAGCGAACAGGAGGTGGTGATTGACCACCAGCACATCCGCCTCCTGGGCACGGCGGCGGGCAACGGCAAGATAACACTCCTCAATGTAGTCGCATTCAGCACCCAGGCAGTTATCGGCGGTGGAGGTCACCTGTGACCAGACCGGTGAGTCTTCGGCCAGCTCGGAAAGCTCGGCAATATCCCCGCTACGGGTACGCGAGGCCCATTCGCGCACGCTCTGCAGGTCGGCTATATGGCTGCGGCTGAGAAACCGCCCCTCGCTCAGGGCGAGCTCCATACGGTGGGGGCAGAGATAGTTGGCGCGCCCCTTGAGCAACGCCACATCGACCGGCAGTCCCAGCGCCTTGCGCACCAGCGGCAGATCCTTGTGAAACAGCTGGTCCTGTAGGTTCTTCGTCCCGGTTGAGATGATCACCTTCTGCCCGGACATCAGCGCCGGCACCAGGTAGGCAAAGGTTTTGCCGGTACCAGTGCCCGCCTCGGCCACCAGGGTCTGCTTGCCGGCCAGTGCATCGGCCACCGCCGTCGCCATCTCCTGCTGCTGGGGACGGGCGGCATAGCCGGGTAACAGCCTGGCCAGCGGGCCGTCAGTGGCGAGGATGTCGGAGGGTGATTGCATTGGGAGGTGCTGGTATTTATCGTGCCGGAAAATTGTCGACACTATACCCGTTTCGGTGGGGATTTGTCTCTTTTTGCTTTCAAATCAAACAGTAAACAAACGATGATAAGGATGCCCTGCTGAATCTCCAGAGGCTTCACATTCATGGGGTTGCGTCGACCGGTTGAAACCGCAGACCAAAGCAGTCCTCAGAGATTGTCAGCAAAGTCGTCTGCTGTACAGCCAGGAGCGGGCATTCAACGTGATAGCTAAGACAGCCGCCGGAGTGGCGTCCATTATGTGCAATTTTGCACAAAAAGTGCGCCGCGGAGGTGGGTCGGTCTGAGTGCCTGGTTAGGTTGTTTGACTTTAGTCTCCACTGTTAATTCTTCTCAATATCGTGGTAAGTCTTCGAGTTCTGATAGCAGTCAATGCAGACAATCGACATATTGTTAAATTCACGAAATCGTTCTGTCATGCCACCTTCTTCTTCAAAAACTGACTCACACTTGTAACACCATGCTTGAAGATCATTAGGGTCACTTGAGTTTTCAATGAAACCAACACGCTCACCTTCTGGTTTCAACAAATGACTACACACTACAGCCGACACGCGCTTCCCATGTGTGCCGCAATCTACATACATTGGTTCTGACTCAATACTCATATGGCAACCTAACGAATGATATGGACCTCCCCGTTGCCAGGCACAGAGTGTCTGGTAACAATGAAGGTGCGAAACAACATTGCAACGAGGAGATCCAAGATGAATATTACACGTGTAGGCATCGATTTGGCGAAAAACTCCTTTTCCATCTGCGCCGTAGATGAGCGAGGCACTATTGTAATGGAGCGCACGCTAAGGCGGGGTGAATTGC
>JBFFNE010000109.1:0-7524 GCA_041563315.1 Thiohalomonadaceae bacterium
CACCAACCTCGAGGCCAATACGACGCAAGTAACCCGTCACCGGAGCGGAAACGATAAAGCGATCCTTGACCCGTGTCCTCCCTTCCTCGCTGACGCTAACGCGCAACACATCGCGCACCACCGGTGCGGCATCGACCTCGATTGGAGGCGGAATGAAACCGTAGACGATCGCGGCCAACACGAGCAACGCGAGTATGATCATGGCGAAGCGACGTCTAAACCGCATTTTACCTCTGACTCCTCACCTCAAACTCCCTCCTCACACCATTGCCTTCCAAAACAACTTGCCACTAAATCATTCCCGGGTTTTCAACACAGCAACGAGATCAAGTCGTCCAAGTTTATGCCCGATCATCACGGCCGAAGCACAGGCCGACAGCAGTACCACCGTAGCGGCGCTGGCGTAAGTGGCCGACTCCAGCACCAGCGGCACCCGATAGAGATCGGTCCTGAACTGACTGGCGAGAAATGCGCACAGCCCTTCGCCAACAAGAAATCCCAGGGGAATGGCAAGTAAGGTGAGCAGCGCCAGCTCACCAAGCAGGATGTAGGCAACCTCGCCATGGGTAAAGCCTAGCACCCGCAGGCTCGCAAGTTCACGGCCACGCTCGGAGAGCGCAATTCGCGCGGTGTTGTAGACCACACCCACGGCGATAGAGGCACCGAGTATATTGGCGATAAAACTGAAAAAGAGCACCGTCTCCGCCATGGTGTCGAGAAAACTCTGAATCGCACTCTTGCGCACAACCGTTCCCGCCACACGCGGTATCCTCTTCAACTGCGCGTAGACTTGCTCCCTCTCCTGCGGCTCGACTGACAGATAGGCACCGGAGATCACATCGCCCTCGCGCATCAGACGATTGAGCGCATCGATGCGCATATATCCCCATACCCCGAGGTACTGTTTGGTTACCGCCGCCACCGGCACCCGGCGTACCGGCTGACTCTCTTCCAGCACCTCAAGAGTCAGCATATCGCCCGGCACCACCCCGAGGATCTCTGCCAGATGATCGGTGAGCACCACCCCCTCCGGTGGTAACTCAATGGGTGTGAGCGAGGCATCCAGTAACCGCATCAGCTCGCCGCCCGGCTCAACTCCCTCCAAAGCGGTACGGTAGGTGCGGTGCTCATAGCGCATCCGTACTGCAAGAGTGCGATAGGGTTCAGCGTGACTGACGCCAGGCATTGCCTGCAGTTCGTGAAGGGCGCGGCGAGCCGTTGGATCGATAAAATGTACCGACAGATCATCGCGTTTGCTCATGGAAAACTGCACATCGACCATGTGACTGATCGCATCTTCCTGAAAATTACCCACCATCATGATGCCGCAGGCCAGTGCGATACCGATCACCGACATCAGAGACTTTAACGGACGCCGTTCAATGTGGCGGATGATCATTTTTGTTGGTTGGGTCAAGTAGCGCTGGAGTCCGAACCGCTCAAGTGGGGTAACACGATAGACAACAGGTGATTCGGGGCGCATCGCCTCAGCCGGAGACAGCAATACGGCCTGGCGCACCGCCAGCAATGTGCCGCTAACCGCGGATAAAACGGTCACAGCGGCGGCAACAATGACCACCATGGGCTGCAGCAAATAATGCAGGTAGGGAAAGCGGTAGAATTCCATATAGATCAGACTGAGCATTTTTCCCCAGTAGACGCCTAGGATCACGCCGATCGTTATCCCGAGCAGCACGATCAGCAGCACCAGCTTGAGATAATGTGCCCCGACCACTCTGTTGCTATAACCGAAGGCCTTGAGAATCGCGATTTGATCTCGCTGGGTATTGATCAGGCGCTGTAGCACTACGTTGAGGAGGAAGGCGGCCACACCAATGAAGATCAGGGGAAATACCGTTGCCATGGTATGCAGCTGGCGGAGCTCCTCGGAGAGAAAACGGTGCGAAAACTGATCCTCACGGGCATAGGCACCGAAACCACCGTAGGGGGCCAACAACTCATCGAGCTGATCGAGTACCGAACCCAGGGCAGCACCGGTGGCGAGACTCAATGCCACATCGTTGAACGCCCCCTCCATATCATAAGCACTCGCCAGTGCACTGCGCCCCATCCACATCACACCATAGCGCTTGTAGTCCGGGAAAAAGGCGCCGGGCGCGATCTGATAGACATATTCCGGTGACAGCACGATACCGACGATGGTGAGCGCCTTGCGCTTACCCTTGATGATCGCATGCAGCCTGTCTCCTGGCTGCAGACGATGGGCATCGGCAAAGACCTCGCTAACCATCACCTCATCGTCACGGTACGGCTCGATAAACCGCCCGCGACGCAGGTACAACTGGTTCAGCAGTGCCTCGCCGTAATCGGGCAGTGAGATCAGCTTTCCGATCACCGGCTCATTAAATCCAGGAATGTCGAGATTGGCCGCGGCGGCGACACGGGTTTCGACCCGCTCTACACCGGGGAGCGCCTCAATCCGTTCGCGCAGAGGATTCGGGGCGCGCTTGAGTGTGGCGAAGACCTCGGCAAAATGATTTTCACGATAGTAGCTCTCACGGGTGTGCTGCAGTGAATCATAGGTACTAAGAAACATCACCATTGTGGTAACGCCGCTAACGATCACAGCGGCAATGGCAAGGGCCTGGCCGCGCATCGCCCACAGCTCTCGCAACACCTTTTTGTCCAGAGCACGCATCGCCTACCAGCTCAGCTCCCTGGCCTTTTTCTTCACCGCATTGAAATGCACCTCGCCAATGGCCCCATCGGCCAGATGAATCACCCGGTCTGCCATCGCTGCAATGCCGGCATTATGGGTGATCAGTACCGTGGTGGTGCCGAGCGCCTGATTGACCCGTTCCAGCGCCTCCAGTACCACAATGCCAGTGGTCGAATCGAGTGCACCAGTCGGCTCATCGCACAGAAGCACCGCCGGATTCTTTGCGATGGCACGGGCAATGGCGATACGCTGCTGCTCGCCGCCGGAGAGCTGCGAGGGGAAGTGATCCATTCGTGCGCCCAATCCTACTATCTGTAATGCCTCCTCCGGCGACATCGGGTTGCGAGCGATCTCGGTCACCACTGCCACATTCTCCCTCGCAGTAAGGCTTGGAATGAGGTTGTAGAACTGAAATACGAAGCCGACGTGGTAGCGGCGGTACGTGGTCAGTTCCCGATCATCGGCATCGGTCAGGTTACGCCCCAGGTAAGAAACCTGGCCACTGGTGGCAGTATCGAGCCCGCCGAGTATATTGAGTAAAGTCGACTTGCCACTGCCTGAGGGACCGAGTAATACCACCAGCTCGCCGGCATAAAGATCCAGATCGATACCACGCAGGGCATGCACCTGCACCTCTCCCATTGAGTAGACCTTGGTCAGTCCACTGGCGTGAAACACCACCTCGCGATTATCCGTTGTCTGACTCATAAAAAAATGACCACAGAGGTCAAGGAGATGTTGGCACCCGATACGCCCCGTCAGCTGTCTTTGCTTCGTACAGTGTTCTCAGGAGTGACATCTGGCTTGCCCATAAGTATCAGGTTATTAAAACATGACAGAGTACTGTTTCTTTTCCTTGTATATGATGAATTTAGCTGAACATGGATAATGGGCAAGGATGGAGGGAAAACATGATTGTTCACGATGCGGTTAAATGGGCACAGCATGCGTTAAGGTCGGGTTGGAAAGAGCGAACTGGAATTGCTGCTGCAGACCCGCAGCAAAAGCATATACCAGAGATTATCGAGGCTATTAGCCACGGGTGTCGTTTAGTTTGTACTGTTATCGACGAATGATGAGCGACAGCAGGAGGTTTATTCCATTTGAAAGGTATTAAAAAATACCGCTGCCTTGTCGAAGGTTTCCTGATACTCCGCGGCACATTCGGAATCCCTGACGATCCCGCCCCCGGCGGAGTAATAGAGCGTTCCATCACGATGTAGCGCGGTGCGAATCACAATATTACTGTCCATGTTACCGTCAAAACCGATATAGCCGATACTGCCGCAGTAGATCCCACGCCGGCACGGTTCCAGCTCTTCGATTATCTGCATCGCACGCAATTTGGGCGCTCCGGTGATCGACCCACCCGGGAAAGAGTCTCTCAGTAGTTTCAGCGCATCGCTCCCACCACACAACTCCCCTTTGATCACACTGACAAGATGGTGCACGCTGGCGTAGCTCTCAACGGAGAACAGCTGCGGCACCCGTACCGAGCCGATACAGCAGTTTTTGCCCAAATCATTACGCAGAAGATCGACGATCATCAGATTCTCGGCGCGATCCTTGGCACTGAGTAACAGCTCGTCTCTCAGTGCACAGTCAGTATCCGGGTCATGGCTTCGAGGGCGAGTGCCCTTGATGGGGCGGGTTTCCACTCTCCGCCCCTGCAGCCGGAGAAAACGTTCTGGCGAAGAACACAAGATTTGACCATAAGGGGTATTGAGGTAGGCGGAGAAAGGAGCCGGGTTTTGCTGTCGCAGCTGCAGGTATCCTTGCCAGGGATCACCGGTGACCTCGACTGAAAAACGCTGTGCGAAGTTCACCTGATAGCAGTCACCTTCCACAAGATAATTCTGTATCCGTTTAAAGGCCTTTGCATAGCCCGCTTCGTTCATATTGGAGCGAATAGCCGAGGTTGCACTGAACTTGCCGACCTCCAGTGCCTGCACTTCACTGAACCGCCTTTTCAGCCGAGGCCAGCTATCATGCGTCTCCTTGCAGCGCCCATGAGAAACCAGCCAGCAGCGCTGCTCATGATGATCGAAAACGACGGCCCAGTCGTAAAGACCAATGGCCATCTCCGGCATCCTGATATCATCCATCGCTGTGGCAGGTAGAGGTTCAATGCGTCTTGCCAGATCATAGCCAAAATAGCCGACAGCACCTCCGGCAAAGGGAATCTGGGGATCACACTCGTATTGCGGGTCTGCCCCGAGTACTTCTCGGAGGAGTTCGAAGGGATCCTCGCTGGAAGAAGAGCAACCCTCCGCGGCGGTTACCTGCGTCTCATCGCCGTGGGTGACAAGGGTCAGCCAGGGTTCGGCAACGAGGATATCAAAACGATTAAGCTCGCCTTCGCTCGCCGTACCTGCGCTGCTATCGAGCCACATCGACCATGGAGAGTTAGCCAACGCGGCGAACAAGCGCTGTGGTTCAGGGTCGTAACGGAGTTCGAATTTCAGTGGCAATGACATGGAACACCCGTGATGGTAGCCCTCATATTAGCTGACTGCCGCGCGAAACAGTATCGCACTGGGCTGAGAGAAACCCCGGCTTGTTGCGGTTGGCGAAACACACAAAGGATGCCCATAACGAAAAACGGCAGGCAGGACCCATGTCCTGTCTGCCGTCATCGTCGATTCTCCGACCATATATTGGTCGGGGCGAGAGGATTCGAACCTCCGACCCCTTGCACCCCATGCAAGTGCGCTACCAGGCTGCGCTACGCCCCGAAAATTAAGTATCATCCCATCAGGAATGAGCCGCGCATCATACACTAGATGATTGCGGTTGAGAACAAGTTACCGATGATTTTTTTAGCGCCGGAGGATATCCAGCACCTCCTCCAGCTCGGCCCTCAGCTGGCGGATAATCTGCTGGCTCTGGTTGGCATCCGTCTTGGTATCATCACTCTCAAGCTGCTGACGGGCGCCACCGATGGTGAAGCCCTGCTCATATAGCAGAGCACGGATTTGACGGATAATAATGACGTCCTGTCGCTGGTAATAGCGACGATTACCCCGTCGCTTGACCGGACTCAGTTGTGGAAATTCCTGTTCCCAGTAACGCAGCACGTGCGGTTTGACGTTACATAACTCGCTGACTTCACCAATAGTAAAGTAGCGTTTACCGGGAATCGGGGGCAATTCGTTATTATTGCTGGGTTCCAGCATATGCCTCTACTCTTGCCTTGAGTTTTTGTCCTGGACGGAAGGTAACAACACGACGAGCAGTAATAGGTATCTCCTCACCGGTTTTCGGGTTTCTTCCCGGTCGCTCTTTTTTGTCCCGCAGGTCGAAATTTCCAAAACCCGAGAGTTTTACCTGGTATCCATTCTCCAGCGCCATTCGGACCTCTTCAAAAAACTGCTCGACGAGTTCCTTGGCTTCCCGCTTGTTGAGCCCCAGCTCCTCAAACAGGGTTTCAGCGATCGTTGCCTTCGTTAACGCCATATTTATTCTCTTAATGTCGCCCCGAGCTTTGTACCCAGGGTGTTCACCACTGTTTTAATTGCAGCATCAACTTCTTCGTCAGTAAGAGTGCGTGATTGTGCCTGCAAGGTCAAGCCCAAAGCAAGACTTTTTCTACCTGAATCAATATGTTCGCCCTGATAGACGTCAAAAAGCTTTAAGTTCATCAGGGTGTCAGGAGCGGCGCTGCTGATACAGTCAAGTACCTCAGCGGCGCTCACCCCCTGTTCCACGACAACCGCCAAATCACGGCGGATCGCAGGAAATTTTGAAATTTCCGTAAATTTCGCCACCATTCTGGTACAAAGCGCCGTTGCTTCAATTTCAAAGAGATAGGTCTGACCGTGCAGATCCAGCTCGCGCTCCAGCGTGGGATGGATGGCCCCAAACCAGCCAATGGCCTCACCCTTGAGATAGATACGCGCACTCTGTCCCGGATGCAGTGCCGGGTGAGTTTCGGCAACAAAATCAAACGCATCACGACGATGGGTCAGCGCCAGCAGCGCCTCAATATCCCCCTTGACGTCATAAAAATCGAGTTTGCGCGTGGCACTGCCCCACTGCTCCGGCTCCACACTCCCGTAGACAACGCCGGACAAGCGGTTTTCCTGTTTGATTTCCGAACCTTGTCTGATGAAGGCGAGACCGTATTCAAACAAACGGACACGACTCTGCTGGCGGTTGAGGTTATGCTGCAGGATCGGAAGCAGGCCTGCCCACAAGGTGGTCCGCATCACCGCCAGATCCGATGAGATTGGATTGGTCAGCGCGATTGGCTCGGCAGACGGATCAAAGCGCTGTTGCATCCTCGGATCGACGAAACTGTAACTGATCACCTCCTGATAACCGCGATCGACCAGCAGCCTTGCCAATTCCCGCTTGCCAACCTGTCCCTCGGGACGGGGCTGCATGCTGAGCGCACTAACAGGGCGGCTGCTTGGCAGGTTGGAATAACCAACGATGCGCCCGATCTCTTCGATCAAGTCCACCTCGATGGCGACATCAAAGCGAAATGAGGGGGCAGTGACCAGCCAGCCCTCTTCCACTGTCGCTAGCTGCATCCCCAACCGCTGCAGTATGTCTACGAGCTGTTCTTTGGCCAGTTCGGTCCCCAGAATCCGCTCGCAGCGTGGGTGGCGTAGATGGATAGGCTTGCGCTGTGGCAGGCTGCTCTCATCGCTCACCTCCACTACCGTACCGGCAATGCCACCGGTGATTTCAAGCAGCAACGCTGTCGCACGCTCGAGCGCAAGTGAGGCCAGTTGTGGATCGACCCCGCGCTCGAATCGGTGTGAGGAATCGGTATGCAGACCGTAGCTGCGCGCCCGCCCGGCAATGCTGTCGGGACTGAAGAAGGCGCTCTCGAGGAA
>JBFFNE010000110.1:0-7486 GCA_041563315.1 Thiohalomonadaceae bacterium
CGTGACCTTGCCAGCCGCTCCCTCGATCTTGCTAAAGCAGACCTGACGGAAATCCACGCCTTTGCCCGAGAGCAGCACGGCATGACCGTAATCCAGCCGTGGGACCTGAGCTACTATGCCGAAAAACTGCGCCAGGCCAAATACGCCATCTCCCAGGAGGATCTCAAGCCCTACTTCCCGGAAGACCGCGTAGTGCAGGGGCTGTTCGAGGTAGTACAGCGTCTCTATGGCCTGGAGATACGTGAGGTCGACGGCGTACCCGCCTGGCACGAGGCCGTGCGCTTCTTCGAGATTTACGACAACCGGGATGTGTTGCGCGGGCGCTTCTACCTGGATCTCTATGCCCGTCCGCACAAGCGAGGCGGGGCCTGGATGGATGAGTGCATGGTGCGCCGGGTACGCGAGGACGGCAGTGTACAAGTGCCGACCGCCTATCTTGTGTGTAATTTTGCTCCGCCGGTGGGCAGCGACCCGGCGCTCTTTACCCACGACGAGGTGCAGACCCTGTTCCATGAGTTCGGTCACGGGCTGCACCATATGATGACCCGTATCGACACCGCCGGGGTCGCCGGTATCAACGGCGTCCCCTGGGATGCGGTGGAGTTGCCGAGCCAGTTCATGGAGAACTGGTGCTGGGAGCGTGAGGCGCTGGATCTGATTGCCGTTCACTACAAAAGCGGCGAAAAACTGCCGCAGGCACTTTATGACAAAATGATGGCGGCGAAGAACTTCCAGGCCGGCATGCAGATGGTGCGCCAGCTCGAGTTCTCCCTGTTCGATTTTCGCCTTCACATGGAGTATCAGCCGGAAGAGGGCGGCCGCATCCAGCAGATCCTTGACGAGGTGCGTGCCGAGGTGGCGGTGGTTCACCCCCCCGAGTACAACCGCTTCCAGCACGGCTTCTCCCACATCTTCGCTGGCGGTTACGCCGCAGGCTACTATAGCTACAAGTGGGCTGAAGTGCTCAGTGCCGATGCCTTCTCCCGCTTCGAGGAGGAGGGGATCTTTAACCGCGAGACCGGCCTGGCCTTCTTCGAAACAGTATTGGAACAGGGCGGCAGTCGTGAACCGATGGACCTGTTCATTGAATTCCGCGGCCGCAAACCAACTATCGACGCGCTGCTGCGCCACAGCGGCATCGCGGCATGAAATGCTGAACCGCACAGGCGCCAGGAACGCAAAGGACTGTCATTGCTAGAGCCTACATAATCATGTGGCCCTTTTGTGCTCTTCGCGTCTTTACGGTGAATAAAACAGATGAAAATCGCCTCCTGGAATGTCAATTCGCTCAATGTGCGCCTGCCGCAGGTGCTGCAGTGGCTGGCGTCGGAACAGCCCGATGTGCTGGCGCTGCAGGAGACCAAGCTGAGCGATGACAAGTTTCCCGTAGCTGAGATCGAGGCCGCCGGTTACCGGGTCGCCTATTCAGGGCAGAAGACCTATAACGGGGTGGCCTTGTTGAGCAAAAAGCCGCCCGAGGATGTCGTCACCGATATCCCTGGACTGGATGATGAACAGCGGCGGATCCTCGGCGCAACCATCGACGGTGTGCGGATGCTGAACCTCTATGTGGTCAATGGTCAGGAGGTCGGTTCCGACAAGTATGCCTACAAGTTGGATTGGTTGACTCGGATCCATGACTATCTTCAGGATGATCTGAAAAACCATAGTGACTATGTCGTGCTGGGTGACTTCAACATCGCGCCAACCAACGCCGATGTCCATGACCCCGAAGCATGGCACGAGCGTATCCTCTGCAGTACCCTCGAGCGTGAGGCGTTGCAACGGATTGTCGGTTTGGGTTTTCACGACAGCTTCCGCCTATTTGATCAGGAGGAAAAGATCTTCAGCTGGTGGGATTACCGGCTGAACGCCTTCAAGCGCAACATGGGGTTGCGCATTGACCTGATCCTGGCGAGTGAACCGATGGCCCGGCGTTGTCGCCGTTCGGCCGTGGACAGGGGGCCACGCGGCTGGGAACGGCCATCGGATCATGCACCCGTAGTGGCCGAATTCGACAGGGATTAAATGTATGCAGGATGTCCTGATTCATGTGATGGAAGCGTTTCTTGAGCTGTTGCCAAAGCTGGCCACGGCACTGGCGATCGTTCTGCTGTTCTGGCTGCTGGCACTGCTCATTCGCACGCTGCTGCGCCGCTTGGTCAGGCACAGTGACCTGTCGAAGCAGAATGTTTTTCGCCTGGTGCAGCAAGTGACCTATGTGAGTTTACTGCTGCTTGGCCTGGTTACGGCACTGGGCACCGCCGGGGTCAATGTGGCGGCGCTGGTGACCAGTCTGGGTCTGGCGGGTTTTGCCCTCGGCTTTGCCCTGAAGGACGCTCTCTCCAACCTTATCTCCGGCGTGATGCTTCTGCTCTATCGTCCATTTCAGGTGGGGGATGAGGTGGCCGTTCTGGGCCACGAAGGCAGGGTGATCGCCATCGATCTGCGTTACACCACGCTCCAGCTCAAGGGCAAGGTGGTATTCATTCCCAACAGCAAGCTGTTTACCGAAAGCGTTATGAAAATAAATAAAAGTTGAAAGAAGCGTAGTCCAATACCGGGAGAGCAGACACTCGAACAGCGCGCAACTCTTAAACCTTGAACGGGCGGCAGCGCATCCGGCGATTTTTGGGGAGCTTGCCGAATGCACATGCGCTTACCCAACGGCCCCTTATAGCCAGTTGGTCAACATGATGCCGATGCCGATGCGGTTACTGTAGTGATCGTAGTCGATCAGTGACTCACCATAGCCGTTGAAGAGCTGCACATACCCGTTGAGGCGTTTTCGTATCGGGAAGGTGTAATCAAGTTGCACGGCGCCGCGGTTATTGCTTTGCAGGTTGTTCCTGAGCATGATGCCAAAGGAGTGGTCCCGATACAGTCTCAATGCCCGCAGTTCGAAATTGCCCAGATAATCCTCGATATCCGGGTTGTCGTCGTTCTCCTCAGGTTCGGGGATTCTCATCCAGGGTTTGAGGCTCAGATAGAAATCGTCCTTCTCCAGAATGATATCCAGCATGATCCGGTTCCAGCTGCGCGAGAGTGGTTCGGAACGTCCATTCGACTGATGGTTGAAGGAAAGCTCAAGCAGGCGTCCTTCCAGCCCCAGAACCTGGTAGCTAACCGGGTAAGTCGCCAGTAATTCCGGCTCGTGATTGGTTTCGCGAAACGGTGACGAGTAGTTGCCGTTATACGCCTGCCAGTAGGACTGCTGGGTATAGCCGAAGGAGAGAAAGCCCTCGCCGAACAGCAGCCCCTTGAACAACGGCACCTTGAAACTGAACTGGAACTTGGCTTCATTGTGTTCGGCAATAAGGGGCTGAACCGTGTTCTCGTAGGGGGTGTCGTTGACGCGGTCGTTATAACTGAGCGGCAGCAGGTAGGTGGGGCGGTGCGGGGTAATGACAAAGGGGTTGTCCTCGGTTTCCCACTCCAGCGCCATGCGCCGGTCGATGGCGGAGCCTTCTTCCTCTGCGGGTGTGGCGGCGGCAGAGAGGGTGAGCAGAAGAAGTGCGGTAAAGGCGGTGATATTTGTGTTCATTGGCCGTAGTTTTTGCCTTATGCGACGTTATTCGATGCAGTAAAGCGTAGCCCTACTGTCACGGTGTGCCTGTGTTGACGATGACCATTACCGAATTTGTGTGATCGGTATTTGCACCCATTGCCCCACCTTACGCATAATCCGCCTATCCGATCAGGCAAGAGCACCCACAAGAGCACCCATGAACTATAAAGACTTGCGCGATTTTATCCAGCAACTGGAGGCACGAGGCCAGCTCAAAAGGATCCACACCGAGGTGGATCCTTACCTGGAGATGACCGAGATCGCCGATCGCACCCTGCGTGCGGGTGGCCCGGCGCTGCTGTTCGAAAACCCGAAGGGCTCAGATATCCCGCTGCTGGCCAACCTGTTCGGCACCCCTGAGCGGGTGGCCATGGGGATGGGTGAGGAGTCGGTGGAGGCGCTGCGCGAGGTGGGCAAGCTGCTCGCCTATCTCAAAGAGCCGGAGCCGCCCAAGGGGCTGAAGGATGCCATAGAGAAGTTGCCGGTATTCAGGAAAGTGCTGCACATGTCGCCCAAGGTGGTGAAGAAGGCGCCATGCCAGGAGGTGGTGCTGGAGGGGGGCGAGGTCGACCTTGGCAAGCTGCCGATCCAGACCTGCTGGCCAGGTGACGTCGGGCCGCTTATCACCTGGGGTCTGGTGATTACCAAGGGCACGCGCAAGCCGCGGCAGAATCTTGGCATCTATCGCCAGCAGGTGATCGGCAGGAACAAGGTGATCATGCGCTGGCTCTCCCATCGTGGCGGTGCGCTCGATTTTCGCGACTGGCAGGAGAACCACCCGGGCGAGCCCTTCCCCATCGCGGTGGCCTTGGGTGCCGATCCGGCCACTATCCTGGGGGCCGTGACCCCAGTACCGGATACCCTCTCCGAATATGCCTTTGCCGGCCTGCTGCGCGGCGGCAAGACTGAGGTGGTCAAGTGCCTGGGTAGTGAGCTGCAGGTGCCGGCCTCGGCCGAGTTCGTCTTGGAAGGTTATCTCAATCCCGGCGAGGAGGCTGATGAGGGGCCCTTTGGCGATCACACCGGGTACTACAATGAGGTGGAGCGCTTCCCGGTCTTCACCATCGAGCGCATTACCCACCGCAAGGAGCCCATCTACCATTCCACCTATACCGGCCGCCCCCCCGACGAACCGGCGGTGTTGGGTGTGGCGCTCAACGAGGTGTTCGTGCCGATCCTGCAGAAGCAGTTTCCGGAGATCGTCGACTTTTACTTGCCACCGGAGGGCTGCTCCTACCGCATGGCAGTGGTGTCGATTCGCAAGCAGTACCCGGGTCATGCCAAGCGGGTGATGCTGGGTGTCTGGTCCTACCTGCGCCAGTTCATGTACACCAAGTTCGTCATTGTGGTGGACGAGGACATCGACACCCGCAATTGGCAGGATGTGATCTGGGCCATGACTACGCGTATGGACCCGCTGCGAGATACCACCCTGCTGGCCAACACACCGATTGACTATCTCGACTTCGCCTCACCGGTCTCCGGCCTCGGCTCCAAGATGGGGATGGACGCCACCAACAAGTGGCCGGGAGAAACCGAACGTGAGTGGGGCACACCCATCGTCATGGACGAGTCAGTGAAGCGCCGAGTCGATGAAATCTGGAATGAATTGGGGATCTGATAACAATGTCTGACAGTAAATGCAAAGCGAATCCAACCGTTGAAGAATTGTTTACAAAGAACCGCAAATGGGCCGAGGCGATCCTCGAAGAAGACGCTGATTTCTTCCAGCGCCTCTCGCATCAGCAGTCGCCGGAGTACCTGTGGATTGGTTGTGCCGACAGCCGTGTTCCGGCCAACGAAATCATGGGCATGCTGCCGGGCGATGTCTTCGTCCACAGAAACGTCGCCAACGTGGTGGTGCATACCGATCTTAACTGTCTCGCTGTGATTCAGTATGCCGTCGATGTGCTTAAGGTGCGTCACATTATCGTCACCGGCCACTACGGTTGCGGGGGCATCACCGCCGCGGTGAAAAAGCAGAAACTGGGCCTTATCGATAACTGGTTGCGCCATGTGCAGGATGTGCATCACAAGCACTGTAATAGTCTGCAGACACTGGTCGATGAAGAGGCGGTGGTAGATCGCATGTGCGAGTTCAATGTGATCGAGCAGGTGCTGAATGTCGGCCAGACAACCATTGTTCAGGATGCATGGGAACGTGGCCAGGCGGTAAACATTCATGGCTTCATCTACAGCATCCAGGACGGCTTGTTACGAGACCTGAATATGTCCGCCGACAGCAATGAAAAGTTGCAGGCCTGCTACAAGGTAGCGGTAGAGATGATGAGGGAGCGGGTGCGGTCGAGCAGCGGTGAGTGCTGATATGCCGGTGGCGAATGACCACTTGCTTGGGGCCAGCCAGACAAGGAAATGTTCCGAACCGCGTTAGAGGCCGCTCAGAGCATCGTCATTGCGAGTGAAGCGAAGCAATCTAAGGAGCGGGGCAGCTGCTCGCAATGACGGATATTTCCCGTTAAACGTTTCAGGGGCGGGAGCGCTTATTTAATGCCGAGATCCGTAGCATTAAGGCAGGAGGCGATTTTTTCTGCCTCGAGTTCTTCCATATACGGCACCATGCCGAGCAGCGGGGCACGGATACGCTGCTCAATCGCACTAATATTTTCCGCCTGCTGCGACATCTGCGGATCGACACTGTTCGCAATCCAGCCGGCTAGTGTGCAACCGCTGGCGCGTATCGACTCAGCTGTGAGCAGGGCGTGATTGATACAGCCGAGGCGCAATCCCACGACCAGGATCACCGGCAGGCCCAGGGCGCGTGCCAGGTCGGCGACACTTTCCTGATCATTGAGTGGGACCTGCCAGCCTCCGACCCCCTCGACAACGGTGATTTCCGCCTCTTTGCGTAGCCGCTGCAAGGTGTCGACAATAGTGTCGATTTCGATAGTGACGCCACTCTGTGCCGCGGCAAGGTGTGGGGCGATGGCCGGTTCGAAGGCATAGGGATTGATCCATTCGTAGGGGAGTGCAACAGAGGCCTGTGCCTGCAGTCTGAGGGCATCGTCGTTGCGCAGCCCGTCTGCTGTGTTTTCACACCCGCTTGCCACCGGTTTCATCGCTGCCACCGACTGTCCCCGCTGTTGTATTGCGGAGATCAAACCAAGGGTACACCAGGTCTTGCCTACCTCCGTATCCGTGCCGGTGATGAAGTAGCCACTAGCCACGGCGTCCTCCTAGCTGGTCAAGGGAAAAGCCAAACTCGTCCGGCGCGTCATGACGTTCGGGTGGCTCTTTTTCGGCTCGCCAGGCATGGCCGGTGATCACCTCGTAGGTGGCCGGGAGCAGGCCGTCCGGCTGGCGAAACTGTTCATAGGCCGCCATTACTTGCCTCAGCCGCTTCGGTCCGGTAAGCCCCTGATTACGGCCCGGGTTGATGTTGTGGGCGCCGAGTGTCTTGAGGTCGCGCATCAGGGTCATGCTGTCGTGGTAGGTGATGGTGATGCGCTCCATGTCGAGCACCGGTTCGGCCAGTCGGGCATGGAGCATGGCATCACCCACATCGTGCAGATCGAGGAAGGTGTTAACGTGCACCCGTTCATCGACCGTGGCCCAGCTGGCGCGGAGCTCCTGAAGGGTATCGGGGCCAAGAGTGGTGAAAAACAGCACCCCGCCCGGCCTGAGGACGCGCCGGAATTCACGGAACGTCTGCTCCAGGTCCATGCACCATTGCACGGTGAGATTGGAGAAGAGCATGTCGATGCTGTTGTCAGCGAAAGGCAGGTGTTCCGCATCTCCGGTGACAAACCCGTGGTTGTTCTTGAATCGTGCCCAGCGCGAAAATCGCCGCCGGGTGTGGCGAAGCATCGACTCGGCGAGGTCCAGTGCGATGATGCGTGCCTTCGGATAGCGATCGCCAAGGGCGGCGCTGCAGAAGCCTGTGCCGCTGCCGAGATCAAG
>JBFFNE010000111.1:0-7482 GCA_041563315.1 Thiohalomonadaceae bacterium
GCCGAATGCGGGTATACCAACCGCATTCATGCCGAAGACCTGATCACAATCCTTGTCGCCGCCGCAGAAAAGGGCAGGGGGGATAATGTTTACAACGTCAGCGACGGCAATCCCGGCAACATGACCCAGTATTTCTATGCCGTGGCTGAGGCACTGGGTTTGCCGCGTCCGCCAAGCCTGCCGATGGCCGAGGCACACAAACAACTCAGCGAGGCGATGCTCTCCTATCTATGCGAATCAAGACGCATGGACAACAGTAAGCTGTTGCGCGAGTTTGGTATCACCCTGCGTTATCCCGATCTGGAGAGTGGTTTAAGGGAGATAAAACAGTTAAAAGTTGAAAGGTAATTGCTTACCCCTTAAAAGCCGGTCCTGTCCCGCAAACATGGTCGGTGATTGAATGTTGTCAGGGAAGCAACGCTACCCTCATTAGCCAGATATTCCTTCGCGCCTTTGCAGCGAGATCGCTTTTTCAGGTGGGGCGAGCACTTATGTGGAAAGTTAAAAGAGAGGTTTCTGAGCCCTCTTCGCGGATCGGATATCAGGGTGCAGCGCTGTATGAATACGCTTCTTGTATCTTGAAACTTTCAACTTGAAACTGAATTCAACACCGCAACAACCCGGCCTCGACCTCATCACGCTTTTCCCGGCCAACCAGCTGCTCGATCAGGGTTAGGGCAAAATCCATCGCTGTGCCCGGGCCACGTGAGGTGATCACCTTGCCATCCTGCACGACAGCTTCCTGGCGGTATTCCACGTCAGGCAGATCCATCTTGTCGAGATGCCCAGGGTAACTGGTCGCCCGCTTGCCGCTGAGTAATCCGGCATTGGCCAATACCCGAGGTGCCGCACAGATAGCGGCAATAAATTTGCCGCTATCGGCCATCTTGCCCAGCAACTGATGGATGCGCGGCTCTTCGTCCAGGTTAACCGCACCAGGCATGCCACCTGGCAGAACCACCATGTCGTAATCCCGCTTGAGCGCCTCATCCAGCGTAAGCTGCGGTACCAACACCACACCGCGCGAGGCCGTAACCGACCCCGCCTCGAGACCGGCCGTTACCACCTCCACCCCGGCGCGCACCAGCAGGTCGATTATGGTCACTGCCTCCAGCTCTTCACACCCCGGTGCCAGGGGAACAAGTACACTCGCCATTCAACGTCTCTTCATCTGCAACCCCGGTGGCGACTAGGCAGGGTGTCTTGCTCAGTTGCCCTGGGATTGCTGTAGGATGTGCAAACCTTTCAGCAGATTCAGCGCCTCATTCAGGACATAGTCGGTGCTGGCTAGGGAATCCTCATCAGATGGCTTAGCCTCCGCCTTACTCGCCGACTCTTTTTTACTCTTATCCTTGTTGCCATTGCTCAGGTGGCCGGTCAGATCCGCCTCCTTGAGCCTCATTACACCGTCGGTAGACTCATCACGTGACACCCTGAGTGCCTCTACCTCGATGTCCGGCACGATCCCCTCTGCCTGAATGGAACGGCCGGAGGGGGTGAAATAACGGGCGGTGGTAATCTTTACCGCAGTGTCATTGCTCATCGGGAAAATGGTCTGTACCGAGCCCTTGCCGAAACTCTGGGAGCCCATCAATACGGCGCGTTTGTGATCCTGCAGCGCACCGGCAACAATCTCTGAAGCCGAAGCCGAACCGCCATTGATCAGCACCACCAGCGGGGCACGGTCGAGGACATCGTCGGGTGTGGCGTTGAAATCGAGCTCAGCATCAGCCGCCCGCCCTTCGGTATAAACCACTTTTCCCTTACGCAGGAAGGCGTCGGAGACCGATACTGCCGCACCCAGCACACCGCCCGGATTGTTACGCAGGTCCAGCACCATTCCGTTAAGCTGCCCCTTGTTCTCCTTTTTCAGGTCGCTGACCGCCTTGCGCACATCTTCGCCAGTGCCAGTCTGGAAACTGGAAATTCGCAAATAGCCGAACCCTTTGTCGAGCATACGACTTTTAACGCTTTTGACCTTGATAATGGCGCGTGTGATGGTGATAGTGAGCGGCTTTTGTACCCCCTCGCGTACGATGGTCAGTGTAATATCAGTATCCGGCTTGCCACGCATGATCTTCACCGCATCGCCCAGGGACATGCCCTGTACCGGGGTATCATCAAGCCGGATGATCAAGTCACCGGCCAGCACGCCGGCACGCTGGGCGGGAGTGTCGTCGATGGGAGATACCACCTTGACAAAACCATCCTCCATGCTCACTTCGATGCCGAGACCGCCAAATTGACCGGTGGTGCCAACCTGCAAGTCCTTAAAATCCTCCCGATTAAGGAAGGCGGAGTGCGGATCCAGCCCAGAGAGCATGCCCTGAATAGCGTGCTCCAGCAGCTCCCGGTCATCCACATCCTCGACGTAATCCGCCTTGATCTTGCCAAATACCTCACTGAATGTACGCAGCTCCTCCAGCGGCAGCGTCGCAGCGGCATGATTGGCAGTTTCCCGCTCAGCCAGCACTGAGGTACCGATCCCAAACGAAACACCCACAAGCATGCCTGCGGCAAGAACAACAGAATAACGTATCGATGACTTCATGTATGACTCCCGGGACAATTCGTATTCCCGTTTTACTCAAAAATCCCTGAGGCAGATGCACATCCAGGGGTAAACGGATCAAGATAGTACTTCATAACGGCTTCATTTCGCTAACGCCTGCACCAACGCACCGGATCCATCGGTTGTCCGTTGTTGCGTATCTCAAAATAAAGCCCACTTTTAGTCTGACCACCACTATCACCCACCGTCGCGATAACCTCAGAGGCCTCGACCCAGTCGCCGGTCTCCTTGTAAAGGCTCTCGTTATGGCCATAAAGGCTCATGTAGCCGTCACCATGATCAATAATAATCAACAGGCCGTACCCGCGCAGCCAATCGGCGAAGGCAATCCTGCCATGGGAGACAGAACGCACCTCCTGGCCACGACTAGCTCCGATCCTGATGCCATGCCAGGTGAGCTTTCCCATTTTTCGCAGGCTGCCATAGCTGGCCAGCAGTGGGCCACGGGTTGGCCACTTTAATTTCCCTTTGAGGGTAGCGAAAGGCTTTCGGTTCCCCGGCTCGGCAGGAATATCCTCCAACGCCTCGCTAAGGGCACTGATCAAACGTTTCAGTTCCTGCTCATCACGCTGCATTCCGGCAAGGCGCATGTCCTTGTCTTCAAGCTGACTCTTCAACTGCCGCAACACTCTTTCGCGCTTGCCGCGTGAGGCTTCGAGTTGACGCTTTTCCTGCGCGCGCTGTTCGCGCAAGCTGCGCAAACGCTCGGTCTCTACCTCCAAATCGCTGCGTACCTGCTCAAGCTCACGCAGATGACTACCCAAGGTCGATATGCGCTCACTGCGCGCCTTGTGCAGATAATCATAATAGGTGATCACACGCCCGACGGTAGAGGGGTTTTCCTGGTTTAGCAGGATTTTCACGTATTCCTGACGTCCCATGGCGTAGGAAGCACGGATTTGGCCGGCGAGAAGATGACGCTGGGAGGCAACCAGTTGCTGTAGCTCCCCGGCACGCTGGAGCAGCACATCCCTCCTGGCTTGGCGCTCGCCCAACTCATCATCAAGTTGCCTGAGCTTGTGGCTGAGACTGCCGATTTGACGCTCACTACGGCGCAGCTCTTTGCGCTGCGCATCATGCCGACCCCGTACGCTCTCCAGCTCACGCTGCAACGCAGCGATACGCTGGTGCAACTGCTTGAGCTCCGCCTCTTTTTCGGCCCTTTCACCGGCGACGGCGCTGCCACACAGCGTCAACAACACCAGCAAAATCAGGGAAGGGAGGTGATGTTGCCGCCGGGATGACCTCACGGCCTTTCTCCCAGACAGCGACGCCGCACCTTACTCTTCCTCGTCGCCGGTGACGGCGGTGACAAGACTATGACCGTTCATTTCGTTTGGTTGCTGCAAACTAAGCAGTTTGAGCATGGTCGGTGCCACATCGGCCAGGGTGCCGCTGCCACTAAATTTCAGTTCACGTTCACCGATGTAGATCAGCGGCACCGGATTGGAGGTGTGGGCGGTATGTGCCTGGCCGGTGCCTTCACCGCGCATTTGCTCGGCATTGCCGTGATCCGCGGTGATCAACATCTCGCCCTCCTTGCGGTTTATGGCTTCCACCAGCCGACCAAGGCAATGGTCGAGTACCTCGATGGCTTTGACCGTGGCGTCGAAGTCACCGGAATGTCCGACCATGTCCGGGTTGGCGTAATTGCAGATAATGGCATCGTACTTGTCGCTCTCGATGGCCTCAATCAGCTTGTCGGTCACCTCTTCGGCGCTCATCCCGGGCTGTTCATCGTAGGTGGCCACCTGCGGCGAAGAGACCAGAATACGATCCTCCCCTTCAAACGGCTCCTCTCGCCCACCGTTGAAGAAGAAGGTAACGTGAGCGTATTTTTCCGTCTCGGCAATGCGCAATTGGCGCATGCCAAAATTGGATAATACTTCACCAAAAACATTGACTAACCGATCGGGTGGAAAGGCCACCGGAACGGTGTAATCGGCGCTGTACTCGGTGAGGCTGACGAACATGCCGAGCCTGGGCTTGTTGGCCCGCTCAAAACAGTCGAAATCCTCCTCGATAAAGGGCCGGGTGATCTGGCGTGCGCGATCCGAGCGGTAGTTCATGAAGATCACCACATCCCCATCCTTTACACAGGCCGGCTCGGCCCCCTCGGGCTGGACCGCTGTGGCCTGCACAAACTCATCACTCTCACCGCGGGCATAGGCCATCTCCAAAGCGGCATTGGCATCAGGAGCGACAAATTCGGTCTTGCAGCCGGTGATCAAGTCATAGGCCGCCTGAATACGAGGCCAGCGGTGATCACGGTCCATGGCATAGAAGCGACCAATGATCGAGGCGATTCGCCCCGTGCCTAGCTCTTCGAACTCCTTTTGCATCAATCCAATGGACTCAGCAGCACTCTTGGGTGGGGTATCCCGCCCATCGAGAAAGGCGTGCAGGTAGACCTTCTTCGCGCCGCGCTCCACGGCCAGGCGAGCCATCGCATGAATGTGCTCCTCGTGACTGTGAACACCGCCGGGGGAGAGCAGTCCGAGAATATGCACGGCCTTGTCATCGGCAATTGCCTTGTCCACCGCCTCGGTCAGGGTGGCGTTATTGAAGAACGAACCGGTCTTGATTGCCCGGCTGACACGGGTAAATTCCTGGTAAACTACCCGTCCTGCGCCCAGGTTCAGGTGCCCCACCTCAGAGTTTCCCATCTGCCCACCGGGCAAACCGACCTCTGCACCAGAACAGCGGATCAGGGTATGTGGGTACTTACTCCACAGACCATCCCACACAGGAGTTATGGCGCTATAGATCGCGTTGTAATGATCGCTTTCAGAATACCCCCAGCCATCGAGTACGGTTAGTAGCAGTGGGCGATGACGCTCAGCAAAGGACATATATCAAACCAATTCCGTCAGTTATTTCAATAAGGGTATATTCTAGCCCGCATGGGTTATCGGAACCATGGGGAAACGGCATAATCCGTTCAAGGGAAAAGCCATTATGCGCATTTGATGCATATTGCCTTGTTTGAACAAGGCTATTCTCAAACGACGTATTATTGTATATTGTTTTACTGATATTGGCAGCAATCAAGCTAGCATGCCACAACTGCCGTGCACCATCAGCGTTAAGGTCTGAAGATGTCAGAGAACGATACACTAGGTTTAATTACCAGGGATGAGGATATCGACCGTGCCTCCCGCTCACTCAAGGCAATGTCACACCCGCTCCGCCTGAAGATTCTTTGCACACTCGGGGCTCAGGAGGTTAGCGTACAGGAGATCGTTGAGCGAGTCGGTACCTCCCAAAGCAATATCTCCCAACACCTTGCCATCCTGCGCGACAAGGGTATCCTTTCTTCCCGGAAAGATGCCAACCGCGTTTTTTACAAGGTTGTCGATTCCCGTACCCTGCAACTGATTAGCATGATGCGCAACGTCTTTTGCAGCATGGGCTGAACACCTCGCCAGCCACAGCGAACTGCCAGCTGTGGAGTTGCCTAACTTCATTATAAAAAAGCCAAACCCACCCAAACATGCCAAAACTCATCGAATTCGTCATCAATCACTGGGATCTGTTCCTCGCCCTCGCCATCATCCTGCTCATGATGTTCAGTGGCACCCTCGGCAGCCGACTTCGCGGTTATAAGCCCATCACCGCCCTTGAAGCGGTGCAACTGCTCAACCGTGACAACGCCGTACTGATTGATGTACGCGAGGATAGCGAATTCAAGGAGGGGCACATCATTGATGCACACCATATTCCGCTGGGTAAGCTAGGTGAGCGCATGAAAGAGCTTGAACCCTTTCGTGAGCAGCCGATCGTAGTAAACTGTCGCAGTGGACACCGTTCTGGCAGCGCCTGTGCGCGATTACGCAAAAACGGTTTTCAGACGGTATACAATCTGAAAGGCGGTATCATGGCCTGGCAAAGCGCAGGCCTGCCGTTGCAAAAGCCATCCAAAGGAAAAAAACGAAAATAGGTGCCTACACCATGACAACCATCACCCTTTACACCACGGCTCATTGCCCTTACTGCATCCGTGCACGCAAGCTGCTAGAGAAAAAAGGTGTTGAATACACCGACATCCGGATCGATGAACAGCCCGAGCGACGTGAGGAAATGGAGAGCCGCAGTAACGGTGTCACCTCCGTGCCACAAATCTTTATTGACGATTTCCATGTCGGTGGCTTTGACGACATGGCCGAGCTGGACATGGATGGTGAACTGGATCAGCGTCTTGGTCTGAACTGAACCACGCCCATGCCTACCTCGCTGCACGTTGTCTGCCCCCACTGCCACAGCATCAACCGTGTGCCACAGGATCGACTTGGCGCCGGCGGCAAGTGTGGTCGATGCAAGCAGCGTCTATTTGATGGCCTGCCTGTTGAATTGACCATGGCAACCTTTGCGCAACATATCGGCCGCAGCGATCTCCCTGTGCTGGTCGACTTTTGGGCGCCATGGTGCGGGCCATGCAAGATGATGGCCCCCATATTCATCCAGGCCGCTGCACAATTACAACCGGATGTCCGGTTGGCCAAGGTCAATACTGAACAGGAACAGGCCCTGGCAACACAACACGCCATCCGTAGTATCCCCACCTTGGCCTTGTTTCGGGGCGGGGAAGAAATTGACCGCCTTGCCGGTGCCATGGATCTAAACAATCTCGTCAGCTGGGTTCGCCGGCACCTCTAGACCCAAGACCGCCAACCGACGGTCATTCACAACCGTCTTTTCAAGGAATCCACATGAGCGACAGCAAGAATCCGGAAGCAACGAATAGCCAACAATTTGCTATTCAACGCATCTATACCAAGGACATCTCCTTTGAGACCCCAAACTCTCCGGCAATCTTTACAGAAAAGTGGGAGCCGAGCGTCAATGTAGACCTTAACTCCAGTGGCAACCGCCTCGGAGAGGGCCTATACGAGGTGACCCTGTCATTGACC
>JBFFNE010000112.1:0-7375 GCA_041563315.1 Thiohalomonadaceae bacterium
AACAACGTCAGAATCTGGTTACGCGTCTACTTCATCATTACCCTGATTTCAACGTTTTGATAAACAATGCCGGCGGCAAAATCAACACGAACCTACTCGCCGGCAGGGCAAACAAAGAGGCCATGATTCATGACATGGCGCTGAATTTTACGGCGCCTGCGGCCCTTTGCACGGAATTGCTGACACACCTCACTCAACAACCTCGCCCTTCCATCGTCAATATGAGCACCGGGCTGGTCTATTTGCCCAAAGCGGCACAAGCCTTTTACTGTGCCGGAAAGGCTGCACTGCACTCCTATACGGAAAGCCTCAGGTGGTCGCTCGGCGATACCAATGTGGCGGTTTACGAAGTATTTCATACCCTGGTCGATACCCACTTTCACCAAGGAAGGTTGCCAACCAATATTCGGGCGATCAGCGCGGAAGAGGCCGCACGGCAAACGCTAAATGGTCTGCGCAAAGACAGGCATCGAATCCACATCGACAAGGCGGCGCTCGCACGCTGGATTGCACTGCTCGCGCCCCAACGGGGTATGGCTATCGTCAATCAGTGAAATGACACCCACATGTTCATAGTTGGTGTCTTGTCCAGGTACCGAGGAAGCGACTTCAGCCGCGACAACCTGGTCCGCTGCATCGCACAAACAAGGACAAAGCGTAAATGAATGCCGGCAACTTTTTGTAGTATCAGCGATCCTGCCCTCTCGAGAGGAAAAGGCGGCACCGCTTGCTACAATTAGTATCCATCTTGTAAAGGAGGGGCTTATCCATGGGCATCGAGGTCGGTGGCCTGCTCGGTCTGATACTTCTCATCCTTGTTGTCTGGGCCATCATCAGTACCATCCAAAGCCGCGCCGGAACCGGTATAAAGGTGTTGTGGATCGTCGTCCTGCTGGTGATCCCGCTGCTTGGTTTCATTCTGTGGCTGCTGCTCGGGCCGAAAGCAGCCAGGTAGAACGTGCCTGCTTTCAACCACGAGCTACCCCGGCTTACATCACCCTATTCTGCCAGACCCCTTCCTGATTGCGACAGGCGCTCGCCCTCTCCCGCTCCACCTCGTTATCACCCCGGTATTCCGTAAGGTAGTCACGGCAATAGCGGCCATCCGCCTCATAGGTCCTTTCGGGGGTCACACGATACTCTCCGTTACGTGCTTCATCGGTCCAGCGCACCGTGTGGTGATCCGGTGCCTGTTCCAGGACCTGGCCGGTACATTGCTGATCGGCCTCGTCCATGGAGCGGCCGATATTGTTCCCAATCAAACCGCCGATGACGGCACCGAGTACCGTGGTGACCTCCCGATCGCGGTGGCTGCCCGTCCGGTTGCCTATGGCACCGCCAATCAGGCCACCGAGCACAGTACCTATCGCTTCACGGTTGCAGGTACCACGGTCTATGCCAACGTCGACGGTAGCCGATCCGCCATGAATGACCGCACGAATACCGCTTCCATCCTCAACAGGGTACTGCCTGGAGTACACCTCATGATCAGCCCCCTCCTGTTTGCGCCGCCAGCCATGGGCGGGAGCCCAGGGCGGTGGGCCACCGGCACGGTGCCGTTGGTGGACTTTGCCACCCCGGCACTTGATCTTGCCTTTATGCTCGTAACACTCCTCACCATAGCGGGCTTCATCGCGACCACCATCTGCGCTCGCCACCAGGGGTACCAGCAGTGCAGCCAGAAGGAATGCCTTCATTCCTATTGCTCTGTTCATAGCGCTTAACCTCTCTACATAGTTGTGCCTGATTATGCCTTCACAAAGAGATAACGGAAGAACTCCCTGGACAAAACGTGATCAGCGGCACGCTCCCTGATCGCAGAGCCTGATTCCCATAATAGTTAACTAGAAAACAACACCACCTGTCTGGTGTTGAGTGTGTGCGAAAATAATCAGCTCGTATGCTTTTGCATGCAGGAAGTTATCTATCCAGCATCCCCATTCTCGAAGCGGCGATAGCCGCCTCTGCATGGCTTGTGATATTAAGCTTGTTATAAATACTCTTGACCCGGGTTGCGACGGTGCTGCGGGAAATCCCCAATTTTTCTGCTGCCACGTTGAGATTGTGCCCCTTTGCAATTAGCGATAGCACCTCACACTCTTGTTTTGTAGACAATCGCCAAGGAGTTCTGGGGAGAGTACCTCGGAAAGGGCATTGAAGTGCTCAGGGGAAAAGGCGTGGATACGATCGAGAGCCTGGCTGAGAAACATAAAAAAATCCGGCGATCAAAAATGATCACCGGATTTCATCTCATCTTACTGATAGTCAAGCAAGTTTTCGCTTAACTGTTCGGCATTAGGGCTAGCGCCCGCTTTTCAGTTATTCGTTTTCGCTCACCATGACCAAGTCATAAAATTGTGCCGCTTAACACTCACTCTCGATATGTTCGACAATGAGCTCCAGGTTCTCCCACGCCTCCGGCAGCTCGTAGCCCTGTCCCCGCCGTTCGGCCAACAGTGCCTCGGCCTCCTTGAGGATAGTGACCAATTGCTCCGGCTCGAACATCCACAGTACCGCTTCAAGTTCATCCTCACCGGCCTGCAATAAGGTAGGAATGAGTTCGTCCTGGCTAATAGGGGTATCGGGGCGCATCAGGTCGGAGATCAACGGATATTCCATCAGGCAAAAGTGCTGCTGGCGTGCCAACTCCTCCTGCTCCAACTCCATGCGCGCCATCGGGTCATCGGCAGCCGCCTGCCACACGGCATTCATCACCACATCGATAAGCCGGCGGATCGAGTGCTTGTGATCGCCGCAATTACCACCGAGTCCACTGCAACGGGCATAGAGCTGATCCAGGCTGGCGCGCAGTTCCAGCACCACCTCGCTCTCCACGTTGGCGTCCAGGTTGATGGCCTGCTGGATCACGCGGCGCATATCGCTCTGAAAGCGCTCCATCTCTTCACTATCGAGACGGCGCGCCTCGGCATAGACCTCCGGCGGAAATTGCGGAGCCGGTACGCTAAACAGGGGATTGCGCTCTTTGCGCCTCAGATGACGCTCGTACATGCCGGTAAAGGTGTTACATTCACTCATGCTGTCATTACTGGCTAACGCCGACTTTTCATCAAACACTATTACATCACCCTCAGACTGTTAGCCGGCGCTCTTGCGCTGGTGCCCGGCTTCTTCCAGCCGGCGCAGATAATCCACCCAGTTGCTGTCGTAGTTCTGCCCCAGGTCATAGAGGTAGTTCCAGGTAAAGAGGCCGCTTCTGTGCTTGTCGTCAAAGAAGATCTTCAGGGCATACTGGCCGATCTGCTTCATTTCGGTGATATTCACCTCTTCCTTGCCGACCTGCAGCACCGCTCCCTCATTGTGATGGCCCTGCACTTCAGCCGAGGGGGAGTAGACCCGCAGGTACTCACAGGGCAACTCGAAACGGGCACCGTCATCAAAGGCCACTTCCAACACGCGCCGTTGGCGGTGCAGGGTTATCTCGACGGGAAGCTGGCGCGCAGTAGTCATTGCATCGACTCCACAAGTGCGATTGCAGGATTAAGGCTCTTTTGCCGTTGACTGGTATATGGGGACACCCGCGGGAGATTGAAAGGCCGCAGCAGGGAGAGGGATGAGGAGAAATAGTCGGGGACGGTGCGCGTGAAGAGATACAAGGGACGAGGAAAAAGGTTCGAGGGAAAGTGTACGTTTCGCACAGAGGTTATTGATCGGCTCGGCTGTGAGCACGGCGAGCTCCTTCCCTCGCCTTTTCGCCCCTGCGGTTATTTGCGCTTGCGTGCCCGGGGATGGGCCTGGTCGTAGACCTTGGCCAGGTGTTGGAAGTCCAGGTGGGTATAGATCTGGGTGGTGGCGATATCCGCATGCCCCAACAGTTCCTGAACCGCGCGCAGGTCACCGCTCGATTCGAGGATATGGCTGGCGAAGGAGTGACGCAACATGTGGGGGTGAACATGGCTATCCAGCCCCTGGCGCTGTGCCCACTGCCGTAGACGCTGCTGCACACTGCGAGGCGAGATACGCTGGCCTTTCTGACTGACGAACAAGGCCCTCTCCTCCAGCGGTGCCAGCTGGCCACGTACCTTGAGCCAATCGGCCAGCGCAGCCAACGCCGCCCGTCCCACCGGCACCACCCGGGTCTTGCTGCCCTTGCCGGTGATGCGCACGGTGGCGTCGGCACGGTCAATGCTGTCGGTGTCGAGCGAGATGAGTTCGGCCAGACGCAGGCCGGAGGAGTAGATCAGCTCCATAATCGCCTTATCGCGCAGCGCCAGGGGCCCCTCCCCGGTGATCCCCATGAGATGACCGGTCTGGTCCACATCCAGCGTCCGCGGCAGCCGTTTTTCCGCCTTGGGGGCGGGCACGTCGAGCGCCGGATTGCTCCCCACCAGCCGCTCGCGCAGCAGGTAATTGTAAAAGCTGCGGATCGCCGAGAGTTCACGCTGCAGGCTACGCCCGCCGATCCCCTTGCGGTGGCGCCAGGCGACATAACTGCGTACACCGAAGGAGTCCAGCGTTGCCCAGCCGGCAATATCGGCGCTGTCGCAGTATGCCTGCAAGTGATTCAAATCACGCCGGTAATTTTCCAGTGTATGGGCAGAGAGGCGCCGCTCGTTATGCAGATAGCCAAAGAACCGCTCCACCCAGTCGAGGGCCTCGGGCTGCACCGCTACAATCCCAGATGAGCGCGGAAGATACGGTTCATCACCGAACCCAGGTGGGCAACAAAGACGGTGCCCATCTCCGGGTGGTAACGCTTGGGATCGATACTGCCGATGGCCAGCAGACCCAGACAGGGCTCATCGGCGTTATCCCCCTCACACAGTGGGATGATCACAGACGAGGTAATCTCCTGCCCTCCCGTACCGAACAGCAGCTCGGTCTGCTCCGGTTTGAAATGGCCACAAACGGTGCGACGACCACCGATGACAGTCTCTAGGACCTTGAGACGGGGATCGTCACGACTGATGCTCTCCTTGCGCCCAGGGCAATCGAGCAACAGCAGCTCAACCGCATCGGCATGAAAATCCTCGCGCAGGGCATCGCGGATGTAACTCACCGCCTGCTCGATATTATCGGCATCGATGAGCTTGAGGATCATCGCCTGGAAACGCTGCAGCAGTGTTTCGTTGGTGCGCGCTGCCACGGTCAACTGGTGTAACTGCTGCTTGAGTTGCTGTTTTTGTTCGCGGATAAGGCCGACCTGGCGCTCGATGAGAGAAATGGCCCGGCCGGTCTCATGATGTGGAATGGTTAGCTCCTCCAACAGGTACTCATGACGGGAAAAGAAATCCGGGTGGCGGTGCAGGTAATCGGCCACCTCATGTTCCTTGATCTCCCGCTCGATTGTCGTCGCTCCACTCTGCTTTGTCATAACTCGATTGTCCCCTCGAATACACGCGTTGCCGGACCGATCATCCACAGGTCCTCCCCCTCTCCTCCCCAGCGGATGGTCAACTCACCCCCCGGCAGGCTAACCCTGACCTCATCGCCAAGCAGTCCCCAGCGGTGTCCCACGGCCACCGCAGCACAGGCGCCGGTGCCGCACGCCAGGGTCTCCCCCGCGCCGCGCTCATAGACCCTCAGGCGGATTGAGGCCCTGTCGAGCACCTGCATAAAGCCCACATTGACTCGCTCGGGAAAGCGTGGGTGGGACTCTATCTTTGCCCCGAGCTCTTCTACCGGTGTGCGCTCCAGATCCTCGACCTGCAGCACCGCATGGGGATTGCCCATGGAGACCGCGCCGATGGGCAGCGAATCCCCGTTAACCTCCACCTCATATACCAGCTGTGCCGTGTCGGCGAGAAACGGCAGACTTTGCGGTACGAAGTTCGGCGTGCCCATGTTTACCCGCACCTGGCCATCGGCCTCGATATAGAGGGTAGTGATGCCCGAGGTGGTCTCCACCACGATGATCTCTTTGTCGGTGAGCCCCTGGTCGCGCACGAAACGGGCAAAGCAGCGCGCACCATTGCCGCACTGCTGCACCTCGGAGCCATCGGCGTTGAAGATGCGATAGCGGAAATCGACACCAGGCTGTTGCGCCGGCTCCACCAACAGCAATTGATCGCAACCAATGCCGAAACGGCGGTTGGCAAGAAAGCGGACCTGCCCGGAGGTAAGGGCCAATGACTGATTGATGGCATCGAACACAACGAAGTCGTTGCCCAGGCCGTGCATCTTGGTGAATTTCAATGGCATGTTAGTAGCTTATCGACTGACAGGGAAAATGGAAAGCACCACGAGCGTCTCTTCTGATCTCTGAACCAACCCTGCAGGTTAAAAGGCTTCGTCAGCCGAGAGGATTCAGCTCCGCCTGCCCCGACCACCAGAGGATCTGTGCCGCCTCCGCCGGTACCCTGACTGACCGATGAAAGGGCACAACTCTCGGGGTAAAGTCCCGAAAGTCCCGTTTTTGGTTTACCGTTATCCCGTAGCGATAACCGTTGATTGCACCCGGTATCTCACCCAGGCGCTGCATCGTTTCACAATAGGGCTGGTCGTTCCCGGACTCTGCATCAGCATAGAGCTGGACGGCGACGGTATCGGGGGATAGGCTCCCGAGGTAGACCTGCAGCTCAAAGTGCCAATCATCGCCTCTCTTTTCGATCCGCAAATTGCCCAAGTGCAGCTCGTGCCAGTGAGCGTCGAGCTGCAACTCCCACTGGTGAATCTCCGCGGCCATACGGCCGTTTTCCGCGGCACGCTGCCGATAAGCCTCAGCAGCCGGCAGATAGTATTGCTCCACATAATCGCGCACCATTCGGTTGGCACTGAATTGCGGAGCCAGCTCCGCCATGCTGGCGCGCATGCATGCCACCCACTCGCGCGGGATCCCTGCCTCGTCCCGCCGGTAAAAAGTCGGCACCACCTCCTGTTCCAGCAACCGGTAGAGCTCTTCAGCTTCGACCGCGTCCCACTTCGGGTCTGACCGCTCCTCATCGTTACCGATGGCCCAGCCGAATTGCGGGGCGTAGGCCTCTGCCCACCAGCCATCCTGCACGGAAAGGTTGAGACCGCCGTTGTTTAGCACCTTCATGCCGCTGGTGCCGCAAGCCTCCCATGGACGGCGCGGTGTGTTGATCCAGACATCCACCCCTTGAACCAGTTGCTGAGCCAAAGCAATGTCATAGTCCTCGAGATAGACGACATGGGCGCGAACCGCAGGCTGCTGCACAAACTGCACCCACTGTTGCAGCAGGCGTTTGCCCTGCTCATCCGCCGGGTGGGATTTACCTGCAACGATAAGCTGTACCGGATGCTCGGTGTTAGTCAGCAAGCGCACCAACCGTGTCGGGTCGGAGAGCAGGAGATTTGGCCGTTTGTATTCAGTGAAACGCCGGGCAAAGCCAAGGGTCAGTGCGTTGGGATCCAGCACGTTGCGATACTGCTCCACGACCTGAGGGGCCTCACCGCG
>JBFFNE010000113.1:0-6841 GCA_041563315.1 Thiohalomonadaceae bacterium
AATCTGTAGTAACTGTTAAATCGACAAGCAGGCCATTCTATCGACCCGCACCCGAGCAGGAGACTATGATAAAAAAAATACTCATTGCCAATCGCGGCGAAATCGCGGTACGCATTATACGTGCTTGCCGCGAAATGGGGATCCGCTCTGTAGCGGTCTATTCTGAAACCGATCGCTACGCTCTGCATGTAAAGAAGGCCGACGAAACCTATTGCCTGGGCCCTGATACAGTAGCCGGTTACCTTAACGCCAACCGCTTGGTCAATCTGGCCATCGCCAGTGGTTGTGATGCCCTCCACCCGGGTTACGGCTTTCTTTCTGAAAACCCCGAGCTGGCATCTACCTGCTCCCGCCGCGGGATCCGCTTTATCGGCCCCAGCGCCGAAGTTATTCGTCGCTTGGGCAATAAGATCACCGCCCGTCGGGCAATGATCGCAGCCGGCGTTCCGGTCACCCCTGGCAGCGATGGAAATCTTGGCAGCTTGGACGAGGCACAGGAGGTCGCTGCCAAACTCGGCTATCCGATCATGCTCAAGGCGACCTCCGGCGGCGGTGGGCGTGGGATCCGCCGCTGCGACAATGAACAGGAGCTGCGCCGCAGCTACGAGCGGGTAATCTCAGAGGCGAACAAGGCCTTTGGCAGCACGGAGCTGTTCATGGAGAAAGCCATCGACCACCCTCGTCATATCGAGGTGCAGATCCTGGGCGACAGCCACGGCAACGTCATCCACCTGAACGAACGAGACTGCTCCATTCAGCGCCGTCACCAGAAGCTCATCGAGATCGCGCCCTCTCCCCAGATTAGCCAGACACAACGTGACACCCTCGGCGAACTGGCGATCCGGGCGGCGAAGGCTGTCGGCTACGTCAATGCCGGTACGGTAGAGTTCCTTATGGATGAACATGACACATTCTATTTCATGGAGGTGAACACACGACTGCAAGTCGAACACCCGATAAGTGAGGAGATCACCGGAGTGGATATCGTACAGGAGCAGATTCGTATCGCCGCCGGCGAACCCTTGCGCCATGCAGGGCGCAACCTGCATCCTCGCGGTTACTCCATGGAGCTTCGCATCAATGCCGAGGACCCACAGAACGACTTCCTACCCAGTTTTGGCCGCATTACTCGCTACTATGCGCCTGGCGGGCCGGGGGTGCGCACTGACGGTGCCATCTACACCGGTTATGAAATCCCTCCCTACTACGACTCGCTGTGTGCAAAACTCATCGTCTGGGCACCGACCTGGGAGGAGTTGCTGGCCCGCGCTGGCCGGGCTCTTGATGACATCGGAGTCTACGGCATCAAAACGACCATCCCCTACTACCAGCAACTTCTCAATGAGAAGACGTTTCGCCAGGGCCGCTTTGATACCAGCTATGTCGAGAGCCACCCGGAGCTCTCACACTATGGCATGAGGCGCCGACCTCACGAACTGGCCGCCGCCATTGGCGCCGCCATTGCAGCTTCCATGGGAATGTAAGGACTCGATACGTTATGCCCAAGATCCTCGTTACCGAAACCGTCCTGCGCGATGCCCACCAGTCCCTAATCGCGACCCGCATGCGCACTGAAGACATGTTGCCTGTTTGCGAGCAACTGGATCAAGCCGGCTTCTGGTCGCTGGAGATGTGGGGTGGAGCGACCTTTGATACCTGTGTCCGCTTTCTCAAGGAAGACCCTTGGGAGCGGTTACGTGCGCTGCGCAAGGCACTGCCCAACAGCCGGCTGCAAATGCTGCTGCGCGGTCAGAACCTGGTGGGTTACCGGCATTACTCTGATGATGTGGTCAAGGCGTTCGTGGCCAAGGCGGCCGATAACGGAATTGACATATTTCGGGTTTTCGATGCCCTTAACGACACCCGCAATCTCGAGGTTTCCATCGAAGCGGTGAAGCAGATGGGCAAACACGCCCAAGGGGCGATCTGCTACACTACCAGCCCGGTGCACGATATTGCCAGCTTTGTGGCCATGGGAACCACCCTGCAACAGATGGGCTGCGACAGCATTGTCGTCAAGGATATGGCGGGACTGCTCACCCCGTACGCCACCGCCGAGCTATTCCAGGCACTCACCAGTGCGCTCAATGTCCCGATACATCTGCACAGTCATGCCACTTCGGGCCTGGCAGCCATGTGCCAGCTCAAGGCGATCGAACATGGCTGTTACGGTGTCGATACGGCGATCTCGTCTTTCTCCGGCGGCACCAGCCATCCACCCACAGAAAGTCTGATCGCCGCGTTGAGACACTCCGAGTACGATACCGGTCTTGATCTGGCAGCCATTCAGCAGATCGGCTTCTATTTCTATGACGTGCGCAAGAAATACCATCAGTACGAAAGCGACTACACCGGTGTGGATACCCGGGTGCAACTCAACCAGGTTCCCGGTGGCATGATCTCCAATCTGGCCAACCAACTGCGGGAACAGGGGGCACTGAAGCGCATGAATGAAGTGCTGGCCGAGATCCCCCGGGTACGCGAGGACCTCGGCTTTCCGCCACTGGTCACGCCCACCTCTCAGATCGTCGGCACCCAGGCGGTACTTAACGTACTTGCCGGCAGCCGCTATCAGAACATTACCAACGAGGTTAAATTTTACCTGCAAGGGCGCTACGGCAAGGCCCCCGGACCGGTCAATCCCACTGTGCGTCAACAGGCGATCGGCAACGAAGAGGTGCTCAGCGAACGTCCCGCTGACTTGTTAAAGCCGGAGTTGCAGCGTCTTGGCACTGAGATCGGTGATTTGGCCGGTTGTGAAGAGGATGTGCTGACCTACGCCATGTTCCCTGAAGTCGGCCGGCAGTTTCTCGAACAGCGTGCGACCGGCGAACTCAAACCCGAAACGCTGGAGCCGCGACAGGCTGAGGAAGAAGCGCCACGAGCCACTCCTACAGAATTCAATGTCTCCCTCCACGGTGACACCTATAACATCAAGATCACTGGCAGCGGCCATGGTAGCCAGAGCCGACGCCCCTTCTTTGTCACCGTGGATGGAGTTCCCGAGGAGGTCGACATCGAGATATTGCAGGAAATCACTAACACCGGCGGGATCCAGAGCAATGTCCCCTCTTTCAGCCAGCGGCCACGGGCCATCAAACCGGGCCACGTCACCACCTCGATGCCCGCAACCGTGGTGGAGGTACTGGTCGAGGAAGGAACCGAGGTCACTGCCGGAACCCCCTTGCTGGTGACCGAGGCGATGAAGATGGAATCCGAGATCCAGGCACCGATTGCCGGTATGATACGCGCCATTCATATCAAAAAAGGCGACCGGGTCAATCCTGACGAGGCCCTGATAGAGATCGAATAAAAACTGATTCACCACAAAGAACGAAAAGAAACTGCCGCTGTAATCACAAGGCCAATTCAGCATTGAAACCAAGCGCCCCGTTACGCGTTTAAACTGGAAAGTCACATACAAAGAATGCCTTTGCGTCTTTGCGTCTTTGCGTCTTTGCGTCTTTGCGTCTTTGCGGTGAAATTTTTATATATAATAAGGAAACGACATGCCGCAACTGGTCCTGGCCTCCACCTCACCGTTTCGCAAGCAACTGCTGGAAAAACTGAGGCTGGCCTTTGTCACCGACTCACCGGAGATTGACGAAAGCCCCAAGCCAGGGGAGACGCCGGAAGCGCTGGTCGCCCGATTGGCTCAAGAGAAGGCGATGGCAGTGGCACAACGTCATCCGGACAGTCTGGTCATCGGTTCCGATCAGGTCGCGGTGATTGATGGCGAGATCCTGGGCAAGCCCGGCAACCATCTCAAGGCTATCGCACAGCTGAAGGCCGCCTCCGGCCGGCGGGTCACCTTCCTCACCGCGCTCTGCCTCTACAACAGTGCCACCAGCGACTACCAGGTGGAAGTGGTACCTTTCGGCGTGGTGTTTCGCGAATTGAGCGAGAGTCAGATCGACAACTACCTAAGGGCAGAGCAGCCCTACAACTGTGCAGGCAGCTTCAAGTCAGAGGCAATGGGCATCGCGTTATTCGAAAGGCTGGAAGGGGAAGATCCTAACACCCTGATCGGTCTTCCGCTGATACGCTTGGTGCGTATGCTTGAGGCGGAAGGGATCAGGGTTATATAGAGCCGTCAGTCGCCTGGCATTAACCCTGGCTGGATGCAACAGGCGACGGGTTAGCGTCAAAGAGTCCCGGTTCAGCCTCATCCCCTAAAAAGTGTAAAAAATAGGTTCCATAGGCGGTGTGTTCTCCCGTATCCAGTTTCCTGTCTATTCCCCAGGAACTCAAAAGAAAGTCGGAAAGCAGGCTATCCTTGTAGAGTCGCCACTCGGCAGTGCCCTTGTTCTCCTGATAATCCTCCGAAGGAATCAGGACGATGCGCTCTCCCTGATGACGATAACGGTGAAACAGGGTAGCCAATGGCAGCAGCCATACCGCATCCAGCTTGTTGACTACCGTCAATACTCGAAGGTGTGAGTAATCATCATCAGTCAACTTGGGACCGGCAAAATTATAGATCTGCGTTACATCATAGCCACGGCTATCGAGGTACCAACCGACAGCAACGCTGCTTACCCCACCTAACGATCCGCCGGAGACCGTGACAGAGTAATCCTTATTTACGAGTAATGGCTCAAGCTCTTTCAGCAGGTCCAACGCAATATCGCGATAGCCCCGGTGGATGGTCGCTTTAAGCTCCCTATCCCACTCAAACTCCGGCATGAAATTATCGATCCAGTTCTGCTCATTCTCTGAGCCCCGGATGGCCACATGGTATTTCTTGTGTTGCTTGTCGGTAATCAGGGTAAAACGAACTTGCCTAGCCTCACCTACATAATAATCTTCGTAGCCGGGAAAGGCCTTTTGCAGGCTCCTCTCGTCATCCATGGCAAAGATGGTGATCGCCTGCCTTGCCGCGAACTCAAATTCGCTCAACTGGGTCGAGTCAGGCGCATAGGGTTCTGATGCCATGTCATGAAGTTTCTTCCTGATTGCGGCAGGAACAAACCAGAAGGGAGGAAGAACAAAACCTCGCAAATAAAGCAGTGAGATCGAAAAGAACGAAAGAAAAAAAGAAAGTTTTGATTTATTCCACAACGATTTCAGAACGAATTTATAATCCATCTCCAACCTCCTGTATGAGATTATTAAATTTCTTGAACAAACTAAGGAATTCCCCCTTCTGGAACATTCTAACTAAGGGGGAATTCATTATGCCAGTACCGCTTTAACTTGGCAGGCTTATTTAGGACACATAGACCTGGGCAATGGGCAGTTACTGGAGAGAATTAGGGCCAATTCCAAGATGCTCACTCAGTCCATTTGCCATAGAAGCCCCCAGTCGATCGGCAAAGCGTTTGAAAAAATCGGGTTTTGGGGTGAAGTCGACCACATTCTCAGCACCGATCACCTCGCGGGCCACGTAATCCACATCACCGATGTCATCGACCAAACCGAGCGCAATCCCCTCCTGTCCGGTCCAGAACTTGCCGGAAAAGAGCTCCGGGTCATCCTTGAGGCGCTCACCGCGCCCCTCCTTCACCGCAGCGATGAACTGCTGATGAATCTGACCCAGCAGCTGTTTGATGTGAGCGACATCATCCTGCTTGAGCGGTTCAAAGGGATCGAGCATACCTTTGCTCTCCCCTGCTGTGAGCAGACGGCGCTCCACACCGAGCTTTTCCATTGCCCCAACAAAGCCAAAGCCGTTCATCAAAACACCAATCGAACCGACGATACTGGACGGGTTAACATAGATATTGTCGGCGGCAGAGGCGATGTAATAGGCTCCGGAGGCACCAACATCGATGATTGCCGCGTGAACGGGGATATTGGGGTGCAGACTGCGCATACGCTGGATTTCACGGTAGACATAGTCAGACTGCACAGGGCTACCGCCGGGGCTATTGATACGCAACACAACCCCTTTGGTATTTTTGTTCGCAAAAGCATTGCGCAGCCCTTTGATGATAATATCTGCATTCGCTGGGGTGGAATCGGAGATCATGCCGCTGATCTCCACCATGGCGGTATGCTTCCCGCCCTTGAGACCGGCCTCACCCAAATCCGGCCCTCGGAATGCGAGAAATAGCAGCAGGAAAAGGTAGGAAAAGAGTACGAGTTTAAAGAAGATATTCCAGCGACGGGCACGCTGCTGTTCCGCCAATGAGGCGAAGCTCAGGCGATTGAGAAGGTCGCGCTCCCACTGTGAATCACGTTTGCTCTTTTCGTCCTGCATTTCATTTTCCTGCATCATTGGCTCCATTGTGGTTTTTTAGTTGGTGGCACTTGCCTTGCGGTGATATTGCTGAAGCCAACCATCCAGCTCATCGATGGCATCCAGGCAGTGCAGCGGGTTGTGGCGCAGCAACCGCTCCTTCTCATGCACGCCGTAGCTCACCGCCAGTGAATGCGTCCGCGCATTGCTCGCCATCTGCATGTCGTATTCAGTATCGCCGATCATCAGAGTCTCACCCGGGATTGCCCCCAGTTCCTCCATCAACTCCTCAAGCATTTGAGGGTGAGGCTTGGAGAAGGTCTCATCAGCACAGCGGGTGGCGTGAAAATATTGCCCCAGCCCTGTCTCCTCCAACACCAAATCGAGACCTCGCCGCCCCTTGCCGGTTGCCACAGCGAGCAGGTAACCCGCCTCGCTAAGACCCCTTATCGTCTTCTCAGCGCCGGAAAAGAGCTCGGAGCGGGTTGGATTGGCTTTGAGAAAATGGTAGCGATAGCGCTCGGTCACTGACGCAACCAACCCATCATCACAGCCCGGATACAGAGAACTGATCGCCTCATACAAGCCGAGCCCGATTATATTGCGGATAGCCGCGACCTCACGCGGTTCAAGACCCAGGTCATTGATCGCCCCCTGCAT
>JBFFNE010000114.1:0-6549 GCA_041563315.1 Thiohalomonadaceae bacterium
GTGTTGAAAAACGGAGACGATTCCCTTATCTTCCGCTTATGAGTATATTAGTGCTCACTAATATATAGGGTCTGTGCTAATATCCAAACTTAAAAAGAAAGGGTGTAGAGGAACAGTTATGCGCATGATGCGGTTAGTAACCTTGAGTTGTCTGGGAGTTATCTGGAGCGGTGCGGTAGTGGCAGCCGAGCCGGAAGTTGATGTCGAGCAGGCAGCAGTAGTCGAGCCGGCTGTAGTGGATGAGACGGAGGCAGTGGCTGTTCCAGCTGTGGAGGAGCCTGAATCGGTCACGAAACCTGAATCACCGGTGGCGGCAGAGCAAAGCGGATTGAAAAGCGCCGAGGCCACTCTAACCGTGATTGCCCGGGAGCAGGTGGTTGATGCGGTAATCGAGGCGGTTCATCAGAGCACTGTTTCCGCACAAACATCCGGCAGGATCACCGAAGTGCTGGTGGACGTGGATGACTACGTCAACAAGGGCGATATCATCGTCCGTTTCCGTGACAGGGAACAGCAGGCGGAGCTCAGGGCCGCGGTTGCCCGTGCCGGGGAAGCTCGCTCCACCTTCAATCGCATGAAGGACCTGCTTGAGCGCAAGCTGATCTCCCGGGCCGAGTATGACAGGGCAGAGGCGGCGCTCAAGTCCGCCAACGCAGAGCGCGAGCAGGCACAGGAGCAGCTAGAGCATACCGTGGTTCGCGCCCCCTACAGCGGCATCGTGGTCGAGCGCCATGTCGAGCCCGGGGAGACGGCCAATCCCGGGCAGCCTCTGATGACCGGCCTTTCACTGGAGAGGTTGCGAGCCATTGCCCAGGTGCCACAGAGTCATATCGTCAGTGTGCGCCAATTGGCTCGTGCCCGCGTAATCTTCCCCACCGAGGGCAATGCCAGCGTCGAGGGTGACACCCTCACCATCAGCCCTTATGCCGATCCGGTTTCCCATACGTTTAATGTGCGTGTCGACCTCCCTGAGGGACAACACGGGGTCTATCCGGGAATGTTCGCCAAGGTGGCCTTTGTCACCGGTGAGATGCAGCGGCTGCTGATCCCGGCAGAGGCCGTGGTTCATCGCAGTGAGGTCACCGGTGTCTATGTGATTAAGGGGCAGCACATCAGCTTTCGCCAAATTCGCGTCGGTAGAGACTTTGATGACGGGCAGGTGGAAGTGCTTGCCGGGCTCGACGCTGGTGAGAGGGTGGCGCTGGAGCCGATTCGTGCCGGCGTGATGCTCAAGGAGCTGCGTACAGGGAAGGATTCATGAAAGAGAAGCTGGGTATTTCGGGCAGTATCGCCAAACGTTTTCTGACCACTGAGATCACACCGCTTATTGCATTGGTAGGGTTCCTGCTTGGGGCTTTTGCCGTGATGATCACACCGCGTGAGGAAGAGCCGCAGATCAATGTGACCTTTGCCAATGTCTTTATCGCCTATCCCGGCGCCTCGGCATTGGAGGTTGAACACCTGGTCAGTTCACCGGCCGAACAGATCCTCTCCGAGATTGAGGGGGTCAAGCATGTCTATTCTGTCTCCCAGCCGGGCATGTCGGTGCTGACGGTGCAGTATGAGGTGGGCGAGGACCGCACTGCGGCCATCGTTCGCCTGTACAACGCCATGTTCTCCAAGGGAGACTGGCTACCGACGAACCTCGGTGTCAGCCAGCCCATCATCAAGCCCAAGGGCATCGATGATGTGCCTATTGTGACGCTGACCCTGTGGAGCACACGCGAGGAGGTGGGGGCCTATGAGCTGCAGCAGGTAGCCCACGCCATCGAGTCGGAGCTCAAAAGAGTCAAGGGTACCCGCGACATCTATACCATTGGCGGACCTGATCAGGTGGTGCATGTGCTGCTGGACCCGGCGCGTCTGGGCGGCTTTAACATCGCCCTTGATGACTTGCGCAAGGCGTTGCAACTCTCCAATGCCACCCGTCCCTCAGGCGCGCTGGTGAGCGGTAACCGCGAGATCCTGGTGCAGGCGGGGGATTTCCTCAGTCAGGTCGACGAGGTCGGCGAACTGGTGGTCGGGGTGCATGAAGGGCGGCCGGTCTATCTGGCGGATGTCGCCGAGGTGCGGCGTGGACCCGACCAGCCCGAGCAGTATGTCTGGTTTGGTACTGGCCCTGCCGCCGCGGAGAAAGGCATCGCAGCTCAGGGAGAGTTTCCTGCGGTCACCGTTGCCATTGCCAAGCAGCCGGGTACCAACGCTGTCCAGATCGCCAACCAGGTCATCGAGCGTTTCGAATCGCTCAAGGGGACCTTTGTACCTGACGGTGTCGAGTCCACCGTGACTCGCGACTACGGTGCGACCGCCGATGACAAGGCGAAAAAGCTCATTAGCAAGCTGATCTTTGCCACCCTCTCGGTCGTTGCGCTGGTCTTCTTTGCGTTGGGTTATCGTGAGGCCTTTATCGTCGGCATGGCGGTGGTGATCACCCTGGCGATCACCCTGTTTGCCTCCTGGGCCTGGGGCTTCACCCTCAACCGTGTCTCGCTCTTCGCCCTGATCTTTTCTATCGGTATCCTGGTCGATGACGCCATCGTGGTGGTGGAGAATATTCATCGCCACATGCAAATGGGCAGCAAGAAACTGGTGGAGGCGATCCCGCTGGCAGTGGATGAGGTGGGTGGTCCGACCATTCTCGCCACCTTTACCGTGATCGCGGCGTTGTTGCCGATGGCCTTCGTCACCGGGCTGATGGGCCCTTATATGAGCCCGATCCCGATCAATGCCAGCATCGGTATGGTGATCTCTCTGGCGGTGGCCTTCATCGTCACGCCCTGGATGTCTAATGTCGTGCTCAAGGTGGATAACCATGGAGGGCATCACCAAGAGGGTAGCGCCGGACTGTTCCGTTTCTTCGAAAAGTGGGTCGGGCCTTTCCTGCACGGTGCCGAAGGGCACAAGAAGCGCCTCCAGCTGGGCATCGGTGTGCTGGTGCTTATCATTGCCTCGGTTGGCCTCGTCGGCATCCAGTGGGTAGTGATGAAGATGCTGCCGTTTGACAACAAGTCCGAGTTCCAGGTGGTAGTCGATATGCCCGAGGGTACCAGTACCGAACAGACCGCACGGGTACTGGCTGAGCTCGGCCAGTATTTGGCAACCGTGCCGGAGGTGACCGACTACCAGGCCTATGCCGGTACAGCAGCGCCGATCAATTTTAATGGTCTGGTGCGCCAATACTATCTGCGTAGCGGTGCCAATGTGGGGGACATTCAGGTCAACCTGACCGATAAACATCTGCGCCATCGCAAGAGCCACGAGATCGCCCTAAGCATGCGTGAACCCCTGCAGATAATCGGCAGGAAGTACAACGCCAATGTGAAGATTGTCGAGGTACCACCCGGCCCGCCGGTGCAGTCACCACTGGTTGCCGAGATCTACGGCCTGGATTATGACGGCCAGATCCGTGTCGCCAAGGAGGTTCGCGGAGTCATGGAGTCGACTCCGGATATCGTCGATTTGGACGATACGGTCGAGGCCGAGGCACCGAAACTTATCCTGCGTGTCGATCAGCAGAAAGCGGCATTGCTAGGGGTGCCTCAGCAGAATATCGTAGCGGCCATCTCCACGGTGCTCACTGGAGAGGATGTCACCTACCTTCACGTCGAGACAGTGAAGTATCCGCTGCCGATCCGCCTTGAATATGCCGTTAGTGACAAAGCGGATATCGAGTCGGTGCTGGCACTGCGTGTACGCAGTGTTGGTGGTGCTCTGGTGCCGCTTTCCGAGATTGCCCGGGTGGAAAACACCCTCCGTGAGAATGCTATCTATCACAAAGATCTGCAGCGCGTGGTGATAGTGACGGGTGATATGGCGGGTGACCTTGACAGCCCGCTCTACGGTATGTTCGATGTAGTGGGCACTCTTCGTGGCATGTCCATGGAGGACGGGCGCGGTATTGAGCAGTACTTTATCAATCCACCGGAGAATCCCTACGACTACAGCCTCAAGTGGGACGGCGAGTGGCAGGTTACCTACGAGACCTTCCGCGATATGGGACTGGCCTATTCGGTGGGCCTGATTCTCATCTATCTGCTGGTAGTCGCCCAGTTCCGTTCTTACGTCGTGCCGTTGATCATCATGGCCCCGATCCCACTGACCATCATTGGTGTGATGCCTGGCCACTGGCTGGCGGACAAGCAGTTCACCGCCACCTCAATGATAGGCATGATCGCATTGGCGGGGATCATCGTGCGCAACTCCATCCTGTTGGTCGATTTCATTAACCAGCAAGTACGTGAAGGGATCGAGTTCGAGAGAGCGGTGATTAACTCCGGCGCCGTGCGTGCCAAGCCGATCCTGCTCACTGGTCTGGCAGCAATGCTCGGCGCGTTCTTCATCCTCGACGATCCGATCTTCAGCGGCCTGGCGGTGTCACTCATCTCCGGTATTCTCGTCTCCACCATCCTTACCCTGGTGGTGATTCCGGTGATGTACTACGCGTACATGTACAAACGCGTCGACCGCCTTCGAGCCGCGGAGTAGGGGAAGAAGCCTAAACGCAAAGTTGTTTATTGCGTAAGTCTGAACCTGGCGTATCTGGGCAAAACAAATGGGGCGGAATTTCCGCCCTTTTTTTCGCGCTTACTACCGGCTTGGATTTATATACAGAGAAACCTTCGTGTCCTTTGCGTCTTTGCGTTGAAAGGTTTTTACTTTCCTCTAATACGCCTCGAAGCTGAAGCTCTGGCCGCCGATGGAGGCCTCGTACATCAGTCCACCCTTGGTCATGGTGAACACGGCAACACCGTTTTCATAGTCGGCGGTGGCGGAGGCTCCGAGGGTAATGGCGACTGCCGAGGCTTGGGCTGAGAATTCAAGGTCGCCGCTCTTGAAGCGATCCAGGGCTGCTTTGTTCTCGAAGAAAATCAGTTCACTATAGGCCTGACCACCCCATTGAAAGCCAACCGTTATCTGGACCAGTTTGGAGGTGCCTATAGGACGGTCCTGCTCAAATACCTGCCCCTTGCCGTAGGCGCCACCCACCCCGATCGCTCCCTTGCCAACCGTGGGAAAAACGGTGTAGCCGTACGCTTGGTCAAAGAAACGCTGGAGTCCGGGGTCGCGCCCGGTAAAGCGGCTGATCGTCTGGGAAACCTCTTCTGTCATGGCAGCCGAGTCTTGCGGATCCCAGCCTGAGCACGAAGCCGTGAGAATGGCGAGTGCTAGTAATAGCGATAGACGGTGTGCGATGCGATGGCTGTTCATGGGAAATCCTATAGTCTGCCGACGGTGGGCGCTGCATTCAGCAATTTTAGGCAAATTCTGATGAAAGTCCGCAAATATGTCGTAAGGGCCTGTATCCTATCCATTTATTGAATTGGCGGCGTTTCGGGTTGGCTGTAAATATGCTACTCAAACCATTGATATAACTGGTTATTTATATTATAGTGGGCTGCTTTCCGGCGGGCGGCTCTATGGGGCGGGTTATACTGAACGACTTACCCAGGTCCCACTGTGACGGATGATAGCGCTTCTGCCCCGAGTCACAGGGATCGGCTGAATATTCGAGCATTAACAACAAGAGATTTCTATGTCTGTACTTACGCCACTACGTGAAATGCCTCAGCAAAACATCTTCCGCAAGGGGGATATCTTTGTTTTGTTTGGTGAGCTGTTCGGCCGCGGTTATGTGAACGGCCTGCTCGACGAGGCTCGAGCAGCGGGTATGACTATTCTCGGTATTACCGTTGGCCGACGCGACGATGACCACAAGTTGCGGTCCCTTACCGACGAGGAGCACAAGGCTGCAGAGGAAAACCTGGGCGGTCGCATTATCAATATCCCTCTGATGGCAGGCTTTGATCTCGACTCACCGGAAGGCACGCCGACCCCCACCGATTTCCTGGCGGATCTCAAGCTCAACAATTGGCAGGAGGCTAAACTCGACTGGAATCACATCGAAGCCTGCCGCAAGGTCGGGGTGCAGCGTTTTCGCGATTCGCTCGCCCAGGTGATGACGGAGCTGGACAATGCGATTCCAGATGGTTCCAATGTCTTTTTCGCCCATACCATGGCCGGCGGCATTCCCAAGACCAAGGTCTTCCTTGCCATTGCCAACCGCGTCTACAAAGGCCGCGGTGACCGCTTCCTCTCCTCCCGTGCATTGCTCGACAGCGACCTGGGCAAGTTCATGCTGATGAACTTTGATGAGGTGACCGCCAACACCTTCCAGTACCTCATCGAAGGCAGCGCCGCCATCCGCGCGCGGGTGGAGAAGAGCGGTGGGCAGGTTCGTTATACCGCTTACGGCTACCATGGTACCGAGATCCTGATTAACGGCGAGTACCAGTGGCAGACCTACACCAACTACACCCAGGGTTATGCCAAGATGCGCCTCGAAGATCATGCCGAGGCGGCCTGGAAAGAAGGGGTCAAGGCCACTGTTTTCAACTGCCCCGAGATCCGCACCAACTCCAGCGATATTTTTGTCGGCGTAGAACTCTCCCTGTTCCCATTATTGCATGCGCTGAAGATGGAGAACGGTGAAGGTACCTGGGCCGACGAACAGTGGAATATTTGCCAGCAGCTGCTGGAAGACGGTGTCAA
>JBFFNE010000115.1:0-6355 GCA_041563315.1 Thiohalomonadaceae bacterium
CGATGGCATAGACCCAGCCACCCAGGCTAATCATCACCGCCCATAGAGGATCGACGATGCTCACATCACGGCGGATGAGGCTGATGATCCAGGTTACCACGGCAACAGCGATAATCACGGCCAGGGCCAGAAACGCGGTATCCCAGGCGAAGGCGGTTGTCATGGCTGGGATCTCCGGGCAAGCGTCGCGGCCAGGGACAGCAGCAGGGGCGTCAGCAGTGCCCAGGCCAGAGCCAGGGTGACAAAGGCGGCGGGGGCGTTGCTGACGGTCATTGCACCCAACTGTGCCCCGGCCCAGTACGCGGCCGGGCCGCCGCCGGCACCGAGGAGAGCGGCCAGCCAGGGGTGTCTTTGCAGGGGGCTTAGAGAGACGTTGAGGGTGGTGGCGAAGTTGGCCCAGAGGGCAACCATCCAAAGGGGCGCAAACCCTCCGCCCGGATCGTTTGCAAACCTTACCCAATCGTTCACTTGCAGCAGGCTGTCAACGATGAATCCTACCCCTGCAACGAAGATGACGAGCAGGGCCTCACTTTTGAAGGGGCGTATCCGCGTCAGGTGAATGGTGATCAAGGCGGCGACCATGCCGATACCGATGAGCGGCCAACCCCAGGCCGCTGTCAATACCACCGTCCACCAGCCTGTCTGGAAGGCAAACTGGTTGAGCAGCCACGCCGGTATCACGCTGAGTGCAGGAGAGAGCGGACCGCCGGTGATCATCACACATATTCCTCCTTTCTTTGGAACAGATAATGGCTGACCCACCAGGTCTGACCGGCGTCATAGGCGAAGGTCTCAGCGCAAGCCATGAAAAACAGCCGCCAGCGCTGCCACCACAAGTCGGCCTGATCGCTACCATAGGTCTCGGCCAGGATTGGCAGGATGGTTTCGTACTGTCGGTCCATATTATCCAGCCAGGCGTTGGCGGTTTTTTCATAGTGTTTGCCGGACCAACGCCATTTTTTCAGGAGGGTGAGATGCTCCTGGAAATACAGGGGCAGATTGTCACTGGGCATCATGCCGCCGCTGAAGAAATAGTGGCTCATCCAGTCGTCACCGCCACGATCCTCGAACAGATAGGGAGTGTCCCGGTGACAGAAAATGTGCAAGAAAAAAAGGCCGCCCGGACTCAGCCAACGGTGCACGCGTCCAAACAGGCTACGCCAGTTGCGCATGTGCTCGAACATCTCCACCGAGACCACCCGGTCGAAACGTTCCGGGGTATCGAAATCATTCATGTCCGCGGTGATGACCGTGAGATTGGTCAGTTCGCGTTCGGCTGCCCGGCTCTCGATATAGCGGCGCTGGGAGTGGGCGTTTGAGACGGCGGTGATCCGGGCGAGGGGATATTGCTCCGCCATCCAGAGGGAGAGGCTGCCCCAGCCGCAGCCGAGTTCAAGGATGGACTGTCCGTCCTGCAGGTCTGCCCGCTCGCAGGTCAGGGAGAGGGCGGCAGCCTCCGCCCCTGCAAGGTCTTCGACCCCGTCGGGCCAGTAGCAGCAGCTGTATTTTCGATATGGTCCCAGCACCTGTTCGAAAAAGGCTGCCGGCACCTCATAATGCTGGGCGTTGGCAAGCTCGGGCAGCGGGGCGGTAGGCGCAGTGGTCATTCCGTTCAGGAATGCCTGCATGTCCGCTGCTCGGCGCTCGCAATCCAGGTTGCCGATCTCCTCCAGTCGGCGTCGGCAAAGTTGACGGATCCCTTTGCGGACCACCGCATCGGGAACCAGTCCCCGCTCAGCCCAATCGATAGCGACTCGACTCACCGAGGTCATCGGGACACCCTCATGTCTGCACTGCGTATCATTTCAGCACCGATACCACGTTGCCTCGATACCGGTATGGACAGTGGGGGCTTCCCGGAAACTTGTTTAACTGGTGCACCGGCGGGAAAGGGTTTGTTGGGGATCAGGAATTCAGCCGGAAAGAGAACCAGGCGGGAAAGCCTCTCGGCAGGGTGGGTACAGGTAGCTCGTGCTATTGCGTATCCCATGATGCTGTCCTGGAATAATTGGCAGATCTTTCTTAGATAGGAGTCAAAATGCCCTTCGTCAAGCGAGTTGTCCGGAATACATAAGCTATCTGTGTGAGGTTCGGGTGAGGGAACTAACCGGGGACACCCATCATTCAACTCTCACAACCACGCGTGCAGAAATCCCGTCACTCTCACTGCGAAAGGCAATATGCGTTCAGGATATTAGTGCTCGTTTGGTTGAAAGTTGTGGGTGTCCCGTGTTTTGGATCTGTTTGGGGGGAATTGATTAGCAACTGGTGGCGTGAAGGCTAGCGCGTTCGTACGGGCGGTATCATGACGCGAGAGGTACCAGGAAATGGAAAATACCGCCCGGGGTGTGCGGCTCCACCCATAACCGGCCTCCGTGGGCCTCGATCAAGCTGCGGCTAATGCGCAGCCCCACGCCCAGACCATAGTCCTTGGTGCTGGTCAGAGACCCGAACAACTCGCCGGCCATCTTTTCATTTATGCCGGGACCGCTGTCACGGACAGTCACATGGGCCATCCTCTCTTCCTGTCGTGTCTCGACCGTAATGCTTCCGCCCAGGATCTCCGCATCGCGAATCGCCTCAACGGCATTGCGCAAAAGATTGAGCATTACCTGTTCAAGGTGCACATCGACACCCATGACCGGTGGGACCGCCTCGTTCAGGTCGAGAACGAGGCGGATACCATTCTCATCAGCCACGCTTTTGATAACCTTGCAGGCGCGTTCAATCACCCCGTTCAAATCCAGCGGCGCGGGGTCGATCGTGCTTTGGCTGACGAATGTACGCAGGCGTCGAATGGTCTCTCCTGCGCGCAATGCCTGCTGGCTGACCTGCTGCATATTCTCCATAAGAGTGCGTTGATCCAGAGGTTTAGAGCTAAGCAACTCCAGGCTTGTGTCGGCATACATGGTAATGGCGAGCAGAGGCTGATTGATCTCGTGAGCCAACAGGGTGGCCAGTTCGTTAGCGGTCTGCACGCGCTGTAAGCGGGAAGCCTCCTCTAGATGCTGGCGCGCTTCATTTTCGACCTTGCGCTGCTCTGTAATATCAAGACCGGAACTGATAATGAATTGAACGTTACCGGCTACGTCTTTGAGCGCTGTATGATTCCAGCTGACAAGGCGCATCCCTTCCTTTTCGGTGCGCCAGCGACTCTCAGTGGTAACGAGTTTTTCTCCGCCCCTCAGCCTGTCCAGCGCCCCCCTTACCCCGGCTACATCGTCCTGCGGGATCAAATCCCACCAATCGGTTGTCCCCACAAGTTTATCGAAACTGTAGCCAGTGACTTTCTCGCAGGCCTTGTTGAATCGAACCACCCGTTCATCGGCATCGATAACCAGAATCAGGCTTGCCACGGTATCCATTACCGCTTCGCTGAAACTGGATTCCTGTCGTAACTGCTCACTACGCTCTTCCACCCTCTGCTCAAGGGTTTCAGCCATCTTGCGCAGTTCCAGTTCTGCCTGCTTGAGGGCAGTAATATCGGTAAAGGTGAGCACCACACCTTCAATGCGGTTGTCCTCGGTGCGATAGGGGGTAATCTGGCGCAGGTACCACTGTCCATTCTCACCGTGGACCTCCTTCTGACGCATGGTGAGATCCCTCAACACCGCATCGATATCCTGTGTCAGGTCAGGATCCTCCAACCGCATGGCGATGTCACTGAGGGGCCGCCCCAGGTCACTGTCGCGGAGGTTGAGCAGCCGGGTGACACTGGGCGTGAAACGCTGAATCGTGCCATCGATCCCGAGGAACAGGATCGCGGTGTCCACACTCGAAATCAGGTTTGCCATGTCGTTGGTGGCGCTCTCAAGCTCCTCCACCTTGTCCTGCAGCTGCGCGTTAACCGTACCCAGCTCCTCGTTCAGGGACTGCAGTTCCTCCTTTGAGGTTTCCAGCTCCTCGTTAGTGGACTGCAGCTCCTCGTTCATGGACATAGCCTCCTCGTTGGAAGCCTTCAGTTCCTCGTTGCTGCTCTCGAGTTCCTCGATAGTACTGCGAAGCTCTTCCCGGGTGGTCTTGAGTTCCTCCTCCAGCTGGCGAAGCAGAGATTCATCCCCGCAGGCCTGCCCATCTTCTATGCCAACATTCTGCGCTGCCTCCGGTTCATCCTCGAAAAGAACAAGAAACAGTCCCTCCGCCACACGCAGGCCCAGCAGCGGCTGGACCGCGATGCGAACCGGCACCGCACGGCCATCACGCGTGATATTGATATGCTTGCTTTCAAAACGAGACTTTTCTTCTTTCGCCTTGTTGAGTGCCGCGCGGATACGCGGGCGCAAGGTGGCATGGGCAAGGCTAAGCAGATCAGAAGAGGGTGCTCCACCCGGTTGCTGCAGGTAAAGGTGGGTGGGACCATAGTAGTGAAGCACCTCGAAGTTACCGTCGATCACGACAGCAGCAGGAGCGTACTCCTCGAGCAGTACCTTCTGGATAGTATCGGTCAGGTTGCTGCGCAGGGTCGGACTTGATGTATAAGCATGCTGCGGCTCTAATCGTGACCGGCCCGCCGGTATGGGAAAGCTGGCCCGGAGAGGACGCGCGCCCCCAACACGGCGGAAAATGCGCCACTTTTTGGAAATCGGTTTGTATTGCTCCACAAGTCGGCCCACACTCTCGGACGGCCCGAGTATCAGATACCCCCCTTCGTTTAGTGCAAAATGAAACAGGCCCAGTAAATTGTGCTGGATCTCTGTTTCCAGATAAATAAGCAGGTTGCGGCAGCTCACAATATCGAGTTTGGAAAAGGGCGGATCGGACAGGATATTCTGCGGCGCGAACAATACCGCTTCACGCAGTTGCTTCTTCGCCTGCCAGTGCTGATCACTGATCTTGGTAAAAAAACGTTTCAGCCGCCGGGGCTCCATGTCTTGCATCATGGCCTGCTGATAGATGCCGCGGCGGGCAATTTCGAGTGCATTCTCGTCCACGTCGGTAGCGAAAACCTGTACGCGACAATCCTTATCCATCGCATCGAGACATTCGATCAGCAGCATGGCAATAGAATAGGCCTCTTCCCCCGTAGCACAGCCTGGTACCCACACCCGTATAGGCGTATCCGAGTCCCGTCCATTGATCAACTCCGGACACACCTCACTCTCCAGGAGTTTGAACATCTCCGGATCACGGAAAAAGCTGGTGACGCTAATGAAAAGATCCTTGCACAGTTGCGTGAGCTCATCCGGCCTTTCACGCAGCAAGGCCCGATAATCAGCGAATCTGTCCAGGTGATTGAGCCCCATACGCCGCTGGATCCGTCGCAATAGCATGCGTTTACGATAGGCCCGAAAATCGAACTTTGTGCGCGCCTTGAGCAGTTCCAGTACCTGGTTAAGCTCATCCTTTAGGTCCGGGGTGTCAGGCAGAACGGCCGTTTCAACAAGGAAGTGCCGCATGTATTTGAGCAGCTCTCCGGGCATCCGCTCGGGTGGCAGGATATAGTCGGCGAGCCCACTATCGATGGCGCTCAGGGGCATACTGTCATACTCGGCAGTGGCGGGGTCCTGAACCATCGCCATGCCACCGGCAGCCTTGACCGCCTTGAGACCCAGCGCACCATAGCTGCCCGTGCCGGAGAGAATGATGCAAATCGCATGTTCCTGCTGGTCCTCCGCCAGGGAACGCAAAAAAGGGTCGATAGGCGGAGCAATGGGTGGAGCGTTGATATCCCGCTTGGAGGGCAAGGGGCTCAAGTGGATAACACCCTGGTTCAGGGTCAGATAGCGGTCAGGTGGGATAACATAAACATGGTTCGCCGCTAAGCGCAGACCATCCTCCGCCTCAATGACCGGCATGACAGTCTGCTTGTTCAGCAACTGGGCCATGAGGCTGTCATGCCTGGGGTCCAGGTGGGGGATGAGCACGAAGGCCGCGCCGCTGTCAGCCGGCATATGCTGTAAAAAACTTTTGAAGGCAGCCAGACCGCCGGCTGAGGCGACGATGCCTACCACCGGCAAGGCGGTCGAAACAGCACCTTCGGCTGGCTTAGCTTCTTCGGAATTGACCAAAGCCGTCTTTTTAGCTGGGCGCTTCTCTTGGGATGTTACTGCTTTGTTGTTTCGCGACGCGGTGCCATCATGCGCTTCGTCCTTGCTGGATTTACCACGTTTACTGTCTGTCATTCATCAGCTCCTTCCAGCCGGCTTCACAGCTGAAACCAGGTAATTCTAATCATCGTGCCTTTTCAGTAGTACAGCGAAAAGGGCAACCAGCTAGCCCTCAGTGACGATAGACTCAGGCCATGCCGCCCTGCGGTGTACGAACCAGGCATCTCTACTAACGAACCACCAGGCAGATCGCTTCTCAAAGAACGCGCCCTTGGCAGGGTACGTCGAGAATGCGGTGTGCATGCCCA
>JBFFNE010000116.1:0-6309 GCA_041563315.1 Thiohalomonadaceae bacterium
AAAGAGGACAGAGGAATGGCCGGCAAGACCCTGTACGACAAATTGTGGGATGCCCATGTGGTGCGCACCGAAGAGGATGGCACGGCGCTTATCTATATCGATCGCCACCTGGTGCATGAGGTGACCTCGCCCCAGGCCTTCGAAGGACTCCGTCTGGCTGGGCGCAAGCTGTGGCGCACTGATTCTGTTCTCGCAACCCCCGATCATAATGTGCCGACCACCGGCCAGATTGGGGGGATTGCCGGGATCGCAGATCCCATCGCCCGCATTCAGGTCGAGACCCTGGACGCCAACGTCAAAGAATTTGGCGTGACCTACTTCCCGATGAACGACGCGCGCCAGGGTATCGTCCATGTGGTCGGCCCCGAAGAAGGAGCGACCTTGCCCGGCATGACCGTGGTGTGCGGTGACTCACACACCTCGACCCATGGCGCTTTCGGCGCGCTGGCCCACGGAATCGGTACGTCCGAGGTGGAGCATGTGCTGGCCACCCAGTGCCTAGTGCAGAAGAAGATGAAGAACATGCTGGTGTCGGTGGATGGCAAGGTTGGCCCCGGTGTCACCGCTAAGGACATCGTGCTGGCAATTATTGGCAAGATCGGCACCGCCGGCGGTACCGGCTATGCTATCGAGTTTGGTGGCGAGGCGATCAGCGACCTCTCCGTGGAGGGGCGCATGACCGTATGTAACATGGCCATAGAGGCCGGTGCCCGCGCCGGCATGGTGGCAGTAGATGAGAAAACTATTGAGTACTTCAAGGGCCGTCCCTTCGCCCCCAAGGGCGAGATGTGGGAGCGCGCCGTCGAGGCATGGCGTGACTTGAAGAGTGATCCTGATGCCCATTTTGATACGGAAGTGCATCTGGATGCGAACGAAATCAAGCCGCAAGTCACTTGGGGTACCTCGCCGGAGATGGTGGTGCCGGTCGATGCCACTGTCCCTGATCCCGGCGCCGAGAGCGACCCAATCAAGGCCGAGGGAATGCAACGCGCGCTGGAGTATATGGGTCTGGAGGCCGGCATGCCGATTACCGACATCCCGGTGGATGTGGTGTTCATTGGTTCCTGCACCAATTCGCGCATCGAGGACTTGCGTGAAGCCGCCGCGGTGGCCAAGGGCCGTAAGGTGGCCTCGACAGTGAAGCAGGCACTGGTGGTACCCGGTTCTGGCCTGGTAAAGAAACAGGCTGAGGAGGAGGGGCTCGACAAGATCTTCAGCGAAGCCGGCTTCGAGTGGCGCGAACCGGGCTGCTCCATGTGCCTGGCGATGAACGCCGACCGCCTGGAGCCGGGTGAGCGCTGCGCCTCCACCTCGAACCGCAACTTCGAGGGACGCCAGGGCAACGCCGGCCGTACCCACCTGGTCAGCCCGGCGATGGCCGCGGCCGCGGCAATCAAGGGCCACTTCACCGACGTGCGTGAAATGAACTGATTTAACGCAAAGGCCGCAAAGTTTTCTGTGCCTTATTTTCTCCGCGTCCTTTGCGCCTCTGCCAACTCTGCGTTAAGGGGTTTTTTGTTATGGATAAATTTGAAAATTTGACGGCGATTGTGGCGCCTTTGGACCGTTCCAACGTGGACACCGATGCCATTATCCCCAAGCAGTTCCTGAAGTCGATCCAGCGTAGCGGTTTCGGCCCCAACGCTTTCGACGAGTGGCGTTACCTGGACCATGGCGAGCCGGGGATCGACAACTCGAAGCGCCCGCTCAATCCCGATTTCGTGCTTAACCAGCCGCGCTACCAAGGGGCGCAGATCCTGCTGGCGCGCAAGAATTTTGGCTGCGGCTCATCCCGTGAACATGCCCCGTGGGCGTTGCTCGATTACGGCTTTCGCGTGATCATTGCGCCGAGCTTCGCCGATATCTTCTATAACAACTGCTTCAAGAACGGCATCCTGCCGATTGTGTTGAGCGAAGCGGAGGTGGACCAGCTGTTCAAGGAAGTCGAGGCAAATGAAGGCTATCAGCTCAACGTGGATCTGGAGGCGCAGAGCGTGACCACCCCGTCCGGTCATGTTTTTCGCTTCGAGGTCGACCCGTTCCGCAAGCACTGCCTGATCAATGGCCTCGACGACATCGGCCTGACCCTGCAGCACGTAAACGAGATCAAGGCCTACGAAGAACGGCGCAAGATCGAAGCGCCGTGGTTGTTCGGGTGAAAAAAGCTTTCAACGCAAAGGCGCAAGGGCGCAAAGGTGTTTAATACGGCGTTCTATTCGCGCTTTGTGTTGTGGCAAGTTAGACGGTAATTAGTGAATTGTGTAGAGAGATGTATTACGCACAGCGAGGAATAATTAGTTCGTTTTCTTTGCGCCTTTGCGTTAGATTTTTCAGGAGTTAATAAATGAGCAAAAAGATTGCAGTGCTGCCGGGTGACGGCATCGGTCCAGAGATTGTTACTCAGGCGGTGAAGGTGCTGGAGGTCCTGAAGGCCGACGGCCTGGACATCGTGATGGAAGAGGCGCCGATCGGTGGTGCTGGTTACGATTCGTCCGGTGACCCGCTGCCGAAGGCGACCCTTAAGCTGGCGCGCGAGGCCGATGCCGTACTGCTGGGTGCGGTCGGCGGCCCTGAGTACGACAAGCTGGACCGTCCGCTGCGTCCAGAGCGCGGTCTGCTGCGTATTCGCAAGGAGCTTAACCTGTTCGGCAATCTGCGTCCGGCGCTGCTTTATGAAGAGCTGGCCGACTCCTCCAGCCTCAAGCCGGAGGTGGTTGCGGGCCTGGATGTGATGATCGTGCGTGAGCTGACCGGGGATGTCTACTTCGGTCAGCCGCGCGGTATTGAAGAGCGTCCCGGCCTTGATGGCAAGGCTGAGCGGGTCGGTTTTAATACTATGCTCTACTCCGAGTCCGAGGTGCGCCGGGTGGCCCGTGTCGCTTTCGATATCGCGATGAAGCGCGACAAGCGTCTCTGCTCGGTGGACAAGGCCAACGTATTGGAGTGCTCTGAGCTGTGGCGTGAGGTGGTGCTAGAGGTGTCCAGGGACTACCCTGAGGTTGAGCTTTCACACATGTACGTCGATAACGCAGCGATGCAGCTGGTGAAGTGGCCCAAGCAGTTCGATGTCATCGTCACCGGCAACATCTTCGGCGATATCCTCTCTGATCAGGCCTCGATGCTCTCCGGCTCCATCGGCATGCTGCCCTCAGCCTCACTGGACGAGAACAACAAGGGCATGTACGAGCCGATCCACGGTTCCGCCCCGGATATCGCCGGCCAGGACAAGGCCAACCCCCTGGCCACTATTCTGTCCGTGGCGATGATGTTGCGTTACACCTTTGGTGACGAGAGCAACGCCAAACGCATCGAAGCTGCGGTCAAGACAGTGCTGGCCAAGGGCATCCGCACCGTCGATATCTGGACCGAGGGCTGCGAGCAGGTCAGCTGCAGCGGCATGGGCGACGCGGTCGTCGCGGCAATGCGGGGATAGATTAACACCCAACGCAAAGACGCAAAGGCCAATAAAGGGTTTATTGGCTATAGCTTTGCCATCCTGTGATTTGTGATTTTGCGAGACAGGTTTGAGAGGGTGAATTGGTGCATGAACGACAAAGCCTTATTTCGCTTCCCCCTTTGTGTTTTTTGCGTCTTTTCGCCTTAGCGTTAGATTTTTCCTGGAGGTTTTTATGAAACGAGTAGGTCTGGTTGGTTGGCGCGGCATGGTCGGTTCGGTGCTGATGCAGCGCATGCGTGAAGAGAACGATTTTGCCGATATCGAGCCGATCTTTTTCACCACTTCCCAGGCTGGTCTCCCCGGCCCGGACATCGGTAAAGATGTGCCTCCTCTCAAGGATGCCAAGAGCATTGATGAGCTCAAAGCGATGGATGTGATTATCACCTGTCAGGGAGGGGACTATACCCAGGAGGTTTATCCTGAACTGCGCAAGGTTGGCTGGAATGGCTATTGGATCGATGCCGCTTCCACCTTGCGTATGGTTGATGAGTCGATCATCGTGCTGGATCCGGTGAACAAGAGTGTGATTCAGAATGGTCTTGCCAACGGCATCAAGACCTATGTTGGCGGCAACTGCACCGTCTCCCTGATGCTGATGGCTATCGGTGGCCTGTTTGAGAAAGACCTGGTTGAGTGGATATCACCGATGACCTACCAGGCTGCTTCAGGTGCCGGCGCCCAGAATATGCGTGAGTTGATCAAGCAGATGGGAGGAATTCACCACAATGTGAAGACACTGCTCGATGATCCAGCCTCTGCTATCCTCGATATCGACAGACAGGTCACCGACTATTTGCGTTCCGATGAATACCCCAAGGATCAGTGGGGTGTACCCCTGGCCGGTTCTCTTATCCCGTGGCTCGATGTGCAGCTTGATTCAGGACAGTCCAAGGAGGAATGGAAGGCGCAGGTAGAGACCAACAAGATCCTTGGCCGATCCAGCTCACCGGTACCGATCGATGGTTTGTGCGTGCGCATCGGTGCGATGCGGTGCCACAGTCAGGCCCTCACCATCAAGATGACCAAAGACGTCCCACTGGATGAGATTGACTCCATCATCGCCAGTCATAACGATTGGGTAAAGGTGGTGCCAAACGAGCGCCAGCAGACCATGGACGAGCTCACCCCGGCAGCGGTCACCGGCACCCTTACCGTGCCGGTCGGACGCATGCGCAAGTTGACCATGGGCAAGGATTATCTATCGGCCTTTACCGTGGGTGATCAGTTGCTGTGGGGCGCGGCCGAGCCGTTGCGCCGTATGCTGCGCATTTTACTGGAAGACTAACAACAGATGACAAAACGCATCAGTGTCGCCGTTGTCGGTGCGACCGGGGTGGTGGGTGAGCCTTTGCTTACCGCCCTGGAGGCGCGCAAGTTTCCTCTCGATAATCTCTATTGCCTCGATGCTGGGGAGGCCATCGGTGAGAGCCTGCGCTATTTTGGGAAGAGCCTGTCGGTTGAATCTGTCGCCGATTTTGATTTTTCTCTGGTTCAGTTAGTCTTTTTCTGCGTTGACGCCGAGCTGTCCAATCGTTTTGCCTATTTGGCGACTGACGCGGGTTGCACCGTTATCGACTGCAGCGGCGCCTTCAATGCCGAATACGACGTGCCTCTGGTGATTCCCGCGGTAAACCCAGAGACTTTGGATGATTTCCCACAGAGCCGCATCCTTGCCAATCCTTCTCCGGCTGTTACCGCCTTGCTGCTGATCCTTAAACCACTGCATGAGGTGGTGGGGATTGAACGGGTCAACCTCACCATTTTCGAACCGGTCTCCATCGCTGATAAGGCTGGTATCGATGAGCTGGCTGCCCAGACCGTCTCATTGTTGAACATGAAAGAGACTCGCAGTCGGGTCTTTCCCCAACAGATTGCGTTTAATCTTCTCCCGCAGCTTGGTTCGCTAATGGATAACGGCTATACCGAAGGGGAGATGAGCGTCGTACAGGAAACGCAGAAAATATTGGGCGAAGGGATACAGATCAACCCCACCTCTGTAGTGGTGCCGGTGTTTTATGGACTAGGCATGGCTGTTCATCTGGAGTGCCGTAGTCATCTTTCAGCGGTAGAGGCACGGGCATTGCTGTCTGATGCACCTATCGTGCGCCTGTATGAGGAAAATGCTCCTACACCGGTTGACGATGCAACCAAAAGGGAGAGGGTTTGTGTCGGACGGGTGAGGGAAGACATTGCCAATCCCTTGGGCCTGAACCTCTGGATCACGGCCGATAATGTCCGCACAGGGGCCGCGTTGAATGCAGTTCAGATTGCTGAGCTATGGGGAAAATGCTATACATAAGCAGGAGTTAGTTGCATAAACTAAAGTTCATTGGTAAGTTTATGCCTCAACTGTGCGTGTGAAATGCAAATTCACCTAGAAATTATAAGTATATTGTGACGTGAAGGGAGTAAGGACGGTGCGGAAGCTGGTTAAAATCCTGCTATCTCTATTATTGGTGGCGCCCGCTACCTCACTCGCATTGGGTGTTGGTGATGTGCAGTTACACTCAGGGCTGAACCAGCGCCTGGATGCTGAAATCAAGCTCCTTTCTGTCGATGCCGCTGAAGCGGATTCAATAGAAGTGTCGCTTGCCTCTTATGAGGATTTTGCCAAAGTTGGCCTGGAGCGTCCTGCTTCATTAATGTTTATGCGCTTCGGTGTTGAACAGGCGCCCAACGGTGAGTACTACATAAAACTTAGTTCCCGGGAAGCGATTCGTGACCCTTTTCTGGATTTTCTCGTTGAAGTGAAATGGCGCTCGGGACGGGTGCTGCGCGAATATACGCTGCTGCTTGACCCGCCGGTTAGCCATCAGGAGGCTGCCCCAGCCATCACCGCACCGGTTACCACT
>JBFFNE010000117.1:0-6224 GCA_041563315.1 Thiohalomonadaceae bacterium
CTTTCGGATCGCATCGGTGTACTGTTCCAGGTCGCGTCTTTCACGGATGCGGGCTTCGAGGGCTTGCTTGGTAGTTAGACGCCACTGGTAGCGGGCTTCCAGCAGTTCCTGGTTGTTGCTGAAATCCGGAGAGAGTAGCCAGCCTCCTTCAACCTGGCCATACACGATGCCCACGCTGTGCTGTGGGATGATGTCTACGAAATTGATCGAAGTCTGAAAGGCCATGCCGTCACTATCACCGCTCCCCGGCAGATTAAGGGCGGCATTGGTGGGGGTGTTAGGTGCGTAACCGACTTCCCCGGCCCAGACAAAACGCATGCCACTGGTGTGAGGCCATTGCAGCGCCAGGCGTCCGGTGATCCCCAGGTAGTCTTCGATTCGACCTGTGGCTGTGCCATCTCTACGCAGTGCATCGGGTATGTATGTCAGATCCCAGCCGCGCTGCAGGTATAGACCCTGCTTGTCCTTTTTTTCCATGCCAGTGTAATAGGTGGCGTGGCTGGCGGATTCGGTAAAGGCCAGTGGACTGCGACGCACTGTGGTGGGGCCCTCGTCTTCACTGCGCTGTAGAATGAAATGAGTGTGCCAGTCATTGAGCGCAGCGTAGCTGACATGCAGACCGTCCGTCCACGTAATTTCAGTGTTGGGTGAGTCGTTGCGGCTGAGAGATTTTTTGGCCACCCCTTCGAGCTCAAACTTGGTCTGCATGCGGCCGATTCTGACATCCCATGTGTTTCCGGAACGGCCACGCAGGTAGAGTTCATCGATAGTGGAGTCGCCAAAACGCAGACCCTCTTCTTGCGGGATGGAGGTGAAAAACTCGTAGTGATTGTCATTGCTGTCGTCAGTCGAGTATCGCCCGGCGAAGCGAATCTTGGCACTGAAGTCGCGTGTGGCTTGCCAGAGAACACCGGGGCGGATGCGCAGGCGCGAGTCTTGGGCGTCACTGCTGGTGCCATCACGGTCATCCCGATCCCGGCTGAAATAGCCAATCCGGATATCGCCGTTGAAGACCACTTCGCCCGGCGCCATTTCTGCGGCATTGAGCGAAAGGGAGGATGCGAGTGTGAGTATGCTACCGGCCGTGAGAAGTGCGTTTTTCATAACCACCTCATCTCTCTTTCGCTGTTTCATAAATGAAACACCCTGACGCGTTGCAGTGTGTTAGTGAACTTCCCATGGTTCATGCATGTTGGCTCTTAGCCTTGTCGATATACAACTTCAGCTTTAAGCATGCAAAAAGCGTAGCACTAAAGAGGGGAAGGTAAAGCTGAAAAAGCACACGATGAAGTCATTTTTCCCAAATACCATGAAGCTGCCCAATAGGCCTGGTCTGGATATTGCCCGAGCAGGTGATAGGAATGAGGTGGCTACACGGTTACTTACTCAAAACCAGTGATGGGACCAGGGGTATACTGGCGCAGGGTTAAGCTAATGACCAGGCCGTGAACAGGGGATAATAATTATGGCTTTTTACATTGACTCTGAAGATATGTAAGGCGTAGCAACAATGAAAATACAGAGTCAGAATTCAGTATTTATATTGCGTTTTTTACTGGTGATATTACTTGTACAATTTTGGAAAGCTGTGCTGCTGGAGCGGCCATGCATTGCGTAGATGCTGTGATCCCTCGTCCATCGTCGACAAAGACCTTTGCATTCGACATATTAGACCTCAAGGGGAAGACACTTGCCAGCTCGGTGATCACCTGCCACAAAGCCTATGATGCTCAATGTAGCGTGCGCGGTAACTACTATCAATATAGTCGTGATGTATCTGGCGACAGCTTGTTTCTGGTGGCGCTAACTAATGGTGACAGCATCGAAGTATCATTTCCATCGTGCAAATACCTGCTTGAAGAGGGTGTGATTAATGGGAATAATAGGGGGGCAAACCCCATTTAACTATCAAGATCACTGCGCTTCATTGGCGCACTTTAGCTAAGCATTATGTGTACGGTTTGATGTCAAATAATGGACGGAACAATGAATACTAGGTTGATAGCGACTCTGACATGTTCTGTGCTAGTTGCTTCATGCGGAACGACTAAGTTATCGACTAAAGAATTATCTGAGTTTGATTCTGGAAATAAGGCGATACTGCAGACATACAACCAACCCTTGATTGGTGCGATCCTATTTGAGGAACAGCCTGTTACACAAATTATTGCTGTGGATGGTAAGAAACTTGATTCAGAAATATTTAAGACAGATGAAAAAATCGCTATTGATATAGGATTCCACAAAGTGGAATTTCGCTGCGTAAGCCGAAGTGGTTATGATGATAGAGATTACTCAGAAGTAATTGAATTAGACATCAAATCCCACCATGAATATCTAGTCCGCTGTTCATTTGATTCTGACTTTGGACCGGACGGCACATACGCCGGCAAATTTAGCGTAAATGAAAATCGTGTTAGGTGAATTAAAAACTAAAATTGGTCAGTACCCTTTGTTAGCGATTAAGGGTTCGGAAGCCGGAGCCGATTCACCAAGTACAAAGCGAGTTACTTTCGTTGGTGGTATTCCGCAACCAACACCTTAATCTTTAAATAATAATAGGGGACAGAACCCCAATTAATCTGTAGACAGGGAGAATACGTATGAATTATTACGCGTTAGTCATTGGTATCGCTGTTGCGATGTATGTGGTCATCAGGTTCAGAAAGACTCGGCTGGAAAAGAAAAAATGGGTATACCCCGTGTTTCTCACGACCTTTCCGGTGTATTACTGGGTATTCGCGGTTTACGGTTCAGACTATGCAGCGCTAACAATTGAACTGGCCATTGGCGTAGGGTTTATCGCGGTCGCCTACGTCGCCTATAGATTACACAGCTTTATTGGACTACTGCTTTTGGCTGTCGGTTACATGATGCATGCGGGTTATGACGTCGCGCATGATTCACTCTTCCAAAATTCCGGCACGCCACTATGGTGGCCGGAATTTTGCGGTGCAGTGGATATGTTGATTGGTCTGTACCTGGTGTTTTTCGCATTTTCAATGAAATCACGGGCAGAGAAAATAGCCTAATCATCGCCTAGAATTCGTTCAGCACGAAAGTATTTTGGGTCAGAGTAAAAACTCCTTTGAATAAAGGGGGCGGTACCCTTTGTTAACGATTAAGCGTTCGGAAGCCTGAGCCGACTTACCAAGTACAAAGCGAGTTACTTTCGTTGATGGTATTCCGCAACCAACACTTTAATCTTAAGACTCATAATATCTTTCAACATACGCATTTTTCGATGATGTTCCTGATGTGCTATATCGTAGACTTGTTTTCTTAGTGTTTCGTTACCCGTTTCGGGTAGACTCAAGGGCCATGCAGTGAAGAAAGCATCATAGCTGTCAATCATTTTGATCAGCTCAAATCGGATCTTTTCTCTCGCTTCTTTTGGAATGGACTTTAGTTCTTCATCGATAACTGCATCAAGTTCAGAGTTTGGATGATTATTCGAAACGGGAAACTGGATGATTTCAGACATAGCTACCTTACAAATAGTCAATAATTTAACAAAGCATTGAATTCTGCATAACCTACTTAACACAATGCTGAATTCATATTTTGTGCCAAGTTTAACTGATTGATTTATATATAAATCAATCTGAGCATGTTTGTTGCATTTGTAACAAATTCCGAATCTGTCGGTTAAGTGATAATTTCAACTAAGTGGGTCAGTACCATTTAAAAATAAGTGAGGTAAAATCAGACTTTTCTCAACAAAATAGTTAAAGGTCAGAGCCCTTTACAGGAACTTAAGTCAACACAAAATAAGGAACTTGAGTGACTTACTGATTGATTATGGGCTGAGCAAGACGGGAGCAGAACACAGGCTCAGTTAAGGGAATTCCGCTGGCAGTATACTTACTTATTTCCTCTGAACTAGGTGCAGGCTGTGAATAGGTATACTTCCCCAGATACCCGCAAGGGCCTCAGATGAGGCCTTTTTTTGTTGCCGATGTGAATTTCCGGATAGCACAGGCGGGTGGTATATTCGTTTGAGAAGAGAAAGAGTAAAAGCTAAATGCAATCAGGAAGTAAGGTAGCTTCGTTTCCAATAACCAGAGACCGGAAATAACGTGCTATACGGAATCCGTATAACACACTATTTTCGGTATCCAATTAATGCCTTATGCTTAATAGAATGAAGTGTTTTGTCATATTAAACAGACACCAAGCAACACCATCACTAAGACGAGCTTGAGGGATGACCCTCTACCGCACCGCTATTGAATAGTTGATCGGTATCCATTCGAAGCCTTGATTATTCAGTCGCACATGCCCTATGCCTGGGAAGGGAAGATGCGCTCCCGCCGCCATGTATGCCTGGCTCGCCGCTTCCTGGAAAGCCTTACGTCGCTGCATGACTGCCTGCTCGGCATCGGCATCCCACTTGATAGCAACACCCGGGCTTTGGAATTGAATGGCTTCAACATGCACCAGATCGCCCCATACAACGAGCTTCTCTCCCTTGCTTTCGACGACGAAGATGTTGTGGCCTACTGAGTGACCCGGGATTGATACCGATCTGATGCCGGAGGAAAGTTCAACTCCACTTTCAAAGGGAACATATTTTCCAGCTTTTTGATATGGGCTCATGACCATCATGGCACCTTCAAAACCTGATTTAAGTTCGTTTGGTGCATTTTCCATATTTTTCTTGCTAAGCCAGTAATCGGAGTCGCGCTTGTCGACACGCACCACTGCATTGGGAAAGGCACGCGTATCGTTATCGAGGAGCCCCCCGGCATGATCCATGTGGAGGTGCGTCAGGTATACCTCATCAATCTGTTCGGGTTGATAGCCGGAGGCCTTAATGTTGGCTAGCAGTTTACCCAGAGACGGTCCGAAAATAGTACCTGCGCCGGCGTCCATCAGAATCAGTTTATTGCCGGTATTGACAAGAAACGCATTGACCGACGTTTCTACAGGCGTGGGTAGATAGGCGCTTGCCAGTGCCTTCTTCACCTCTTCAGGATTTGTATTAATTAGAAGTGTATCCATGGGCAACATCATCGTGCCATCTGATATCGCGGTAATTTCAAAATCGCCTAACGAGACCCTGTAATATCCCGGAGCCTGGCTCTTTACTTGGGGAGCAGACGCACTCACCGCTGTACTGAACATCGTCAGCGTGAGTGAAATGATGCCAGCCAGTAACATTGGTTGAAGTCGGTAAAGATTCATTGTTCATTTTCTCCAAAGGTTAGGGTTAACAAGTTCTGGTTTGGTTCTGACTATGGAGATGCTACCATCCCAAATAAGCAACGATAAGCGAGTAAATGGAATCCCACGTTCCAATTATGGGATGGTGAGGCGGTAAAATGATGAGACTTGATGACGTAAGCGTTTTTGTCACTGTGGTGGAGCAGGGGAGCTTTGTTAAGGCGGCGGAACGGTTGGATATGCCTACCAGCACTGTGAGCCGCCGTATAAGCGAGCTGGAGAGGGCACTTAAGACAACCCTGATGGAGCGAACTTCACGTAAGCTGGGGCTGACGGAATCGGGGCAACAACTCTTTGAGCAATGTTTGCCGCTAATAAAGGATATGCGCCGCCGAATCGATACGATAATAAAGAGCCGCGATCAGTTAACCGGCAAGATCACTCTGACGGCGCCGACCTATCTGGCTACCGCAATTTTATCGCCTTGGTTGTGTGAGTTCTTAACTGAATATCAAGGTATCGAACTGGATTTAAAGCTTAGCAATCAGAACGAAGATCTGATCGATGAAGGGATAGATTTGGCAATCCGTATAGGTCCCCTCAGGGATTCGCAATTTGTTGCTCAATATTTATTTACCTCTAATTATGGGCTTTATGTCAGTCGCGCATACCTGCAGAACAACGAACCAATCTGTAGTCCGGAAGATCTTCACAAGCATGATGTGATAACCATGGCGCATCAGAATTCCAGTTTGACGCTGGTCGATAGTGAAGGCCGAAAGCAGACTATTTATACCTCGACGCGGATGAAGTGCAGCGATATTGAGTTAGCCAGGAAAGCAGCGGTCAACGGTCTCGGCATAGCTTGTTTACCAAGGACTAACATGAATTTGCCCCAAAAGGACGACAATCTAGTGAGAGTGCTGGATGAATATGAGATCACGCCTGTTCGGGATGTATATGCCGTTTACCCCAGCCGTAAACATCTATCCGCTAAAACAAGGTTGTTGATTGATTTCCTAAAAGCGCAGACATTTGAAAAACCAAAAGGGTCAGAC
>JBFFNE010000118.1:0-6212 GCA_041563315.1 Thiohalomonadaceae bacterium
CCGAGCTGGGAATGTAAAGGTCTCGCCTGAAGAAGCGCTGCATCTGCCACAAATTAGGTGGCTAAACCGGCAGACTCTCACCGCAGTAACGCCGCCGCTACAACACCGGCGCCTGCCAACCGGGCAATAAAAAAGCCGCATCCTTTCGGAATGCGGCTTTTTTTAATACTGGTAGTCGCGAGTGGACTCGAACCACCGACCCCCACCATGTCAAGGTGGTGCTCTAACCAACTGAGCTACGCGACTGTCGTTTGAAGGCCGCTAAGATACCGTCGAGTGTGTCGTATTGCAAGCCCTGAAAAGAAAAATTTAATTGTTACATACCACAAGTGCGGCAATGTTCACTGCAATAATCACTACAGCGGCCTTCCGGCAATGAGAAGACTGCACATGTCCTAGCAGACTAATCTGCTGCCGGCTCGCCCAGCCCAAGATTTTTCTCCTGGATCCGCTTGAGCTCATCACGCACCCGTGCTGCCTCCTCAAACTCCAGGTTCTTCGCATGCTGGTACATCTTCTCTTCCAGCTCCTTCAATTTTTTCTGTAGCGCCTTGCCGGAAAGGGCGCTGTACACGATGAGCTCCTCAGCAACCTTGGCGTATTCTTTAGGTTTGCCGGGTACACCGGGGTAGCCGGATTCCAGGATATCATGCACCGCCTTTTGCACGCCCTTTGGCGTGATGCCGTGCTCCTTGTTGTAAGCGACCTGTTTGGCCCGACGGCGGTCTGTTTCGTCGATGGCCCGCTTCATAGAGCCGGTAATGCGATCGGCGTAAAGGATCGCCTTGCCGTGAAGATTTCGCGCTGCACGGCCGATGGTCTGGATCAATGAGGTCTCGGAACGCAGGAATCCCTCCTTGTCCGCATCGAGGATCGCCACCAGCGAGACCTCAGGCATATCCAGGCCCTCACGTAGCAGATTGATCCCCACCAGGACGTCAAACTCACCGAGGCGCAGGTCGCGGATGATCTCGATGCGCTCTACGGTGTCGATGTCAGAGTGCAGATAGCGCACCCGTACCCCATGCTCTTCCAGGTAGTCGGTCAGATCCTCGGCCATGCGTTTGGTCAGGGTGGTGACCAGTACCCGCTCGTCCACTGCGCTGCGCTTGTGGATCTCCGAGAGCAAGTCATCCACCTGTGTGGTGGCCGGACGTATCTCCACCTCAGGGTCGATGAGACCTGTCGGCCGCACCACCTGCTCGACTATCGCACCTGAATGTCCCAATTCGTATTTAGAGGGGGTCGCGCTGACATAGATGCTCTGTGGCGCGATACGCTCGAACTCATCAAACCGCATCGGGCGGTTATCCAGCGCCGAGGGCAGACGAAAACCGTAATTGACCAGATTCTCCTTGCGCGAACGGTCGCCTTTGTACATGGCGCCGATCTGCGGCACGGTAACGTGGCTTTCGTCGATCACCAGCAGCGCGTCATCGGGCAGGTAGTCGAACAGGGTCGGCGGTGGCTCCCCTGCCTTACGTCCCGAAAGATAGCGCGAGTAATTCTCTATGCCGGAGCAATAACCCAGCTCCAGGATCATCTCGATATCGAAGCGGGTGCGCTGCTCCAGACGCTGCGCCTCCACCAGCTTATCCTGCTCGCGCAGCTCTGCCAGCCGCTCCTTGAGCTCCTCCTTGATTTGCTCCACCGCATCGAGCAGGGTCTGGCGTGGGGTGACATAGTGGGTCTTGGGGTAAATGGTCAGACGCGGCACCCGGCGCAGCACCTCCCCGGTGAGTGGGTCGAAGTAGGAAAGCTGCTCGATCTCATCGTCAAACAGCTCAATGCGCACCGCCTCACTGTCTGACTCTGCCGGAAACACATCGATCACCTCGCCGCGCACCCGGTAGGTCGCCCGTTGCAGCTCCACATCGTTGCGGCTGTATTGCAGCTCTGCCAGGCGGCGCAGGATATCGCGTTGGTCGATGGTGTCACCGCGCACCAGGTGCAGCATCATGCCAAGATAAGACTGCGGATCACCCAGACCGTAGATGGCTGAGACGGTAGCAATGATTATGGTGTCCTTGCGCTCGAGCAGTGCCTTGGTAGCGGAGAGTCGCATCTGCTCGATGTGCTCGTTAATCGAGGCATCCTTTTCGATAAAGGTGTCGGAGGCCGGCACATAGGCCTCAGGCTGATAATAGTCGTAGTAGGAGACGAAATACTCGACTGAATTACCGGGAAAAAACTCCTTCATCTCCCCATAGAGTTGCGCCGCCAGAGTCTTGTTATGGGCCATGATCAGGGTCGGGCGCTGCACTTGCTGGATCACGTTGGCGATGGTGTAGGTTTTGCCAGAGCCGGTCACACCAAGCAGGGTCATCCCTACCTCACCGGCCTCAAGTCCCTCGACCAGCCTTTTTATCGCAACAGGTTGGTCTCCGGCCGGCGGAAATTTGGCATCAATTTGAAAAGTCTTGCTCATAGGGATTTAGATTACGTCTTTCTTACAGTAATATTAGGGTGATTTGTTACAAAGGTACGGCTAAAAATCCAAACAAGCGATGGTGGCGGGATAAAGTGACGCGAATAATGCATTTTACAGCAAGTAAAGGCAATTTGAGCGTAACGCATGCGGCCGACACGCATTTTGAGAATTTTAGCTGTACCCATTACCCACTGTCAGCCCTAAGGAGCCCTTGCTTGGACACGCACCTATCTCACCGCGTACAAAGTGTCAAACCCTCTGCAACCCTTGCGATTACAGCCCGTGCCAAGGAGCTCAAGGCTCAAGGTAAGGACATTATCGGACTGGGTGCCGGTGAGCCCGACTTCGATACGCCTGAGCACATTAAACAGGCCGCTATCGATGCCATCCAGGCCGGCTTCACCAAGTATACCGCGGTTGATGGCACCCCTGGCCTGAAACAGGCAATCAGCGCAAAATTCCAGCGTGATAACGGTTTGAGCTATCAGCCTGACCAGATCCTGGTCTCAAGTGGCGGCAAGCAGAGCTTCTTCAATATGGCCCAGGCCTACCTGAATCCAGGGGATGAGGTCATCATCCCTGCTCCCTACTGGGTCTCCTATCCGGATATGGTGCTACTGGCCGAAGGCAAACCCGTAATCATCCAGGCGGGACTCGAGCAGGGATTCAAGATAACTCCCGATCAGCTTCGCAACGCCATCACGGACAAAACTCGATTGGTTGTGCTAAACAGCCCCTCCAACCCCACCGGCGTCGCCTACAGCAAGGCGGAACTGACCGCCATCGGCACGGTGTTGCTGGACTATCCGAATATCCTCATCGCCAGCGATGATATGTACGAGCATATCTTGTGGGCTGAGGAGCCCTTCTCCAACATCGTCAATGCCTGCCCCGCCCTGTATGACCGTACCCTGGTGATGAACGGCGTCTCGAAGGCCTATTCTATGACCGGCTGGCGCATCGGCTACGCCGCCGGCCCCGAGTGGCTGGTCAAGGCGATGAAGAAAGTTCAGTCCCAAAGCACTTCCAACCCCGCCTCGATATCCCAAGTGGCTGCCGAGGCTGCCCTCAATGGTAACCAAAGCTGCATCCAGGAGATGCTCAGCGCCTTCAAACAGCGCCATGACTTCGTAGTGGAAGAACTGAACAGGATCAAGGGAGTCCGCTGCCTCCCCTCCCAAGGGGCCTTCTACTCCTTCCCCGATATGCGCGAAGCGATCGATACCATTGATGGTGTTAATGATGACGTAGAACTTGCCGAGTACCTGCTCAATGAAATCGGGGTGGCCCTGGTGCCAGGGTCCGCCTTCGGCCAACCCGGCTACATGCGTCTCTCCTTTGCCACCAGCATGGAGAACCTCAGTAATGCGCTCAAACGTATCGGTGATCACCTGGGGCGCGTGTAGCGAAAGCCCTACAAGCCAAGAGACAATAACCTTACACCCAAGGGGTTTATCTTTCGCCGCTTGTTAAATATCCTCAGCCATAACACAAGGAGGTGTTATGGACATGGATGTCACTTATCAATCGAATTATCGCCGGCAGAAACATCCTGGTGGATTCACCCTCATCGAGCTACTTGTCGTTGTCGCTCTCATGGCAATCTTAATCGGAATAGCGGCGCCATCCTTTTCCGAGCTGGTCCAGAGCAACCGCCTGACAGCCCATGTCAACGCCATGGTCAGTGACCTCAACTACGCCCGCGATGTAGCCGTCAGAAGAAACAAAAACGTCATTGTATGTAAAAGCCCGGATGGCTTGAACTGCAGCACATCAAGTCGTTGGGAAGAGGGTTGGATCGTTTTTGTCGATGATGACTCTGACCGACAACGTGGAAGCACAGAGGACCTGATTGTTATTCAACCCTCCCTGGAGATCAGCATCAGCTACGGCGCTTTCCCTTATCACTCCAGGCACTACGTTCTCTATTACCCCAACGGCAGGAGTCTGGGAAACGGCACCTTTACCCTCTGCGACAATCGCGGAAAGTCCAGTGCCAAGGCGTTGGTATTGTATAAAACGGGCCGCCTGCGCAGTGCCCACGAGATGCCTGACGGAAGCGACCTCAGTTGCCCAACAACGTAAGGAGAAATTTTTCCCGCTTCCCTATTGACCCATCCACAAGCCACTTGTAGTATACGCGCCAGTGTTGAGAAGTAACGGCACAGCCGCAATTCCCCGGTAGCGCAGCGGTAGCGCAGAGGACTGTTAATCCTTTGGTCGCAAGTTCGAATCTTGCCCGGGGAGCCATTTGTGCTCACTATGAACTAGCCGATTCACAAGCACGTAAGGCTGGTACTCGACCCTCACATGGTCATCTTCAACAAATATCCCCTGAATAAATGAACTGAAGAAATGCCTGGCCTTCTTCGGGTTATCTGTCGTCTTGATAATATCGACAAGTGTTCTCGCCAGTTCCGATACATCATCACTTGAGACCATGGGCTCCGGCGCCCTCTCCCCTTCTATATCGGCCAGCAGCTGCTCCTGACCTTTAATCTCATCGTTATTGGCGCGCAGTCGGCGTGTCAGGTCCCCGAGGTTAGGGGCATCCTTCCCCATCAGTTCCAGGATTCCAAAGAGCTTCGCGTTTTTCTTCTCCAGCTCCTGCAGCTTCCCCAATACCCCCTGTATCCTTTTTCTGTGTTCCATAGCCCAGGAGCTACAAGCGGCGTTTATTTCAGCAACAACGCCTGCCAGGTTCTTTTCAGTGAATACTTCACCAGCTATGTGGTCAACCAGTGAACACATCGAGATCATGCGCAAGGATCCGCCGCCCATCACAGTCACCGTAGGTCCGGTGCCTTCGGCAGTTGTAGTAGGAGTACTTCTTGCCGGTACCGCTGGTGGCATTCTCTATCTGGAGTGATGCGCCGCACTGGCCACAACGCGGATGCCGGTGAAGATGAAGGAACTCACAGCTGAACCACTGCGATCAGAGGCATCCATGTCCATGGCCTCTTGGACCGCGTCGAAGACGTCCTGAGAGATGATCGGCTCGTGGGCCGGGATAACCATCCACTGATCACGCGGCCGGATGCGGTTTGTCGTGCGGTCTTTCTTGTTGAACACCATACAGCCGGACACCACCTGGTTACGAAGCAGGTTTACCACCGAGTTTTGATGCCACTTCTTTCCTCAGTTGAGCAGTCCCTTCTCGTTCATCTTAATGGCGATAGTCTTGGCCCCATGCCCATCAAGGCGCATAGAGAAGATACGGCGAACGGTTTCTGCCTCATGAGAGACTATGCGGAGGCGCTTCCGCTTCGGGTTGTCTTCTGCCGGTGCCGACTCATAGCCAAGGACCGGTGTACCACCGTTCCAGTATCCGGCCTTCGCGTTCTTTACCATCGACCGGAGCGTGTCAGCAGAGACCTGACGACTATAGAGCTCGTCGAACAGCTCCATCACCCCATCCAGCAACCACCCGCCGGTGGTACTGGTGTCGACATCCATGGACACGTAGACCAGCTCCACGCCAGCCTGCTTCAGGCGGCGCTCCTTGTAGTAAGAGGCATCGACCCTATTCCGCGCAAAGCGAGAGCTTGACCAGGTGATGAGGTAGGTCGGCGAGAAAATATCGCAGTAGTTGATAGCATCCTGGAAGGCTGGGCGAACATCGCTCCGTCCTGACTTCCCGTCATCCCGGAAAACCTTAACCACATCGGCGCCGAGCGCTTCAGCTTTGACCCGGCATTGGTCAACCTGCCCTTCAATGGGAAGTTCTTCTTCCGCCTGCCTGATTATGGACACGCGGGCATAGATAATGGCTGTTTTTCGC
>JBFFNE010000119.1:0-6101 GCA_041563315.1 Thiohalomonadaceae bacterium
GAGCCCTGCACTACCGTTTCACCTAGGCCGTAGGCGGCGGTGATAAAGACCACATCGCGAAAACCCGTTTCGGTATCGATGGAGAACATTACACCGGAGGCGCCGATGTCGGCCCGCACCATCTGTTGCACGCCGATGGAGAGGGCCACGTCCATGTGGGTGAAGCCCTTGTCCACGCGATAGGAGATGGCGCGGTCGGTGAACAGCGAGGCGAATACCTGCTTGCAGGTGGATAGCAGGTTGGTGGTGCCGCGGATATTGAGGTAGGTCTCCTGCTGGCCGGCGAAGGAGGCGGTGGGCAGGTCCTCCGCGGTGGCCGAGGAGCGCACCGCCACGTCGGTGTTCTCGCCATACTCGGCCTCAATCTCCTTGTAGGCCTCGCGGATCTCCTCGACCAGCGGCTGCGGCATGGTGCCGTGCATGATCCACTGGCGGATCTTCGCCCCGGTCACGGCCAGTGCCCGCACATCATGGGTGTCCAGTTCCTCCAGTGCTTTGGCGATGCGCTCATGCAGTCCGTTATGCTCGATATACAGGCGGTACGCCTCGGCGGTAGTGGCGAAGCCATTGGGTATTTCGATCCCTTCGCCTTTGAGCTCGCGATACATCTCACCCAAGGAGGCATTTTTTCCGCCAACCAGCGGGACATCGTTGATCCCCAGTTCGGCGAAACGCTTTACGTATTGCATCGATAGGCTCCTTAGTATTCTTTTTACCGGCGGCAGAGACAGCGTATCTTCTGAGGATAATGCATGCCGCGTGGCGGCTGACAAGCGGGCTCTTTCCGGCGCAGGCTAACCGTTGTATCTTACTATTTGAAATGCTAATTATTTCATATTTATTTATGCATTATGGTAGCTTTACCCTAGTAGGCTAACCTTAGCCCGTCAATCTTCCGGTAACCCCATGTCATCCGCACCTCCCTACTATAAACAAAACAGGCTCAAACAGCTGCGAGCCTTTTGTTTTGCCGCCCGCACGGGCAGCATTTCGCAGGCGGCTGAGGAGCTGTTTCTCAGTCAGCCCTCAGTCACCTTGCAGATCCAGGCGCTGGAGCGGGAGATGGATATGACCCTGTTCGAGCGGCGCGGTCCTAACATCAAGCTGACCCCGGAAGGCGAAATCCTCTATCAGCTGGCTGATCCGCTGGTGGAGGGCATCGACAAGCTGCAGGAGAGTTTCTCTGCCCATTACGGCAAGCTGGAGTCAGGGGAGCTGAACATCGCGGCGGGGGAATCGACCATTCTCTACATCCTGCCGGAACCTCTCAAACGCTTTGCCGAGGCCTATCCACGCATCCGCATCAAACTGCATAACGTAACTGGCCGTGATGGCATGGCGATGCTACGTGCCGATGAGGCGGACTTTGCTGTCGGTTCCATGCTGGAGGTGCCGGACGACATTATCTACCGACCCAGCGTTACCTACGACACGGTACTCATCACCCCGCCGACACACCCGCTGGCGAGACGCAAGGAAATTCGCCTGGATGAGATCAGTCCCTACGGCTTGATCCTGCCGCCGCGCCACCTCAGCACCTGGGGCACGGTGAAGACCGTCTTCAGTCAGCACAGCGTTGGCTTCCAGGTGTCGCTGGAGGCCGGTGGCTGGGAGGTGATCAAAAAGTACGTCGAACTGGGACTGGGAATATCCATTGTGAGTGATGTTTGTATCACCCCTGAAGACAAGTTGGCGCGTATCCCCCTGGGTCACTATTTTCCCGGGCGCAGCTACGGAATCGTCATGCGCAAGGGCAAGTTTCTGTCGCCTCAGGCCAGACGCTTTATCGAGATGATGGACCCGGAGTTTTTCGCTGAAACGGATGCGCTGGATAACGGCAAGCAGCCTGTTATTCAGCGCTAAATAGCGTTGATTGTTCGTTTTCACCGGGTTATTCGAACATCGATCTCTGCGGACGCTTGCTCAAGGAACTATCCTTCAGCGATGGATGGCCGATGGGCACAATTGTGGAGTGACGACAACGAATTGGGTACACAATGAGGCAGCGAGTGATACTCTATGGCCTTCACTTTCTGCTTCTTCTAACGGCAGGGTGTAGCGGCTTTTGGCAGGCGCCCCCTGAATCGCAAGAGAGCCGGAGCGATGCGGCGATAGCCGACATACCACCCGGGCCGGAGCAGACCCTGTTGCAGGAAGAACCGATATCTCCCCCGAAGCTGAAGTGAGTCGCACTACCGCTCCATCAGCGCCGCCTGCAACGCCGCCTCAGGTGGCGGTGAAACCAACCACAGCGGAGAAAGCACCTGTCCGGTAGGAGAGTCCCACGGAGCCGGCTGCCACACCCGATGCCTCACCCCCTGAAGCCGAGAAGCCGACAATCAAGCCCGGACCCCAAGATGGTGAGACACCTGTGGAGGCGCCAGCAGAAGAGCCAGCCAAAGAACCAGTCAAGGAGCCAGCCAGGGAACCAACTCCGCCACCCCTGGATCTCGATTCATTGGAACAGCGCCTTCGCGAGACCAAAGCCATCGGTGTTTTCACCAAACTGGCCCTGGAAAATCAGGTGGATGACTGCTGGATAAATTTCGGGACTTTTACCAAGGGCGATCGAACACCTCCCTGGCGCAATTGCGGCAGCCGTATGAGATGCTGATCATGAAAGTGCTCGCACTGCTGCAGGACAGTGATCCCATACTGGCAAACGATTTAGTGCAATCGCGTGAAGCCATCTGGAAAGTCCTGGCGGATCGGGAAAAATTCATATCGCTCTAGACACTAAGGGGGCTGGTCTCACAGCCCCCTAAGGAGATGCACAGTGGGTCAACAACAGAAAGCCGGATATGCGCTTCTTGCCATGCTGCTGTTGGGTGCGGGTCCATCCCCGGCGCAGGATGAGGCTGAATTGCGCAAGGACCTTACCTCGGTCATTGCGCTGTTGGGATTACCCTGTGGTGAAGTGGTCAGCGTCACCATCCTGGGTGAAAATGACAACCTTGCCACCTGCAAGGACGGCAACCGCTACCGGGTCTATATCAACGATGAGGGTAGGGTGGTTGCGCGGAAGCAGTGAGTGTATTTCAGGAATTTGTTCAAGTGACAAATGAGATGAATCCTTAAAGAGGACTTCTACGTATAGCAAACCTCACTCTTCGGACTAAACTTGATGTGTCCGCCGGTTATCTCCGGTACACGTTCCATGTGCTGTTTCCTTCCACTATGAAATTTTCTCCAGTACTTATGGTTTTCGGCTTTTGACGGTGCTGCCTATACCCGGGCAGTCCTGATGAAACCCGTTTTCTCTCACGCCGACAAAACGCGCTCCATGCGCGAAGGAGGTTTCCCATGAAAAGCACGTCTGAAATCTGCCGCTCACTCCATTCCGCGATAGAAGGCTGCGATGTGGAAAGTATGCTCAGTCTCTACGCGGATAATGCTGAAATGCGCGTTATAGATCGCGATCACCCACCGAGCCGGCCACTGGAGCTGCATGGTAAACAGGCTATTGAAGGTTACCTGCGCGATATCTATGGCCGGGAGATGAGCCACCGGGTTATTGACGAGGTGGTTGGCAGAGATGGTCTTTCATTTAGCGAGGATTGCCAATATCCGGATGGAAAGCGGGTATTCGGAAATATTACGCTGGAACTTGAAGACGGCATGATCGTTCGTGAAACCGAAGTGCAGGCCTGGGATGAGACCTTGCATTAAAAACAGGAATAATATCCATGCCCGGGGCAGGGAGGTCCCGGCAACATGTTCCACTTTTTCCGTTCTTCTTCGAGTAGAGGCTTAAATTCCAGGACACGCTAACATTTTTGTCGTTATTCACATCCCGCTTGTTAATGTCTTCCGTAATCAGCCAAGAGTTACCGGAGTAACAAAACCGGGAGGTTTGATCGCCAGCACGGAACAGGTGGTCCGATCGAGGATCGCTTCGGCGGTGTTGCCAATGATGAGTCCTGGAATGCCGGTGCGGCCCACCGTCCCCATCACCAACAGGTCAGCCTCTAACTCCTGGGCCAATACCGGAATGACCTCGCGTGCCGACCCCTTCGGCAGGTGTGGGCGTGGGGCCAGGTAGTCAAAGGTCTCTTCGCCTACTTCCAGGCTGAGCATTCGCATTAACCTCTCTATTCCAGCCTGGTGGCGTGCACGCTCTGTTTTGACGTATTCGATGGTGTCGTTCGCGGGGTGTTGGCTCCAGGTCTGGACGATATCCTCGGCAAATTCCTCCCAGGCGTGCACCAGATGGAGGGTGGCGAAGTCTGACAGGGCGAGCGCACTGGCAAGCTCCAGGATCTTCCGGTTGAGAGGCTGTTCAATGGTTTCAGGTTGCCACGGATTGAAATCGACGGCGGCCATGATATTGGTGTAGTTGGCCTGCTCTCCCGGCTTCGTCAGCCACACCGGGCAGGGGCATTTGCGCAGCAGGTGCATGTCGTCGCTGCCGAAGAGGCGCTGCACCGTCTCGGGGTTCTCGGCGGGTTTGAGCAGAAGGTCGTAACCCTCACGCAGCACCGCAAGGATTGCCTCAAGGAAAAGCCGTCCCTCGCGCACCTCGATACGGATCTCCAGTTGATCCTGGTAGGGGGCGATCAGGGACTCAAGTGCATGGCGTTGTTCGTCCAGCCGCCGCTGCTGCAACTGTACCGTGCTCGGCCCGCCCGGGGGCATGGCGATGCCGGCAGTGATTGGCGGGAGCACGGCGAGTACCGTTAATTGCGCCATATTGTTCAGCGCCAGTGACGCTGCACGGGCTATGCCCGCATCCTGCTCAACGCTGGATTCGGAGACGTAAAGGATGTTGGTGAAGTGCTTCATGCGGAATGCCCCTCGGTTGCTTTGTGCAAGCTGCCATGGGCCATAAGCCGGTCGGCTGCCTCTTTGGCTGCATCATCGTAAGGGATCAGAACCAAATCCACGCCTTCCTGTTCGAACAGTTTCGCCTCATGGCGGCTCGAAGTAGCAATGGCCACACAGCCAAGATAGCCCTGCTCATGCAGGCCATTCAGCAGCATGCGGTTGATGGCGCGATCGCGCACCGTGCTGACCACCCATCTGACCTGCGCCAGTGGCAGCGAACCGATGAACTCCGGGTCCTCGGCGTCACCGTAATGGACCGTATAGCCCTTCTCGGTGTGGCTCTTTACCAGTTCCGGGTCGAAGTCGACCGCCAGTAGGCGCGAACCCCGCTCGTACAGGTGCTCCGCCACCGCACTGCCGAAACGGCCAAGGCCGATCAGCAGCACATCCACCCTTCCCTCGTCCCCGACCGGGCTGTCCAGTTCGCGGTGAGGCACCTTGCGCTCGAACAGCGAGAGCCAGGGGGCCAGCCGTTCGTAGAGGGGGTGGGAGTAGAGGATCATGTAGGTGGAGGCGCTGATGGTGATCAGGCCCACCAGGGTGATGAGTCCCACGGTGTCCTGCTCCAGGTGGCCAAGGCTCAGGCCGAGCGCCGCCAGGATCAGCGAGAACTCACTGATCTGCGCCACCGTCAGACCGGCAAGAAAACCGGTGCGCTTGCGATAACCCATGTAGCCCATGATCGCCATGACAATGAGCGGATTACCGATGAGCACGAAGAGCGAGAAGATGGCGGCATCACCGGCCTGGTAGCCGAGCGTGCCGAGGTTGAGTGAGGCGCCCAGCTCGATAAAGAAAAACAGCAGCAGAAAGTCGCGCAGGCTCACCAGCCGCGCCGCCACCTGTTCCCGGTAGTGGGTGGAGGCGATGGAGATCCCGGCGAGGAAAGCCCCCACCTCCTTGCTGAAGCCGAGGGCATCGCCGACCACAGCGCCGAGCACCGCCCAGGCGATGGCGAAGAGCATCAGCAGCTCCACCGAGTGGGCGATGCGTTGCAGCAGGCCGGGCAGCACGTAGCGCATCAGCAGCGCGACGGAGACGAGCATCAGTGCCCCTTTTGACAGAACCAATAGCGCTTCACGCCAGAGACTGACCTCAGGGCCTCCCTGGCCAAAGGCGGTCAGGGCGATCATCACCAGCACCACCACGATGTCCTGCACGATGAGAAATCCCACCGCGATCCGTCCGTGCAGGGCGTCCACCTCCCGTTTGTCCGAGAGCAGCTTAACGATGATGATAGTGCTGGAGAAGGTGAGCGCCACCGCCACATAGATGGC
>JBFFNE010000120.1:0-6034 GCA_041563315.1 Thiohalomonadaceae bacterium
CCAGGACAACCCCCAGCTGCGTACCGTCCATCGGTTTTATCAGAAAATCATCCATGCCGACAGCCAGACAGGCATTCCGGTCATCCTTGCTGTCATTGGCTGTCAACGCAATGATCGGCAAATGCCTGCCGCTCCCCTGCTCCTCTTCGCGCCAAAGGCGGGTGACGGTTAACCCATCCATCTCTGGCATACGCATATCCATCAGCACGCCATCCAGTTCTTCATGCCGCATAACATCAAGCGCAGCCCGCCCATTATCCGCATGCATCACCCGATGGCCAGCCGCATGCAACAAATGGGTAATCACCTTGGCATTAATCGCGTTGTCCTCAGCGACCAATATCGTCAGTGGCCTGTTGAAGGTACTCACCTGCAGCTCAGTCGCCCTGCTCTCCGACTGTGTCAGCCTGAGCAGGCGAGAGGGAAGTAATGGTTTGCTGATATGACAGGGAAACAATTCCGATGAGCTCTGCCCATTGATGAATGTCACATGGCACAGGCAGGGTTTCTGCCCACTCCAGTCCCGCCTGTGCAGCTGCTCTGCCAGCGCTTGTTGTGTGAACGCGCTGCTATTTTCGCATAAAAGGATATCGTCGAATGGCTGTCTCTCAATTGCAGTCAAAACTGCCAACTCATCGTCAACCGACTTGACCATGGCACCCAAAGACTTTAGTGATGACTCAATCGTTTCACAACTTAGTGAATGGGACTCATACAGCAGCACGCGTTTCCCGCCAAGTGTGTGCCTGATGGGTTGTTCAAGCTGCAGCACGGGCCATGACAGGGAAAACCAGAAGCGACTGCCTTTGCCCGGCTCACTCTCAACCCCAATGTCCCCACCCATCAATTTGACCAGCTCGCGCGAAATGGTCATTCCCAGCCCACTTCCCTCAAAGCGCCGCGTTGTGCCGCCATCTACCTGGGTAAAACTTTCGAATATCAACTGCAATTTTTCCGGCGCAATACCGATCCCCGTGTCGCTCACCTCAAACAACAGTTCCGCTCGCGCCTCATCAGGCAGCATCTGGCTGCGCACGCGCAACAACACATTTCCCTCACTGGTAAATTTAATGGCATTACCCATCAAATTGATCAGTACTTGGCGAAAACGCAACGGATCGCCATTTACCTTGTAAGGAATAGCAGGGTCAATATCGAGGATTAATTCCAGCTCTTTATGATGCGCGGAAGGTGCCAGCATGACTGACACATCTTCCACAATCCCAAGGGGAGAAAAGGCTTGGTTCACAATACTCAACTTGCCAGCCTCAATGCGGGAGAAATCAAGTATTTCGTCAATCAAGAGTCTCAGGGCATTGGCCGCCTCGAGCAAATGATGCACATAGTCCTGTTGAGAGTCAGAAAGTGTTTCGCGATTTAACAGACCAAGCATACCCACCATGCCGCTCAGCGGGGTGCGTATCTCATGACTCATGCTGGCGAGAAACTGGCTTTTGGCCATACTCGCAGATTCAGCGCGTTGTCGTTGGATATCCAGATCGCGATTTTTCTGCTCCAGCTTCTCCAATGCCTCCCGCAATCGCATGGTCGCGCTTGCGACACGATCCTCCATCTCATCATGGTGCTGCGACAGGGCTTCGATCATTGCATTAACCCCTCGCTGCAAGGTCTGTAGCTCGCCGCTTTCATCTTCGGGCACCTGGCTGTTCAGATCCCCATGGCTGACACGTTCTACCGTTTCTATCAATGCCTCCAGCGGCCGAGTTATTTTGTGTTCGATGCGCCGTGTGAGCGCCAGTGCCAGAAACAACACAAACAACGCAATCCCGGCAGAACGACCAACCAGTACATCACGTTTATACAGCAACCGTTCAGTAGAAAGCGTTACCTCAAGACGTCCGATCCGCACCGGCTCCATTGGACCGGAAGTCTGATAATCACTGACCGGTAACGGGGTGACATTAATGGGAGTACAGAACACCAACAGGTGCTCTTTTTCACCACAAAGTGCCGCCTGGTCATTGCCCAGGTGAGGCGAGAACGGCTTTACAGAGACCTCGCCATGCGCCAAAAGCAGCCTCTCGTCCATATCGTAAATATGCAATCCATGGACATCACCCTCCAACACCGACTGGGTCACTGTCCGTAGCTGTTGCATGTTGCCGGTTACCACCCCGAACTCAGCCGCTGCCGCCAGATACCGTGCTACAGTAATTCCACGCTCGTGGAGTGCGCTCTGTAACAAATTAATCTGCTGATAACTAAAGTAACCGAACAACAACACCAATAATGCCAGTGATGGTGTCAGTGTTAATAACAACAAATTTTTTCGGATTCCACCGCTATTCATTACGTTCGGCCTTCTCAATGGCATGAAGTAACGATGCTTCTGGTTCGATATCCAACTGCAACGCACGAGCAAGCTGATAATTGACCGAGACTGAGTAACGTTCAGGATAACGACTGGGGGGCACTGTCACCGGGTTTTTTTCCAGCGCCTCACGGGCCGTCACGGAGGCATCCTCACCCAGTTGTTCAGGAGTCGAGTGCACCGCCATTAACGCACCTGCCTTGACCAGAGCTTTGGAGTAGCCCACCAGCGCGACACCACGTCGATAGGCACCCAGGATGAGGTTTCGGGCAGTGGTTGTATTGACCACCTGCGGATCTGGTAGTACCAGTAGTATCTGGTCACTGGCCGCGGCCCGGCGCAGCGCCAGCTCGATGCCCGCCTCATTTTCCACCAGCAGCACATCGCAACGCAGTCCATACTGTCGACAACCCTGCTCGATAGCCGCCTCAGCCCGTTTTGAATCAGGTCCGAGTGCGACCGTCACCTGGTGTCGACCAGGCATCGCTGTTTTCACCAGGGCAAGCAATCGAGAGGGGGGTTGATTGAGATAGAGTGCCGTACGTCTTCGCCGCTCGCCCTCTTCGGCCGCTAGGCGCTGCCAGTCCGCCTCGGCGATCAGACTATTAATGACCGGCACATCAAGCACCTTCGACGATAAATCCCAGGCGGCAAGTCTGCCGAGGGAAACAACCAATGAGGCCCCATTCAGTAACTCGAGACTGGCGCTCTTTCTCTCCAGCCCCACCACTGTCCAGTTCGCAAGTTGCCGACGAAAGCTTGCGGTGAACTGCTGGTGCACGGGGTTATCGCCATCCACCACAACAACAACGTTTTGCGCCGTGGCTATTTGGCTCAGCAGTAATAACCACAGCAGACAGATCGCTTTTCTCAGCATGGAGCTCGTCACTCCCAGCCTGTCATTTTTTCTGTTAACGTCCATGTAGCGACTTTCCCAGTCTCTCCTCAGCTAAGGCCGGCTAGAACTGCAATTCAATCGAGGCGAATATTCGAGGTTGGATAACGTATTCATCTTGGTAATCGTAGTAGCTGTTATTCACATCATGTGCCGCGATGGCGAACACCCCCTCCTTTCCCGCCAGCTGAAAATTCCTGGCCAGTCGAAGATCCATGGTCGAGATTTTTGCCGGACGCCAAAATCGCTGATGATCCACATGATAAAGCCCCATACTTCCGCGCCAACCACGGCCAAAAACGTGCTCCATCAGGAAAGAAACCGTGTAGCTCGGTATGTACTCCTCTGCGGGTAATACCTCCAGCGTCCCATCCGCATTGATAAATCGTGTAACAACCCCGTCGGCTCGAACGTGGGAGAATCCGAGCGACACCATCGTTTGCTCCTCGGCCTGCAGCTTGACCTGCAATTCATAGCCTCGCAAGTCCGCCCGGTCTCCGTTCATAAACACCATGGCCTGCTGCTCTCCTAAAGGCCCTGGATATGCCCGGTCAAGGACCGTACTTATCCTGTCCCGAATCTCCTCCTTGAAGAACTTGAGGTCGTACTGGCTGCGGCTATCACCGAGATACCCCATGAAACCGAGTTCATAAGCGGTGATCCGCTCCGGCTCAAGTCCGCCTTCGCTCTTCCATATCTGATTGAATGCGCGACCATCACTGCTCAGAGTGGCGGACCAATTGGCGTACTCTTCAAGAAGCGCCGGCGTACGGTAGGCGCGGGTATAGCTGAGGCGCATCGCGTGACCCGGCACCAAATTGCGGTTGACGGCAAGGCGGGGGGAGAGATTGGTCCCGGTAATATCATTGTGCTCAAGCATCGCCCCCACATTAACCAAATAATCTTCCCACGGGCGCCACTCACTGTGGGTAAACAGCCGGTAGAGCCGGTTGTTCACCGGCTCATCCTGATTCAGGTAGCCCTCGGCGGTCACCTCATCGAATCGTGCCTCGGCCCCCCACACCCAGCGCAGCCGTTCATTGGCCCGAAAACGGTGCTCCAGCTCCAAATTATATCGCTCGGCCTTGATGTGCTGTTGTACATAAAGAGGTTGATCCGTAACACCGGGGAAAATGACCGGGACGAGGCCAGGGTCGGCAAGATCGAAAATATCAGAGAGGGGCGCGGTCAGGTAGGAAGCCTGTGTGTCGGTGCTGTTGTGGTAGAAATTAAGCTGAAACTCATCGTCGGTACTAAGAATCCTGCGCCACTTGAACTGCTGGAAATGACGCCGATTATAGGCATCGAAGGCAGGCGAGGTATCCACATCCCAGTTACCCTCGCTGCTGCTTGAGATGTAACCCTGGCCACGTGGTCCCTGATTGTAGCCGAGGCCGAAATTGAGGTAGTCATTGACCCCGGCACGGTAGTCCCCGCGAAGGCTCACCCGATCACTCTGCTTGTCGTCCTTGATGTTGTAAGGCAGAGGCTTGCCGGGGAAGGTGACATCGTCAAAACCATCATCGCTCTGGTGCTCAAGCGTGACGCGGAAATCCAGATCGCCGATGTGCCCTCCCTGGCGTACCACGGCTCTCTGGTAATTCCCCTCACCCGCCTGAATCTTGGCAAAGGTGCCCCGGCTCTCGGTCGCATGGCGGGTAATAATATTGACCACACCCATAAAGGAGTTGGCGCCGAAGGCGACACCGTTGGGGCCACGCATTACCTCGATGCGGTCTATATCCTCCAGAGTGAGTGGTACATCCGGCCAGTCGACTCCGCCATTCGCCGGCATATAAATGGAGCGGCCGTCGACCAGAACCTGAATTCGCCGCGCATACTCATCACTCATGCCGTGGTAAGTCACCGAGGTGCGGGTACCGCCTGCATGAGCGATCTGGAAGCCGCTCACCAAGCGCAGCAGGTCGGGGATCTCCGTCGCACCCGAGGCCTCGATCATGCGTCGATCAATCACCGTCAGCGATGCCGGAAGCTCAAGCATGTTCTGTGGCAGACGGGTCACTGTCAGCACCTGCGGCAGTTCAGTAAAAAAACTCTGCTCGCCGAAGATCATATCCTCGGCCTGCCCGGCGGAGCATGCCCACATCAGGACGGCAAACAATACTCTCCCCCGCCATTTCATCAACACAACACTCCCCGCAAACTTTTTTATTAAGGCTTTCCCTCTCCGCCGACATCATCTAAGACAGCGGAGCAATGACTTCCTGCAAGCGCCTTTGCTACTATAAACTTTTTTCGCCAATCTGTTCGACACTTATGCCCAAGAAACGCACTCCCAGCCCGGAAACCAAGTGTTCCCTCTGCCATAATTCCAAGTGCTGCACTTATATCACCCAGCAAATCGACTCGCCAGCGAGTATGAGTGACTTCGATACGCTGTTATGGCAACTTTCCCACCATAATGTCCAGGCTTACAAGGACGAAGATGGCTGGTACCTCCTGCTCAATACGCGCTGCCAGCACCTGCTTGAGGGTGGTGGTTGCGGCATCTACGACAGCCGGCCGCAGATTTGCCGTGATCACAGTAACGACTACTGCGAATACGACTCAGCTGCAGAGGATGGATTTGAGCTATTTTTCGACGGATATGAATCCCTTCTACGGTATTGCCGCAAACGTTACAAAAGCTGGGACAAGCGTTTGAAGAAAAAAAAGGTCCCCGAGTAAGAGTAACGGAAAAGCAAATTATCGCGTTCAACCCTGACTCGAAACGCCTCTGGCACTCACACAGCGGGCAGGATATCGCGGAAGGTTTCGATCGCATCGAACTCTGCCACATCCCGCCG
>JBFFNE010000121.1:0-6018 GCA_041563315.1 Thiohalomonadaceae bacterium
CGAAAATCCAAGACTCGAGATTTTCCCGTACCCACGTATTGTCCTTTCGAAGAGCATTGATAATAAGACGTTTACCTAGCTTTCGCGCACCTCGGCCTTGCGTCTGCTCCGCGGCCTCGTCGGTCCTTACGTGGCTAGTAGAGATAACCAGCCTAGGAGAGTCGTCCAAAAACAGCTGTTTACAGAACATCGATGAATAGCGACGTATGCTTTGAAGCACCACCTCGCTCAAATTCCCTTCAGTCTCGTTTAGTATATCGAGTGCACCGTTCCAATAGTCCAGTCCGACCGCTTCCGACAATTTTGCGGCGGCAGCAGAGCAGGAAAGAGTCGACGACGATGCACAACCGTACGCAGCAGCAGTGAATCCACGTCGTTCAAATGCTGTTAAAACGCCATGGACAAATACACCCTTGAACGTTCCAGAAGCACCTGCAATAGCAACACGATCCAAGTTTTCTATCATCAAATAACTCCTTGCCCGAGTTTATATAGATCCATAAAAACTCGAATTAAATGGCATTAATGCGAACACAAACGGCTTGGACAAAACTTGCTTCTTTATATATTGCTAACGTCGCGCTCACCGGTTTGCCCGGTGGAATGGCGTGGTTATATTTTCACTTACTTCCTGCACCCAGCTCAGCCTTTATCTTATCAACAAGCTCATCTAGCTTTGTGGCCTTACTCATCACAATACCTTTTTGGTGCTCCATCGATTTTAAAATCGATGGCCTTGCAAGCGAGGGAAACAACCAAATCAGTTTAGTTAAACTAGGGATGATTCGAATTTCCGGGCAGTTTAATGGAAGTTCTGGACGAGATTTAAACAAGTACGGCAAGTTTCGCTTAAAGCAACGGAGGAAACAAATGTGCCTTGGTGTATCAAGAAAGACTATGAACTCTGCGTTATCCCGAACTGTTTTTGACACTCCCTCTATGACCCAGTTGTCTTGGATGACCAATTGTTGCTCACCAGCCGCTCTCTCTACTTTTGACGCAGCAATCCATCCCTCTTTCCAAGCTACACTATCTAAACTCGCCACTGGTATATCTAGAGCTTGACCTAGTTTTTTGGCCAGCGTCGTTTTGCCAGAACCAGCATTACCTGTGACATGTAGTCTCATATTTCCTCAAAAATATAACGTTCCGCATGAGCCGCAGAATGCAGATTTTTGCTGTCCGAGTTGATGGCGTTGTTATGCATTGAGTGGCAAGTGTTGAGCCCAGTCTCGAGACATGGCTGCGTACAGTTTGGTAAAGTCCGTATTTCTGCTGCTTTCGTTTCTTGCCATACAGAAATTTTCATCCCGATTGAACAACGATGAAGCAAAACCTCGCGCAGCCATAATGGTTCCGGCTGTTTTTTCAAATCGTATCTCGGTGAATTTGACAAAAGCGTTCTGCAAATCATGCGGATAGTCGCTTAGAATATTTGCAAGATGCCAGGCATCCTCCAAGGCCTGGCAGGCCCCCTGACCGGATGTTGGCAAAGGGGCATGGGCGGCGTCGCCGATTATGATTAGGTTGTTTTTGTGCCACGTCTGGATTGGATCATGGTCATGAACGTAAACCTTATTAATACGTTCAACAGGCGTGTGGTGAATCACCCTTTGAACCGGTTGTGGCCAGCCCGCAAAAATGGAGGCCAGTTCTGCTCTATACTCGGCCGGATTTCTTGAGCAAATATTAGCGCTGGCGACGCCCCCTGCCCAATAGGCTTTGTGCTTCGTAATGGGAACAATCCCAAATCGTTCGCCCACGCCCCAGTAATCCGCGATTTCGATTTTATCAAAGGATTCTTCCTCGGATTCATAAACGCCGATCCAGTTTATAAAGCCTTGATAGACGGGCGCGTTGTCACCATGCACATACTGTCTCGTGTAAGAAGCCATGCGTCCATCCGCTCCGATCAGCACGTCGGCTGTCATCTTCGAGCCATTTTGGAAGTGGACTTCAGCTTGATCTGGATTTTTGGTTTCTATGCTGGTAAGCGTATGGCCATACTGGATGGCAACTCCGAACGATTCAAGCTTCGATATCAGAATGTTCTGGAAATCGCTCCTGAGAATGGAGAGGCTTGAATACCCCATATGATGGTTGATTTTTTCAATATCAATCGCACCCAAATCCTCGTTGGCGCTCGATAGTCGACGCATTCTTGTCGGATGCCCGGATGCGGCTTCGATTTCGTTCAACACACCGAGCTGATCAAGCACATAGGCCGCATTCGGCCACACAACGATACCCGCGCCAATATTCGATGCGGACTCGTGCCTTTCGTAGATGCTGACATCGAATCCTTTTTGCTTTAGCGCAATGGCGCTGCTGACACCGGCTACGCCGCCACCGAGTATTGCTATTTTCATATTCGGAGACTCCGTTGTCTATCAAATGCATAACGTTCCACATGAGCCGAGGCTTGCCCTGGAGCGCTGTAGGGTAAGCCGTCGGACTCGATGTGGGTGTTAGAAGCCATTCGAGTCGTTCCTGCGCCCTTTGATAAAGGTGCCCTTCGCTAAGCCTATTGCTGCCCGCTTGCCTTTGGCATTCAGTACCTCGGCTTGAAGGGTGATAGTGGAATCAGATCTACTCACCACGGTTGCGAAAACATCAATAAAGGGATCGGCGACCTTAATAGGCCTTTTGAAGGTAGCCTCAATTCCGCTAGTTATGTTCGGCGGCGCAACCATGTAACTCAGTGGGGATACTGTATTGTCCATTGCGGCCACAATGATCCCGCCCTGCATAAAGCCGAAAGGATTCGCGTAGCGCTCCATATTAGGGTATCTCGCCACCAACCTCTGTCCTTCAATGAACTCAATAAATTCGCCGTTCATGTCAAGAAAGACTTTTGGCGGTAATTCCATGCCTGCGTCGCTGGGAAGCAAACTCATGATTCTTTTGAGAATCTGGTGATTCATGCGCAAGTGGCCTCGGACTGCCCTTACGGACACCTTCGGGTCCCCACATCAATATAATGAGTTTCTAATGCGGCGATGTAAGAGATTGTTTTTATTAGCATTAAACGAATCCCTGTCTCATTATTGAATTAAGCAAATCGGGACCCCGGTTCACCTTTCTAACCCAGTATACCCAAACAGGCTATAGGGTAAAGATGCAAACAATGTCTCTTATGAAGAAAATAGCGGTCATTGTTCCCGATTAAACAGTATGGCCGCTCCTGGCCGTTTCTTGCCTTGATCGTCATCTAGGCCCCGCTCTACCAGCACTAACGACTCCTCGGCGCCGTAACGGACCTCAGTGAGTAGCCATGACATCGTCTGATAATCGCCCAAGAGCAGACGTGCCACGCCATATTGGTAGACGATTACCATATAGTGCTAATAGGAGTATTTCCATATAGAGTTTTACGTGCAGCACCATCCATCATTAGGATAGTGTAGTTAAAGACTACCAACCACCGCCACCGCCACCGCCGCCTCCACCACCTGATGAGCCGCCACCTCCTCCACCAGAGGAAGAGCCTGGTGCGGTCGAGGCGGAAGATATCGCCGAGGTAAACGCACCGGCGAGTCCACCGGCAAAACCACCAACAGCGGCGCTAGTGAATGCTGTGCCGTGGTACCAAGTGGGGCGGTAGTGCCCCTGGCTACGCTCCATTTGTGCAAATACAGAGGCGAAACGTTCAGCCCACTTTTGTTCGACATCGAGCGCGAGGGCATAGGGCAGGAATGTTTCGAAAAGTTGCAGGGTCTTCTCTGGCGGATTGCGCAGGTTCATCTCATCCTTCTCTGCCATCTCTAGGTAGAGACGGAACCCCTCCAGCTTATCGAGTATTTTGCGACCAGCAAGAGTAGGTGCCTTGAGCAGATGGTAGAAGAGCACGTTGATCGCCATTGCCATGACCATAGCAATTCCTGGACCGCCCTGGCTGAACAAAACCCAGATCCCGACTACCTCACCGAAAAAGAAGGGGGTGGCGAACAGCAGACTAAAGATGCCTCCGACTACTCCATGGCGCCAAGAATTGATCACCATCTTTCCCAGAAGATAGACCGCGAAGCTCCAGAAGGTTAGCCAGATACTCATGAACAGGGGAATAATGGCTTCCTCCTTTGTTGAAGCAAACTTGGCACTGACCAACATCATTACGATGGAGAGCAGGACGCCGGGGATGACCCAGACACCGTTGGTACTGAAGTAGCGCTTTTCGTAGTCGCGCTTCAGCGAGTTTTTGTGTTTTTCCATAGCACCACCAACCCGCCCGTGTTCACTTTTTTTCAGTTCTATGGTGTCGCGATGCTTAAACAACTGCTTTAGCAGTGCCCTCTCACCGGCAGCGAGGGACGGGGTTACCGCCGGCAGCCGTTTTAGGGTGTATTTAGTACCCCTCTGCTCAATCTCCACCACTCCCTTTACCGCCAGGTTTACCACCGCGGCAGTGAATGCCTTGTTGTCGTAGCCCATGCATCGGATAAAGCGTGCGGAGGCGGGAGAAAAACCTGCCGGTGGCTCATAGCGGGGAATAATCACTCCCTTCTCGGGGTCCCGACCGTAAGCACGCCATACCAGGCCGTAGTAAAGCAGCAGTATGGCCAGTCCGGCCAAGCCGGCAAGCAGGTTGCCGTTATCATGTAGGAACCAGCGCCGCCGTTCTTCACCCGTTGGTTGGTGCACAAACCCCTTGGGCCAGCCGACGACGATGGTCAGCCCCTCCTCCTGGGCCAGCGACATGGTCGTATTGAAGTGGAGAGTGTCATCTGAGTTTATCTGGCTATGGTAATCCCGCCCCTTGGCACCGAAGGCACCGGTGTAGGCCTCGTGGGTAATACGCTCCAACGCCATACCGGAGGGGAGATGGACGGTGGCCTCGACCCGGTCGATGGGGAAGTTCCAGCCGTTGCCGTTAACATTCCAGTAGAGCTCGTCATGGTTATCGAAATAACCGAGTTGGTAATCGGTGTTATAGGTGAGTGTGAAGCGGTAGACACCAACGGGTAGCAGCCGGCTCTCACGGCCCATATAGAGTCGCACGCCGTTGCTCACCTGCTTTGTGAAGTAAGGTACCGGTTCGCCGTCCAGCTCCACCGCCAGCGGCACGAAGGTAACGCGGTCAGTAAGGCCATTGCGCCCGCGATAGACAGTGGGAAAGTCACGGTAGATACCGTGGCGGATCTGACCGCTCTCGGCTCGTACTGTAATGTTTTCGGTGACGCTGAGCACACCGCTACGATGCACCACGATATCGCTACTGAAATCGAGGATACGCTCATCGGCCAGTACCGGTAGTGCAGCCAGCAGACAAAGCAGGGATAGAATTTTCATTTCGAGATCACCACAGGATTGCGTTCACCCTCTGTCTCCAGCTCAAAATAGCTGGAGTAGACGTAGCCTAAGGGACGGGCGATGAACAGGTCAGGGAAGGTGTCGATACGGGTATTGAGGTTGCGCACGGTACCGTTGTAGTAGCGGCGTGCGTACTGGATATGGTCTTCCACTTCGGTAAGGTTTTCCTGCAGTTCGAGGAACCCCTCGTTGGCCTTGAGGTCGGGATACTGTTCGGCGACGGCGATAAGACGGTGCAAGCCTTTGCCCAGACCGCTCTCCAACTGTGCACGGTCACTGACCGATTCGCTACGTTGTGCCATATTACGCAGCTCGGTTAGGGCTTTGAGTGTAGCCCGCTCATAGGCCGCGTACTGGCGCACCGCCTCGACCAGCTGGGGAATCAGGTCATAGCGCCGCTTAAGCTGGACATCGATATCGCTCCAGGCAGCGTGTACCCGGTTTCTATCACGCACCAGTCTGTTATAGATGAAAATCGCCCATCCGATCAGGGCAAGGATGATAATCGAGGCAAGGCTCTCCATCCGGATCAATCCTTTGTTATTGTTTGCTGTCCATGATGCCAATCCTGTCGTTGTTTGCCAATGGCGAATTTGCTTGTGTAGCTATAAGTGAAAATACTTGAAGACATATAAAGAATAGATATGTCTTCTAAAGGCTAAATAGGGGGCATAACTGATGATTGAGCATATGGTCCGCTCCTGGCCG
>JBFFNE010000122.1:0-5991 GCA_041563315.1 Thiohalomonadaceae bacterium
CGCTGTCGGTCATTCATGCAATTTCACTCCCTGCTGGCCAAGCTCCCACATGCGCTTGAACATCGCCTCCTCCATCCGCCGCAGGCTCTCGCGGATATCGTGCAGTTCCTCCTCCTCGGCCAGCAGTTCCTCACCCAAACGCTGCAAGATGCGCTCATAATCGCTGTCGCGCAGATAGTGGCGGCTGGCCAGGGTGAGGGTATTGTCGGCAAAGTAGAGCACCGCACCGGGCAACGCCAGGTATTGCCAGGCCGCCGCATCGCCACAACGGAAACGAGCCAGGCCGAACACCAGCACGGTCATAAACCTCGCATGGCCCCGGAGGAGGCCGAAACTGCCGCTGGCATCTTCGCCGACAAAGGCCTCCACCCCTTCGATAAGCTCGCTGCGGCGGCTATCGAAAAGCTGCAAGGTAAAACCGCTCATGCCTTTTGCTCCTTCATACTCCCGCGCATGTAGCACTGATCCTCCGGCACCGCATCGTAATCGCCGCGCAGAAAGGCCTCGCAATCGTCCAGGGTGTCGGCGAGACTCACCGATAGCCCCGGCAGTCCGGTATGCGCCGCCGTCACCCAGAAGGGCTGGGTGAGATAACGCTGCAGCTTGCGCGCGCGCATCACCGTCAGGCGATCCTTAGGCGAGAGCTCCTCGATGCCGAGCATGGTGATGATGTCCTCCAGTTCGGCGTAGCGGGCCATCGCCTCGCGCACCCCTTCGGCGATGTGGTAGTGGCGTTCGCCGAGGCTGTGACGGTCCATCAACTTGCTGCTGGAACGCAGCGGATCGACCGCCGGGTAGATCCCCTTGCCCGCCTGGGAGCGGGAGAGGATCACCGTAGTATCGAGGTGATTGAGGATGGCGTTGACCGCCGGGTCGCTCATGTCATCGGCCGGTACATAAACCGCCTGCACCGAAGTAATGGCGCCCCGGCGGGTGGAGAGAATGCGGTCCTGCAGCTCGGCCACCTCGGTGCGCAACGTCGGTTGGTAGCCCACCGTGGCAGGCATGCGCCCGAGCAGACTGGAGATTTCGCTGCCGGCCTGCACAAAACGGAAGATGTTGTCCATCACGAACAAGACCTCCTTTTTTGTCGTGTCGCGCAGGTACTCGGCGTAGGTCAACGCCGACAGGCCGACGCGAAAGCGCACCCCGGGCGACTCGTCCATCTGGCCGAACAGCATCGTGGTCTGCGGCATCACACCGGCCTTCTGCATCTCGTGCCACAGCTCATGGCCCTCGCGAATACGCTCCCCCACCCCGGCGAACACCGACACGCCCTTGTGGATCTCGGCAACCGCATGCATGAACTCCATCACCAGCACGGTCTTGCCTACCCCCGCGCCACCGAACAGCCCTGTCTTGCCGCCCTTGACGAAAGGACACAACAGGTCGATGACCTTGATGCCGGTCTCAAGGATGCCGCTGGTGCCGAGGGAGTCCGTTAGGGCCGGGGGCTTGGCATGGATATTACGGTAGTGATCGGCAGGGAGCGGCGCACCGCCGTCGAGAGGTTCCCCAAAGATATTGATCAGACGACCCAGGCAATTTTTGGTTACCGGCACATGCAGCGGCGCACCGCTGTCGTAGACCGGCATGCCGCGGCGCAAACCGCTGGTACGGTGCAGTGTGATGGCGCGCACATGGTGCTGATCGATATGCTGGTGCACCTCGAACAGATAGGTTTCGTGATCGACCTCGGCGGTCAGCGCCTGGCGCATCGGCGGCAACTGGCGGCAGTTGACCACCACCACCGGACCATGCACCTCAGCGATGGTGCCAATCGAACGTTTATGCATCGGCTTGTGCGCTGTAATCTCCATGCCTGCCAATGAACTCCGATTTTGTTTAGCCGGGTGATGCGAGGTGATCCCGTGCCTTCATCATACTGGCAAAGACGCCCGCGACAACAGGCTAGCGCTTGACGAGAGTAAATCCGAATCTTCCATAGACAAGTGTATGTCATTGCGAGGAACGGAGTAATGCAGCAATCTGTTGGCTGCGGTAGCAAGAGAAGAGATTGCCGTTCCTTGCGATGATTGATACCGACAATTTGGCAGGCAGAGGACCTTTAAAGATTGTGTGGTTTTTCCCCACCACAACGCCAGCAGGCACTGAACTGCCCTTCAATACGCTCACCGCAGGCAGGACAAAGCCAGTCCGGCTGAGTGTCCGCAGAGCTATGAAGAAATTCGTCCAGCAGGGTTTGTGCGGCAGCATAGTCTCGCTCATTCACCCACAACTCGGGCCAGGCCTCGGTCGGCGGCAGCTCGCCGGCGCCACCCCCCAGGTACTCATTTTTCATCCGTACCTCGATATCTACCGCCTCCAGCAGATTGCGAATGTGGCTAGCCAGCAAGGTATTGGGTGAGCTGTAGAGCAGTTTCACTAGCGTAAACTCCTGACCGGATGACCGACTGTCATGAGAACCCAATGTCGCAATTTTCACCTACTTATCATAGCGGGGTTCTGTGGGAACAACCGTCCCGGTCGCGAACACCTGTAACAAGCATGCCTGATTTAATCGCGGCAGGGATGTCCGCTCCCACACGAATAAAACACCGCCTGGCCAATCGCTGCCGAGACGACAGCTCCTCCATCACGGTCTATCCCGGCTGGCCATCCACCCTCGGCCGGGTCAGGATCGGAAAGTAAATAATGAAAAACGGCAAAAAGGCGAGCAGCCACAGCCCGCCTGCAACATCAATCCACAGCGCGTAGCGTGTCGGGAAAAAGAGCGGCAACACCCCCCGCACCACTGCCGCCATCACCACCAAGGAAAACGCCCAGCCCATCAGCTGATGCGCCTGCATCGGTCGGCCGGTATGCCCAATCGCCACGCGCGCCATCATCCCCAAGGTCAGCACCCCAACACCGCCCACGGTCAAAGCATGCAGTGAAAGCATCGACGGCACCCATCCCGGAATACTTAAGGCTTGCATCAGCAGTCCCACAACCACCCAGCTATAGCCCAAGTACAGCACCCACAGCAAGGAAACCGACCAAACCTTTCGGTGATACCAGCCGGCCACCCGGATCCCATTTATCAGCGCCGCGGTCAGGGCCAGTACCATCGCCCCTGTACTTTGCGGGAACAGTGTTTGAGCCAGTACAAAAGACAGCACCGAGGCGAGCGACAGTTGCTCGACCCACTCCCACTTTTTGATCGTTACCCCCTGCAACCCGCGCTCGATGAAAAACGGGATCACCCGCCCACCCATCACCACCAGCAGGGTCACCACCATCCCCACTCCCAGCCGGATTCCCGCCTGCAGAGTATCGGTCGCCATGCCCAACAGCTCCAGATGAAACAGGCCATTGGCTACCGCCAGGGTAAGTACCAGAAAGGCCAAGGGAATGTTGTGTTTCTGCCGACTTCGGAACAACGGAAAGGCCAGTGCAACAGCGGCCAGGTGCAGAAACAGCATATCGATAAAGGCAATGACTACCGGGGTGAGACCCGGCACAAACGGCACCAGGCGCCCGAGCACCCACGCTAGGGTTAACCCGGCTAGCGGCCAATAACGCAGGGTCTGGATGCCGGTCCAGTTCTTTGTCGCGGTGAGCAGAAACCCAACCACCACCGCCGCCGCATACCCAAACAGCATCTCATGCCCGTGCCAGGCAATCGCGCCGTAATAATCCGGTGCCGGTAGCAGCCCACGGTACATAAACAGCCAGAGCACCATCAATAGCAGCGCCGACAGGCCCGCCATGAAAAAGAAGGGGCGAAAAGCCAAGGCGAAAAAGGTCATACCGTTGTTCAACGGCCCGGAAGATGGAGACTGGATGTCTAGCAGTGCCATGGTGCGTTACCTGAATGAGGAGTTGAGTAAAGCCTAGCGCTCCTGTCCGGATAAGGGATTGATTTGTATCAAGGCTGCAAGTTCAATGCACAGGCGCTATGGGAGCCGACGTGGCCAGCGCGCCATCGTCTCACCGGATATGGGCACCCAAAATAGCGCCGCGGTTCTATCCCTGACTATGTTTCGCCTTGATGGTGATTGTTAGCCAAAGGCTTCCCCGATGAATATGACGGAAGCTGGCTTCTGAGTTCTTGGGTGGAGAGGCTCACGAACCTCACGTAGGTTAAGTCCACAACTAGCGAACAACCTTATCCAACTTTCAAGGGTTCTAAAATACCATGGTGCGGGATCCGAGAAATCGTCACTGAACCCCGCCCAAGAACCTGCTCGCCACCCATCCCGGTACGGGAAGTCGCCGCACGCCACAAGCGGGTGAAGGGTTTGCACGATAAATGCCCCCTGCGACTCCAGCAGAGAAGGGATCGCCTTGAATACTCCCTCGACCGATTCTTTTCCGAGGAGCGAGAAGTTACAGACAACGACGTCAACCGGGAGCTCGAGTCTTCCAGAAGCCATTTCCTCGTAAGAAATCGCGCGAAAATCACCGCCCCCGGCACGTTGTGCCGCTTCTATAAGTCCTGGTACGACGTCCACGCCAACCGCATTAATATTCTCAGTGGAAAGTTCACGAACAAGCCATCCTTCGCCACACCCCATGTCCAGAACGGAGCGTGGCGAACGGCTGAGTATTGCATCGATGATAGCTTGATCGGTAACCTGTTTACGGCTCTCAATCTGCCCCTCACGCACCGCAACAGTCCATGACCGTGCGTTCTTTTTCCATGACTCGACTATTTTCTCGTCACTGAATAGATGAGTACTCATCCGACCTCCGGACTCCCAAACGAATCGGCTCAGGTGGCCGCTGCTGCATTACAACAACAGGAGCGATACGACAGCGAATCGGTCTGGAGCCCCATGTTATGTCTTGTTTGCACTTTACTATGGAACCGAGGTTTTTTTGTATCGAATGCAATGATTGGAATGAGTCTGCCCAAGACTTGCCCCATACGCCTTAGGGGGCTAACAAAAAGATATGGCGTACAAGGCCTTGGCAAGGCCCGTTTCATATTGCCTTAAGGAAACTCAGGCTAAGGTCATCCTCAGCAAAACCTGGGTACCTCCTCGTACTGAGTACGAATAATAATAGCTGAGGATTCAATATGGAAAATAACCACAACACAAAGCCAACTTCATTGCCCCTACGCCGCGCCCTTCATATCGCTACCAGCCTTGCCCTGGGTACCATGGGACAGACTGCATCAGCGGATATCTATGTGATGGGCGCGAGCTACGCATCCCTAAATCCCAATGTCTACGCCGCGCCAGTCGGTATCGGTGATCCTGCAGGTAACGTTACCGCCACCAACGGGGATACCTGGATCGCTTTGTTGGCTTCTGCGACGAGCATAGGACAGCCCAGGCCGGTCAGCAGTGCCATCACACCCGGCGCGGGAGAAACCGCAACGAACTTTGCCCGCAGCGGGGCTGAAATTATCAATAGCTTGCCGGGGGCCGCCGGTGTCGACCGACCGAAGGACGCAAGCGAACAATTTGTCGAGCTGACAACCGCGCTGGGCACCACCTCACCTGCTGCCAGCGATATTTTCGCCATCACCGCGTTCGGCAACGACATCGTCTATCAATATGAAAAGGGCACTCAGGGCAATGTCACCACCGCCTTCATCGACCAGCGGGTGGCAGCGATAAAACAAATCATCGAAAGCGCCATCGCGCTCGGCTTCACCAAAGTGCTTGTGGCAAACATGCCGCGTATCGACCTGCTCCCCGGGGTTAGCGTGATGATGAATCCATCGGTGCTCAATGCTCTGAAAGCGGATATTGATTACTACAATCAGCAAGCCGACAGTATGTTGAATACGCTGGCTACAGCGTATCCGGGCGTGGCATTCATGGTATCGGATATCGCGAGTGTGTTTGCCAGCGTGACAGCAAATCCCACAGCCTATAATTTTGTCGATGCGACATCTACCGCCTATGACGCCAATACCGGTACCCCTACAGGCGTGGATCCGACAACCGTAATGTGGTGGGATGGCTTCCATCCGACCCAGGCACTACATCAGCAGATCGCCAATAACATCGCTACCATCCAGCCCCAGACGAC
>JBFFNE010000123.1:0-5950 GCA_041563315.1 Thiohalomonadaceae bacterium
GGATTTTGAATCCCCTGCGTCTACCAATTTCGCCACCCCGGCAAGGGTGCGCGCATTATAGCCGGTGAAAGGGGCGAGAGGAAAGAGGTAGGGAGAAAAACACTCTCTCGTATCTCGCATCCCGTATCTGGTGTTATTATGCGCGCCCTATGCAACGTAGTGATTTCCATTTCGACCTTCCCGAGGAGCTTATCGCCCAGCGCCCGACCGCAGAGCGTCGAGGTAGTCGTTTGCTGGTGCTTGATGGCGCCAGTGGAACGCTGAAGGACAGGCTGTTTGCCGACCTGACGGACCTTCTGCGGCCGGGTGACCTGCTGGTGTTCAATGACACGCGGGTGATCCCCGCGCGCCTTTATGGGCGTAAGGAGAGCGGCGGTCAGGTTGAGGTGTTGGTTGAGCGGATCATCGGTGAGTGTGAAGTGTTGGCACACGTGCGTGCCAGCAAATCGCCCAAAGCGGGGAGCCGGTTAACCCTGGAGGAGCAGGTCGAGGTTGAAGTGACTGGGCGCGAGGGCCAACTGTTTTCCTTACGCTTTCCTGGACCGGTGCTGGAGATCCTCAAGCGGGTTGGTCATATGCCGCTGCCTCCTTATATAGACCGCGAGGCGGCCGAGAGCGATGCCGAGCGCTACCAGACAGTGTATGCGCGCAAGGAAGGCGCTGTGGCGGCGCCCACAGCCGGCCTCCATTTCGACCAGGCGATGTTTGAACAACTGAAGCAAATGGGCATCGAATCGGCCTATGTCACCCTTCACGTGGGCGCCGGTACTTTCCAGCCGGTGCGTACCGACGATATCCGTGAGCATGTAATGCACTCGGAATATATAGAAGTGCCTGAAGATGTGGTCGAGGCGGTAGCTCGAACCCATGCCCGTGGCGGACGGGTGATAGCGGTCGGCACCACTGTCGTCCGCTCGCTCGAATCAGCGGCCCGCGCCAATCCGAAAGGGGCGTTGGCCCCTTTTTCCGGTGAGAGCGATATATTCATCTATCCCGGCTACACCTTCCGCGTCATTGATGCCATGATCACCAACTTCCATCTGCCCGAATCGACCCTGTTGATGCTGGTCAGCGCCTTTGCCGGCCACGGACAGGTGATGGCCGCCTATCGTCACGCGGTGGCGGAAAGGTACCGTTTCTTCAGCTATGGCGATGCCATGTTTGTATTACCACAGGGAAAGCATACGAGAGACGAGATTCGAGGGGAGATATAGACTATGCGAAACTTATCTTTGTACCCCGTCTCTTTTACCTCGGCCCTGATACTATGAAATTCGATCTCCTGCACACCCACAACCAGGCCCGCCGCGGTCGTCTTACCTTCGACCGGGGCACGGTCGAGACCCCTGCATTCATGCCGGTGGGTACCTATGGTACGGTCAAGGCGATGACCCCGGAGGAGCTGCAGGGCATCGGTGCCGAGATCATCCTTGGTAATACCTTCCACCTGATGCTGCGTCCGGGCACCGAGGTGATCCGCGAGCATGGCGATTTGCACAATTTCATGCACTGGCAAGGGCCCATCCTTACCGACTCCGGCGGTTTTCAGGTCTTCAGCCTGGGTGATATGAGAAAGATCACGGAGGAGGGGGTCACCTTCGCCTCGCCGGTAAACGGTTCGAAGGTGTTCATGGGGCCGGAGGAGTCGATGGCCGTGCAGCGTGATCTCGGGTCAGACATCGTGATGATCTTCGACGAGTGCACTCCCTATCCCGCCAGCGAGGCGGAGGCGCGTAAGTCGATGGAACTCTCCCTACGCTGGGCCGAGCGCTCGAAAACGGCTCACGCGGACAATCCCAATGCCCTGTTCGGTATTGTTCAGGGGGGTATGTATTCTGACTTGCGGCGTGAATCCCTGGCCGGGTTGCTGGAGATCGGCTTCGATGGCTATGCCATCGGTGGCCTCTCGGTTGGCGAGCCCAAGGAAGAGATGATGGGCACCCTGGAGGGGATCACCCCGCACATGCCCCAGGACAAGCCGCGTTACCTGATGGGCGTGGGTAAGCCGGAGGATATCGTCGAAGCGGTGCGCCGCGGGGTAGATATGTTCGATTGCGTGATGCCGACTCGCAACGCCCGTAACGGCCACCTGTTCACCAGTAAAGGGGTAGTGAAGATCCGTAATGCCGGTTACCAGCATGATACCGGTCCGCTGGACCCGGCCTGCGACTGTTACACCTGCCGCAACTACTCACGGGCCTATCTGCGCCATCTGGACAAGACCGGCGAGATTCTGGGAGCCCGCCTCAATACTATCCACAACCTTTATTACTACCAGCACCTGATGCGTGGTTTGCGCCAAGCGATCGAAGAGGGGAGGCTGGATGATTTTGTGAACGACTTTTATACCCAACGGTCACAAGCCGTACCGCCTATGCCATAATAGGCTGTACCTGCGTTACGCCCACAATGGCGTGAGACCAACAACCCAAACTTAAAAACGACGTAAGGAACCACTATGAGCTTTTTCATTGCCGATGCCCTCGCCCAAGACGCTCCTGCTGCCGCGCAACAACCCGGTCTGCTGGAGGCACTGTTCCCATTTATTATTCTCTTCATCGTCTTCTATTTCCTGCTGATCCGCCCGCAGTCCAAGCGTGCCAAAGAGCACAAGAAGATGGTTGAGGCCCTCGCCAAGGGCGATGAAGTGCTCACTCAGGGGGGGATTTACGGCAAGATCATCGAGGTCGCTGAAGAGGCTGTGACCATAGAGCTGGCCGACAATGTGCAGGTCAAGCTGCAGCGCGCTGCAGTCGCCAGCATTCTGCCCAAGGGTACCATCAAAACGCTGTAACCCTTCTTCTTTCCCACAACAATAACTGTACCCGCGGCAGGATGCCGCGGGCAGCATGTGAGTGTGATCAATGATTAATCGCTACCCGCTCTGGAAATACCTGCTCATCGTCTTTCTGCTGGTAATCAGTGCCATCTACGCCTTGCCCAACCTCTACGGGACCGACCCGGCACTGCAGATCTCGGCCAACCGCATGGCTCAGGTCAACAACGACACCCGCGACAAGGTGCTTGAGGTCCTTGAGGCGCAGCAGCTGCCATACAAATCCTACGAGTTGACTCCGGATCAACTCCTGGTGCGCTTTGGCGACACCGAAACCCAGCTCAAGGCTCACGAGCCGGTACGTGAGGCCCTGGGTGACAATTTCACCGCGGCGCTAAACCTGCTGCCGGCCACCCCGGCATGGTTGCGTGAGCTCAACGCCATGCCGATGTTTCTGGGACTGGATCTGCGCGGCGGGGTGCACTTCCTGATGGAGGTGGATATGAACGCCGCCATCCAACAGGCGCTGGAGCGCTACGTCAGCGACATCCGTGCCCTGTTGCGCGACAACAAAGTGCGCTATCTCACCATTATCGATGCCAACGATCGGGTCGAAGTGAAGTTCCGTGATGTGGCCGAACGCGACAAGGCGGTAGATGCCATCCGCGGTGAGTATCGTGATCTGCAGCTTGCCGATCAGGACCGTGAGGACGGTTTCTTTCTCTATGCCTCCATCAGTGAGCAGGAGCAGCTGGAGACGGAAAAATTTGCCGTCAAACAGAACATCACTACCCTGCGCAAGCGTGTCAATGAGCTGGGTGTGTCAGAGCCGGTGATCCAGCAGCAGGGCGAGAATCGCATCGTAGTCCAGTTGCCGGGGGTACAGGATACCGCCCGTGCCAAGGACGTGATCGGTGCCACGGCTACGCTCGAATACCACATGGTCGATGAGGAGCACAGCCTGCAGGATGCCCTCAGCGGTCGCGTGCCGTTCAATTCACGCCTGTACCGCGAAAGAGATGGCCAGCCGGTGCTGTTGTTGAAGGAGGTCATCGTCACCGGCGATCAGGTTATCGATGCCGCCTCGGGTATTGAACAGCAATCTGGCAGCCCGATGGTAACCGTTACCCTTGATTCCAATGGGGCACGCCGAATGCTGAACAATACCCGCGAGAACACGGGTAAGCGCATGGCGGTGGTCTTTATCGAGACCAAGACCGAAACCCGCATGGTGGATGGCGAACCAGTACGTGAGACCAAACGTATCGAAGAAGTGATCAGCATTGCTGTGATCCGCGATGTCTTCAGCAAGCGTTTCCAGACCACCGGTCTCGACAGCGCCGAAGAAGCGCGCAATCTGGCGCTGTTGTTGCGTGCCGGTGCGCTGGCCGCACCGATGGAGATCGTCGAAGAACGCACCGTAGGACCCAGTCTCGGTCAGGACAATATTGACAAGGGGCTACTGTCAGTCGTTATCGGCTTTATCTTCGTCCTCGCCTTTATGGCGTTGTGGTACAAGACGTTCGGTCTGGTGGCCAACCTGGCGCTGGGACTGAACCTGGTGATTATCGTTGCGGTGCTCTCCCTGCTACAGGCGACCCTCACCTTGCCGGGTATCGCCGGCATCGTGCTTACAGTGGGTATGGCCGTGGATGCCAACGTACTCATCTTCGAGCGCATCCGCGAGGAGCTGCGCGTAGGCAATACGCCGCACTCGTCGATCCATGCCGGGTATGCGAAGGCCTTCTCTACTATCGCCGACGCCAACATCACCACGCTGATTGCCGCAGTCGTGCTATTCGGGTTCGGTACCGGGCCGATCAAAGGCTTCGCCATTACCCTGGCTATCGGTATCGTCACTTCCATGTTCACCGCCATTATGGTGACACGGGCCGTGCTCAACCTGTTCCTGGGCGGTAAACGCCTGTCCAAACTGTCCATCTGAGGAGGGAGTACGATGCAACTCTTCAAAAAAGAGACCCATATCAACTTCCTCGGCATGCGCAAGCCGGCGGTGTTTTTGTCATTGGCGCTGATTGTTGTGGCGATCGGCTCCATCGCCGTGCGCGGCTTCAACTTCGGCATTGATTTCACTGGCGGCACGCTGATCGAGGTGGGCTATCCACAGAATGCCGAACTGACCGAGATCCGCCAGACCTTGACCGATAACGGCTACGGCGATGCGGTAGTGCAGCACTTTGGTAAAGCAACCGAGGTACTGATTCGTATTGCCCCACGCGAAGGCGTGAGCAGCGCGGATCTGAGCGACAAGGTCCTGCTCGCCCTTAAAGGGGCCGATGACACGGTGGCGATGCGCCGTGTGGAGTTCGTCGGCCCGCAGGTGGGCGAGGAGCTGACCAACGACGGCGGCCTGGCGATGATCTACGCCCTCATCGGCATCCTGATCTATGTCGCGCTGCGTTTTGAATACCGCTTCGCCGTCGGCTCGGTCGCCGCGCTGGTGCATGATGTGATCATCACCCTCGGGGTGTTCTCGTTGCTGCAGCTCGATTTCGATCTCACCGTGCTCGCCGCAATCCTCGCTGTGATCGGTTACTCGCTCAACGACACCATTGTCGTCTTCGACCGCATCCGTGAAAACTTTCGCATGATGCGCAAGGGCACCCCGGATGAAGTGGTCAACGCCTCCCTCAACCAGACCCTCTCGCGCACCTTGATGACCTCCTTCACCACCATGCTGGTGCTGCTCGCCCTGTTCTTCTTCGGCGGTAAACTGATCCACGGCTTCGCCACCGCACTGCTGGTCGGCATCTTCGTGGGAACCTACTCCTCCATATACGTTGCCAGTGCCGCGGCCCTGGCGCTGGGGGTAAGCAAGGAAGACCTGATGCCGGTGGAGAAGGAAGGGGCGGAGCAGGATGAGATGCCCTGAGCGGTGTTCTCTGTTTCGTTAAAAAAGCCCGCGTGATGGAGTATATAGTAATAACTGTGTAATTCGGATGTGTGAATGAATGAATGCCCCGTAGACAAAGGCCTGCGGGGCATTTTTTTGTTTTTTCAGAATTACACACTGTGTAATGTGGTGTGTAATTTTCGGGCATCCGCATTCCGTGATTGATATAGGATGATTTGGGGGTAAGGTTATTTCCTTCTAAAACCGCTATGTGTGATTGATGCGACAGTATGTCGCCATATTACTTCTGGTTAGCGACC
>JBFFNE010000124.1:0-5782 GCA_041563315.1 Thiohalomonadaceae bacterium
AAGATGTCTTGGCGGTTGTTACCCAACTCAATCAACGGCCACGAAAAACATTGGGCTTTAAAACCCCTGAGGTTTTGATGCAAAATCACATGGCGGCGCAGGCCGCTTAACCGATATGCACTTCAGAGTTGAATCCGCCAAGTATTAAAAGGCGGGGCTAAAAGAATTAGCACCAATTAGTAATATGTGGGGTTCAATTGAAGCACTGTTATTATCTTTAAGAACTCACTGATATTATAAGCGGTATCTTTGGTGCTTGGATGAAAGCCATGGCAAGAATACTGTAGCCGTTGTAAGCGATACATATCCCCCATACTTCCCAAACAAAATCCTGGCAACCGGACTGCGCTTCATTGTTGACCCTAACGGAGCGGACACCTGACGCAGGAGATCTCCCTTACCGAGAAATAGGAATTCTGGTTTGTACACGCGCAGGCATGCGCTAGCTCCGGCCAGTCGATTCAGCTTATGCCAAGGATTACGGCCTGAGCGTGAGCGCCTTTTACGCCTTGAAGAACAGGCTACGGCGCAAGGGCGCTATTTGAGGTCCACAACCATTCACTGCATGCTGTGAGAGCGGGCGCGTTAACGTGAATATTTTCAGACTCCGCCGAGCCATGACATTAGTAAAAACCAAGAGAGGCGTCATGTTTCATACATCATGGGCCCACTGAGCAAAAGGCGGATCAGGTCGGCCTGTCGGTTGACGCCGGTCTTGCTGAAGATACTTTTTATCTGACTGCGTACTGTCTGCACACTGACATGATGCATTTCGGCGATCTGGTTTACCTCCCGTCCGTTGGCGATGGCTACGGCCACTTTAGCCTCGCGCTCAGTCAGGCCATAAATACGTATTAGGGCGTCATGGGCGATAGGGGCGGATTCTTCCGGATCGGTGATATAAACTGCCACTTGAGAGTTAGAAACCATGTTCCTGTCTGTAGAATTATTAGACGCGGCAGGCAGCACTAATACTGCCAAAGGCATAGAATGATCTGGGTGGGTTAGGCCTAACGCCTGGCCTCGACAAATCGTGCCGGATGGTGTTGCCTGCGCTTCATGAATGGCCTGTTGCAACTGTTCATCTTCATCTTTCAAGTATGCCCGTATGGCATCATTTTGTAGGTCAATGGCGCCATGATTGCCCAGAATTCGTTTTGCCATGGGGTTAATGTAGAGAGGCTTACTCTCATTGCCCAACAAAATAAGGCCAATGATTTGACGATCCAGTTCTAGTTGCATTTTTGTTTTGAGTAGCTGCAGGCGGGTAAATTCCTTTTGGAGGCGCAGGGAGCGCTGGAAGTGCGGTACAAGGTTTTCCAGCAGTTCCAGCATTTCCGGCTCGAATTCGCCTTCCCGGTGGGTTCGGTGCAGGCCGATACCCACATGCCAGCCCTCATCGTTAAAGCAGTTGATGCCGCCGAAATAGAACAGGTCACTAAAGCGGGAAATCATAGCGTGAATTACACCCGGAACATTCTCCTTGTCATCGAGGCGATACATATTCACGGCTATGCCCGCTGATGTATTTCGCATAACTTTTATGCCAGGGTCGAGCGCCCCTAATGGGCTGTTTAATAGCGCTAGTGCGACCTTGGGCACACCGTAGGCATGCATGAAACGGAGCTGCTTGAGCTCATGATCATGGATTACCAACACCGCTGACCTGGAGCGCGTAATGGCGGCAAGTTTTTCCATAACCACAGACCAGTGGTCAGGATTGATAGAGCATTCGTAGATATCGCCAATGAGATCGAGAATGGACTTGTAATTATTATTCATTGTGCCGAGGGCATCCGTGCACAATTCTTATCATGTTTCTCGCAGGGGCTTCCCTGGCCTGGAGTGCTCAAGTAAGGACATGCACTACAAATGCACATGACAAACCACTTTTCTTATTATTTACCATATTATTCGCTATTGGCAAACTTGAAGTTAAAATTTGTGATGCACGCCCTTGACATTTTATGGGGTGGGGGGGTAATAAGCGGTGCGGCCGGCTTCACTCCCTCTTTCAGCTGTGTTATCATTGCGAATCAATGAGATAGGGAGCGCCTTTGGCTCCTGACAAAAAACGAATTCAAGCACCGGTCACATCACGGTGCTTTTTTATTTTTCACGTGGTCTCTCGTATGGATCACCACTGAGCAAGAAGGAACAGACATGCCTGTAATTACCCTTCCCGACGGTTCCCAGCGTCAGTTCGAACATGCTGTTACCATTTTGGATGTGGCCGCCGATATCGGCCCCGGCCTGGCCAAAGCGGCCCTGGGCGGCAAGATCGGCAACAAGCTGGTCGATGCCTCCTATTGCATCGAGAGTGATGCGGAGCTGGCGATCATCACCGACAAGAGCGAGGAGGGGCTGGAGATCATCCGTCACTCCACCGCCCACCTGCTGGCCCAGGCGGTCAAGCGCCTGTTTCCTGAAGCCCAGGTGACCATCGGTCCGGTGATCGAGAACGGCTTCTATTACGATTTTGCCTACGAACGCCCCTTCACCACCGAGGATCTGGAGAAGATCGAGAAGGAGATGGCGAAGATTGTCGCTGATGATATCCCCGTCGAGCGATCGGTGATGGTGCGCGAGGAGGCGATCGACTTCTTCCGCAACATGGGTGAGGAGTACAAGGCTGAGATCATCGATGCCATTCCCCACGGTGAGGAGTTGTCGTTGTACAAGCAGGGTGACTTTATCGACTTGTGTCGTGGCCCGCATGTGCCCTCTACCGGTAAGATCAAGGCCTTCAAGCTGATGAAAGTGGCCGGTGCCTACTGGCGTGGCGATTCGCGCAACGAGATGCTGACCCGGGTCTACGGTACCGCCTGGACCGACAAAAAGGCACTTAAGCAGTACCTGCATCGTCTGGAAGAGGCGGAGAAGCGCGACCATCGCAAGATTGGCCGCCAGCTGGGCCTGTTTCACGCCCAGGAGGAGGCGCCAGGCATGGTCTTCTGGCATCCCAATGGCTGGACCCTGTGGCAGGCGGTGGAGCAGTATATGCGGGATGTCTTCCGGGACAATGGGTATCAGGAGATCCGCACCCCGCAGGTGGTCGACCGCAGCCTGTGGGAAAAGTCGGGCCATTGGGACAAGTTCGGCGACATGATCTTCACCACCCATTCGGAGCACCGCGACTACGCGGTCAAGCCGATGAACTGTCCTTGTCACGTACAGGTGTTCAACCAGGGATTGAAGTCCTACCGCGATCTGCCGCTGCGCCTGGCTGAATTCGGCTCCTGCCATCGCAATGAGCCCTCTGGCACCCTGCATGGCATCATGCGAGTACGTAACTTTACCCAGGACGATGCCCACATCTTCTGTACAGAGGAGCAGATCCAGGATGAGGTCTCGGTGTTCATCGACCTGCTGTATAAGGTCTACGCCGACTTCGGCTTCCATGACATCATCATTAAGCTCTCCACCCGTCCCGAGTCGCGCGTCGGTTCGGACGAGATTTGGGACAAGGCGGAACACGCCCTGGAGCAGGCGCTCAACGCCAAGGGGTTGCCGTGGGACCTGCAGCCGGGCGAGGGCGCCTTCTACGGCCCCAAGATCGAGTTCTCCCTGCGTGATTGCCTTGGTCGGGTCTGGCAATGTGGTACCATTCAGGTCGATTTTTCCATGCCGGGTCGTCTCGATGCCCACTATATCGCCGAAGATGGGAGCAAACAGGTGCCGGTGATGCTGCACCGGGCTATACTGGGTTCGATGGAGCGGTTTATCGGTATCCTGATCGAGCATCATGCGGGCGCCTTCCCTTTATGGCTGGCTCCACAACAGGTTGTGGTGATGAATATCACCGACAAACAGGCCGATTTTGTTCAGGAAATCGAAGAATATTTGAAAAAACAAGGCATTCGGGTCAAATCCGACTTGAGAAATGAGAAAATCGGCTTTAAAATTCGCGAGCACACCTTATACCGTATACCCTACATGCTTGTGATTGGGGATCGGGAAGTTGACAATCGGACCGTGGCCGTGCGCACGCGTGGTGGTGAAGACCTTGGCACAATGTCCATGGAGGCATTCGCCGAGCGACTGACCACAGAGAACGCGAGCCGCGGCCTCACTGTTTTGGAGGAATGAAGCAATCGCTGCTAAAGAAAAACAAACTCGGTTAAACGACGATATCCGGGTTCCAGAGGTACGACTCATCGGAAGCGATGGGGAGCCGGTCGGGGTAATCCCGACTTCTGAAGCATTGGCTATGGCCGCAGAGGCCGAACTCGACCTCGTGGAGGTATCTCCGGATGCGACGCCGCCTGTCTGTCGCATTATGGACTATGGCAAGTTCATTTTTGAAACCCGCAAGAAACAGGCAGCGGCCAAGAAAAAGCAGAAACAGGTCCAGGTTAAAGAGGTTAAATTCCGTCCTGGGACGGAAGAGGGAGATTATCAGGTCAAACTACGCAACCTGACACGCTTCCTCAACGACGGGGACAGGGTCAAGGTAACCTTACGGTTCCGTGGCCGTGAAATGGCACACCAGGAACTCGGTCGCGATCTGCTCAAGCGGGTCGAGGGCGATCTGGCCGAATTGGGAACGGTAGAACAGTTCCCAAGAATGGAAGGCCGGCAAATGGTGATGCTGATTGCCCCGAAAAAGAAGAAGTAGGCTCATTAACAAGACATGCCTGCTTCGGGACGCGCTACTGTCCATCCATTACGGTGCCCACAGTCACAAACGCGCGTTTTAACTAAACCAGCAATGCGGAGTAGTAAGCAATGCCAAAGATGAAAACCAACCGTGGCGCGGCCAAGCGCTTCAAGCGCAGTGCCGGGGGCTTTAAACGCGCCCAGTCGTTCCGCCGCCACATCCTCACCAAGAAGCCGACCAAGCGTAAGCGTCATCTGCGTTCGCCGGAATTTATTGCTGCTGTCGACGTCGCCATGGTGCGTCGCATGTTGCCCTATAGCTGAGGAGTAAGGAACGATGCCAAGAGTAAAACGTGGCGTAACCGCTCGCGCCAAGCACAAAAAGATCATTGCCCTTGCCAAAGGTTACCGGGGCCGTCGCAAGAATGTTTTCCGCGTCGCCAAGCAGGCCGTCATCAAGGCCGGTCAGTATGCGTATCGCGACCGTCGTCAGCGTAAGCGTCAATTCCGCGCGCTGTGGATTGCCCGTATCAATGCGGCTTCCCGTGAATGTGGTCTGTCCTATAGCCGCATGATCGATGGCATGAAGAAGGCAAACATCGAGATCGACCGCAAGGTGCTGGCCGATATCGCTGTAGCCGACAAGGCCGGTTTTGCCGCTCTGGCGGAAAAGGCAAAAGCAGCGCTGGCCTAACAGCTATTGCACCAATGCGTCCATCGGCGGTGTCGTTGGAGTCACGCATGGGAAGGGGGGAGGCCGAAATGTCTTCCCCTTTTTTGTTTATGCAGACTAAATTCGATGTTTGCTACGGTGACCGTAGCGGTGATAACGATAATCCGGAGTAAAGGCGTGGATGAATTAACAGGACTCGTCAACCAGGCCAAAGCGGCCATTGCCGCGGCCGATGCGTTGCAGGCACTGGAACAGATACGGGTCGAGTATCTGGGTAAAAAGGGTCTGCTGACCGAGCAGATGAAGTCGCTGGGCAAGCTTTCCGCTGAAGAGCGTCCCGCCGTCGGCCAGGCTATCAACCAGGCAAAGGGCGAGGTCCAGCAAACACTGGAAGCGCGCAAGCAGTCGCTACAGGAAGCTGTGCTCAATGCACGGCTTGAGGCAGAGAAGATCGATGTCACCCTGCCAGGACGTGGCCAGGTCAGTGGCGGCCTGCATCCAGTAAGCATC
>JBFFNE010000125.1:0-5702 GCA_041563315.1 Thiohalomonadaceae bacterium
ATGAGGCACGCTGCTCCTTGTTTGTATGTACATCCATTTTAAAGTCCCCACCATGCGTAAGGTTTAATCTTTAGCGCCAAAAGATACTCGGAATTCCGGGGACAGTATTCCTATTACACACAATACGATTGGAATATGAATAAATAAATATGCTGTCCCCAGAAATTAGGGTTTCAAGCTGATGATATGTCATCAGGCTGAAAAAGGCTTAGCCTACTTTACTGTAGTCGTACCAGACGGCCTCGATATTGTGTCCGTCAGGATCATAGACAAACGCAGCATAGTAGCCCGGCCAGTAATCACGATAGCCCGGTCCGCCATTATCTGTCGCGCCAGCTTCCAGCGCCGCCTTGTAGAACGCCTCAACCTCTTGTTGGCTGTTTGCCTCGAAAGCGAGATGCGTCGGTACGACGGTATCCTCGCGCGCAATCCAGAAGTCGGTATTCTTGCCGTCGTTGAAACCAGCCGCTTCACCGTACTCCATGTTATTTGTATAACCGAGCGGCGTGAGCGCATGCACGTAGAACGCTTTTGACTTTGTATAATCACTTACGTGTAATGTGGTATGTGCGATCATGTCCGGGTATTCCACTGGTTGGCGCTTTATGGACTTGAGTTGTCAAGACAGTGTAGATGAAAAGATCCTGCGAACCCGCTTCAGCAACTACGCCTCCGGCATCGCTATCGATATCAAACCGGACCGCAATGGCCTTTATGAGCTATGCAGACGACATAAATCAAAGGGGCAGATCACATTTCCTCTGTATGCTGAAGATTCAAGCATGATTGACAGCAAGTGGTAACTTGACTACGTGTATAAGATTAACTGCATCTTCGCGTGCGCCAGCGACATTTTCTGTCAGTCGGCAATGCTTAAGCGGAGGGGAAGATATGCCTGCGATGCGTTGGTTTGTTTTACCACTGCTCTGCGCGTTCCTGCTGGGATCCTGCGCCAACGACTGGAAGAAGGGTGAAAAGGCGACTGATGCGGACTTTGTGCCGGCTAATGCGGAGTCTTATCAGTATCAGGAAACCCGGGACCTGGTGCGCTTCGTTGAGGAGGCCACCGATGCCATCCGCAGGGAGGGTGAGACCGTGTTCCCCGCCTTCCGCCGCGAAGGCAGCCGCTGGTTCCAGGGCGAGCGCTACGTCTTTGTCTGGGACATGGAGGGCAACCGCTACGTCTATCCGCCTGACTTGCCCCATGAGAAGGGCAATATGGCGCAGCTGAAGGATATTGACGGTAAGCCTATCGGCCGCATGTTCATTGAGGCGGCGGCTGGGCCGGGCGGCGAGGGCTGGGTCCATTACCGGTGGTACAAGCCGGGCGATCCGGAACCGATCTGGAAGTCGACCTATGTGGTGCGCGCTGAGGCACCGGACGGCAAGACTTACCTGGTGGGCAGCGGTGTCTACAACATGCGGGTGGAACCCGCCTTCGTTACCCACGCGGTGCAGGGGGCTGCCGCGCTTTTGCAGAGTGAGGGCCGGGAGGCCTTTGCCACCCTTCGCGACAAGAGCAGCCCTTTCTTCTTTTACAACACCTATGTGTTCGTGACTTCGACCGATGGCGTGGAATGGGTCAACCCGGCCTTTCCCTCGCTGGAGGGTCGCTCGATGATTGATACGCGCGATGCCAAGGGCAAGCTGCTGGTGCGTGATTACATCTATGCCGCGAAAAAGCATGGCGCAGCTTGGGTCAGTTACTACTGGCCCAGACCCGGCACCCGCGATCCGGTGCGCAAGCTGACCTATGTCGAGAAGGTGCGCGTGGGCAATGAGGATGTGATCGTAGGCTCGGGGATCTATGAGGAGTGAATGCCCAGGCGCAGCGTCAATCTACGCCTAATGCTTGTCCGGGACTGATGTTGTTGTTTGAACCGCTGAATATAATCATTAGGTTCATTCTGACTCCGATGTAGGAGGGGGAGGTCTTGAAGTCTGAATGCAGGACCCGCCCCCTCATGAGCCTCCAGTCGGGCTATCACTTTCCGTTCTTTCGCTGTATCGACTGTACCTGGTGGACCATTTTGCCGAATACCTTCTCCTGTCGCCTGCGCTCATGCTCGGCGACGTTGTGGCGCTCTTCGGCGAGCAGTTTGAGGTAGTGCTGCCATGCGTCTTGCGACAGCACTTCGTTCTCCACCGCCTCCCTGACGGCACAGCCAGGTTCTTGTTGATGCGTGCAGTCGTTGTAGCGGCAGTTTCCGGCCAGTTTGCCGATGTCCTGGAACTGCTGTCCGACGCCGCCCTCGGTCGGGGCCATCCCTCCTCCCGCATGCCCGGGACATCGATAATGCAGACCTCGCCGGGCAGGCGGAGCAGACTACGGGCGGTGGTGGTATGGCGGCCCTTGGCATCGCGCCGGCTAGCCTGGGTGCGCTGCGCGGTCAGTCCGATCAGGTTGTTGGCCACCGACGTCTTGCTTACACCTGAGGAGCCGACCAGCGCGATGGTGGTGCCGGGCGTGGCGAACTTCGTTGATCGGGATCTCCAACTCCCGGCACAGATCGGCATTGGTCAGTAGTACCAGCAGTGTTGTGTGCGACTTGGCGGCGAGTACTAGGTAGCGCTCGATACGGTGCAGGTTGTACTCGCCGTCACAGAATTGGATGCTTTTTTTAGAGGGTCATGCTCCATCTGCAAGGTAATGTGAGCCTTTTTGATCTTCTTAAGTCGCTTTAGTTCGCGACTGGCCTCAGCATCCAGCGTCGCTTTGGTTAGCTTTTTCATGATTACACCGTCTCGACATTCTTTCTTTCAACGGTATAGCATGACGGGATGGATATCGAAGACTTTTGCTACATCATGTGCCTGCACACCAGGAAAGGCCCCCAATTCAACAGCCGTTGCCTTGAATGAATCATCGTAAAAATCACACTTAGTCTTTCTGGCCATTTCACACCTCAAACAAATTATTAGATAGGTGTGTACAAAACTAGGGGAGCCTCCCCAGGCTGGTGCATAGAAACGACGCGCAGTGCAGGGCGGCTGTTACCAACCCCAGACCACACCCTCTAGCAATCCACTGGCTCCGTCGTATTCTTCCACTTTTGCTGGAATGAAGCGCTTTGCTTTCTTGGCGAAACGGTCGATGATGTGTTGTATGCTCGGGTCGCCCATCAGCACTTTGGCAATCCGCTGACGGTTTACCGCATCAATCCTGCGACTGGCGCTGACGCCCTGATTGGGAAATTTTCGCGTGGTGTGGATCACTTTCAACCGTGCTTTTTCTTCGGCATTCAGGATCTTGTCATAAAACTGATCCCTGAGCACGGCGGCATCGCATTTGCGATCCATCAGTGCCTGATAGACATCGGTCATGCTGCCTTTAATGGGGACGACGGTGGGTGATGTCGCCTCATTGCGATACCGGTCGAGCAGTACCACGGCGGTCAGGTTGGGCGTGGTGAAGGCGCAGATTTTTGCCCAGCGCAGCGTATGGATGTCGTTGAAGTGATTGTTGTCCTTGCGTACCACAATTTTAAACGCCAGGTGTCCGGGCAGTCGGGCGACGGGTTGATGATCGGTATGCTTGATACGCCACGAGGTCAGGTGCGGGCCGTCGAGAAGGATGTCATAGGAATCACTGCGGATCCTGTCTGAGTACTCCGCCCAGCTTCTGGGGTGTTCATAGACGACTTTTTCGCCCAATACGGCAGAGAGACGATCGGCCAGGAGACCGTAGGTCCTAAATCCTTCGGCACGGTCCTCGCGCGGTGCGGCAGAAAGGATGAGATCCGCATGGGCTAGCGAACTCGAGAGCAGGGTGACGGCAACGGTAAATGCGGCGAGATAACGCATATTAGTTCTCCTTGTTGACCATTATTGGCATCCGTGTGCGAATAAAAACGACGGTTTTGGAAGTGTTATGCGTAATCACTAACCCCTGATTCTGTGACAAGCCACGATCGAATAAAAAAGGTCAGAGAGAAATAATTCTTATAGTTCATTGGTTGGGCGCATTACCATGCGCCCATTTTTATTATAAATCAATACTAGCATTGGTCCGTCGTGAATTTAAGGGGTTGGAGAGACATTTGTTCCTTTCACGTTTTAGCATGACACCGGTTCAGAACATCACCTAACACCTGGGTTAGCCAGAACATGCTTTGCCGGAAAGACGGTGCTTGCGGTTTACTGAACATGGTCGAGGGTGGTGAATTCCCCGTATGGCGCGGGGGTGGCAGGGCAGCGGTTATTAGGACGCTGTTATCCTTGTGCCCGTCCTGAATCACTCTGGAGTCAGACCATCAGTGCGGTTGCGAGGTGAACTCATCGACTTGTTATGCGGTGGCAGCATCTTTTTCAGGATGGCTCCCTTCCGCTCTTTTGGGTACCCCCTCTTTATCCTCTCTCCGTCCCCTCACTTGGATTCTTAGAATCCTATACTAAGGGACGACAACTATCCTGAGAGAGGAGGGAGCCTGCCCGTTACGCAGGGCGTAAAGGGCTTCCTCGAAATCAAAGTCTTTGGGCATATGTCATTCTTCGTTTTGCTGATACGACTGAAATGACACAGAATATCTAACACACCGTTTTGGATGGAACATCGATGGTCCCTTAACTTTCTTCCTCTGAGAAACCGTTGACTAATATATTCGATAGGTTGTTCTAAATTCAGCACCTGCGGAAAGCTCCACCTTGTAGGAAAGACTTGAGCCAATTCCTCTAGTGTCATGCAGCCATATTTCACCCATTTCCCCGGAATTAACAACATTACTTACAACGATGGTCAATTTATCTCCAGTTATAGCATCAAAGCTAACGGGATTGTTTAGTCCGGCCGCTACACCCTCGTATAGTAAAGTAGAATTGACATAAACACTCAAAATCCCTGGAGAATCGATTAACTCAGACCCTGTCATGCCACCGGCGAGAAGATAACTTGACATACTTGCTCCGACTGTAGCGAACGGACTCCCTATATCAGCGTTACGTATTTTATAGGTAACATCAAAGAAGGTGCCGGGTGTATCAGCGACGACAAACTGAGCAAGGCTTAGATCGCGATCTAAACCATCAGTTAACCTCAGCCGTGTAAAACGGACATCCCCAGCATCACTGACCATTTTCACTCTAAAGATGTCACCTTCATTAATAACCAGGTTATTTATCGTTGGCGATACATAGCCATCAGCGGTAACGTCAATCACTTTTTGTGTTCCATTCAGCTCAAGCATAACCGTTCCAGAGCCAACCCAATCCACAACACTTAGTAGGCTTGCATAAACTCGTGGACCTGAAGTGGTTCCGCCCATTCCATGCCCTATCAATAGAGGAATCATCAACAGCAAAAGAACAACTTTAGAAAGATTAACAACGTTCTTCATTACTTCACCTCCCTGCCCACTAAACGCCACTGTACAAAATACATTGCCGCCAACACAAAAGGCAATGCAATCAAGTCCGTCACATCCGCGCTATTAATGCTATTCCTATCAAACATAAACATCGCCATTGGCGAGATTAACCTGTTTAAATTCTCAGAACACACTGGAGATAATTTTACCGCAGAAAACATGAGGGCTGTGATTAAAGCTCCCAACCTCACCCTTTCACGCATACCCATACCCGACACTAACGAAATAAGAGCGGACACATACAGAGGAAAGAAAAAACAAAAGGTAATATCGGACAGCTTCCCGGTCAGCCAACCTGGATAGCTTGATTTAAGCCACACATTGTTAGCCAGGAAGACA
>JBFFNE010000126.1:0-5688 GCA_041563315.1 Thiohalomonadaceae bacterium
GTCTCCTCATCCGTGCCGTCGGCAATAACCAGCAGTGGAGTCTCTTTCTCTTGTTGCTGGAGTATGCCCAAGGCATCGAGAGCGCTAAAGTGGGGGATTTGCGGTTTTGCCAGGATCATGTCGCACTGTTGGGTGCTGAGGGCCTTGCGGAGGTCTTCATCATCCTCGATGCGGTCGGTCCGTACCGCATGGCCGGCATTGCGCAGCATGTTGGAAATGGTCTCGGCAGCGTTGGACGAATCGTCCATTACCAAGAGGTTGAGGGTTTCTTCAGCTCGCACGTTGAACCTTTTTATCCCAGTGTTGTTGTGATGGCGAATCGGGTTAGGGTGTGTATTCTAGGCGTTTTTAGGGGGGCGATGCCAGCATGTCAGAATTCCTGGCTGGATGCGCCGGTTTTGCGCATTGGGGATAACCTTTCGACTTGTGTTGAGATATTGCCTGCGGGGAGTTCTTGCCCGTTTTTTCGCTAATCATCTTTCCGTGCAGCTCATGACCGACGCCGGCGCCAGTGGTATCGCGCGATAGTGTTAAGTATCAATGGGCGACCGGTTGTTTGTGGGGTAATCCTTCGACTTCACGTACCAGGCGGGGGATAAGATATCCGGGTAAGCGAGCCCGAAGCCCCTGCAACAGATCCTTGGCACGATGTTCATCCACCGCGAAGTGTGCGGCACCCTCAACTCGGTCGAGCAGGTGCAGGTAATAGGGCATGACGCCGTGATGAAACAGTGCCTCGCTGAGGCCGGTGAGACTCTCTTCATCGTCGTTGATGCCACGCAGCAGCACACTCTGGTTGAGCAGCGTCAGGCCGGCGTGCTGCAGTCGTGCCAGTGCCGTGGTGACTGTGGTGTCGAACTCGTTGGCGTGGTTGGCGTGGATCACTATCACGGTTTGCCAGGGCAGCGCGCGCAGCCAGTCGAGCAGCGGGGGATCGATCCGTTCGGGGAGGACCACCGGCAGTCGCGTATGCAGGCGCAATCGCTTGAGATGCGGTACCCCTGTCAGCCGTTCCGCAAGGCGTTGCAGCTGCGGCGTGTCGAGCATCAACGGGTCGCCACCGCTGAGGATCAGTTCGTCCACTTCCGGGTGGGCCTGCAGGTAGTCAATTGCAGCCTCCCAGTGGTTGCGGCCAGGATTTTCCATGCCATAGGGAAAATGGCGGCGGAAGCAGTAACGGCAGTGGATGGCACAAGCGCCGGTGGCGGTAAGAAGCACACGTCCGTGGTACTTGTGCAGGACGCCAGGGGCTGCCGAGGCCTGCAGGTCGCCTACCGGATCCAGGCCATAGCCCTCAACCGTCGCCAGTTCCTCGGCTAGTGGCAGCACCTGCCGCAGCAGCGGATCGTCCAGATCGCCTTTGCGCATGCGTGCGAGGTAGCCGAGAGGCACCCGCAACGGAAAGCCGGAAGCGGCCTCCCGGGCAGCCGATAGTAAGGTGTGCGGCAGTTCCAGGAGGGCAAGCAGCTCCGCCGGATCGCGCACAGCATTCGCAAGGGCATTTTTCCAATCCGCAGTTCGGGGTATCATATGCGGTCTTTATACAATCCAACAGTTTCCAGGATGAGTTATGGCCACTTACAGCACCAATGAATTCAAGCGCGGACTCAAGCTTATGCTCGACGGCGATCCATACACTATCGTCGAAAACGAGTTCGTCAAGCCCGGCAAAGGGCAGGCGTTCAACCGTGTAAAGGTGCGCAACCTGAAAAGCGGTCGTGTCATCGAGCGTACCTTCAAGTCTGGCGAAAGTGTAGAGGCGGCCGATGTCATGGATACCGACATGCAGTATCTCTACAATGACGGCGAAGCATACCACTTTATGCACCCGGAAAGTTTCGAACAGATCGCCGCGGATGCTGCTGCAGTGGGCGATGAGGCCAAGTGGCTCAAGGAGCAGGATATCTGCGTGGTGACCTTGTGGAACGGCGTGCCGATCAGTGTCACCCCGCCCAATCATGTCATCCTCACCGTGGTGGAGACCGACCCGGGCGTTCGTGGCGACACTGCCACCGGAGGCACCAAGCCGGCTATCTGTGATACCGGCGCTGTGGTTCAGGTCCCTCTGTTCATTGATGTTGGCGACATGCTTAAAGTCGATACCCGCTCCGGCGAATACATCTCCCGAGCTAAGGAATAAATCTCCTCTTGGCCGTTGGAAAAGGGTGGCGCCCAAGTGCGCCGTTGGACCACCTGCAGCAACGGGCCCGCATCCTCGCCAGGATACGGGCTTTTTTCGCCGAACGCGGGGTGATGGAGGTGGAGACGCCGGTTCTCTCCCCCGCGGCGATCACTGATCCCCACCTTGAGAGTTTTCGTACTCACTATACTGGTCCCTGTTATGCCGGGGGGGCGGCACTCTATCTGCACACATCGCCGGAGTTTGCGATGAAGCGGCTGCTTGCTGCAGGCAGTGGCTCCATTTATCAGTTGTGCAAGGTTTTTCGCCAGGGCGAGGCCGGGTGCCGGCATAATCCCGAATTTTCCATGCTGGAGTGGTACCGGCCCGGTTTTGATCACCATGGCCTGATGGATGAGGTCGCCCTATTGGTTGCACCCCTGCTCGGGCTAGAGGACCAGCAGGTCGAAAAGCTCAGTTACCGTGAGGCCTTTCGACGTTATGCCGCGATTGATCCACTGGCGGCCTCAGTCGATGCATTGCGCGATTGTGCCGTTCGGTTGGGAATAGAAGGTCTTGATGGGGAGTATGAGGCTGATGTCTGGCTGGATCTTATTCTTACCCACGCGGTGGAGCCGCAGCTCGGGCGTGATGCTCTTTGTTTTATCCACGACTACCCCGCTTCCCAGGCCGCACTGGCCCAGCTCAATCCGGATAACCCGCAGGTGGCTGAGCGCTTTGAACTCTATTATCAGGGGGTGGAGTTGGCCAACGGATTTCACGAGTTGGCCGATGCTACCGAGCAGCGCAGGCGATTCAGTGACGAAAACGAAGCAAGGAAAAAGCAGGGACTGGAGCTTGTGCCCATGGATGAGCACCTGCTGGCGGCGCTAGAGCATGGCTTTCCTCCTTGCGCCGGTGTCGCGCTTGGTGTCGACCGTCTGGTGATGCTCGCCCTTGGCACCCAATGTCTCGCCGAGGTGATGGCCTTCACCATCGACAACTGCTGAAAATGCTTTTAACGCGAAGGTCGTAAAGACGCAAAGGATGTTAGGGATTCAAGTCCTGGATAATCGATTGTTCACTCAAGTTGGGGGCACCTTACCACCTGGCAGTCAGTTCTTCGCGCCCTTTGCGTTAATTATCTTTTACGCGCCGTCGCCAGCAGCTGCCCCAGCCGGACTGGCGCACCGGGCTGGATTTCATCGGCCCATTCCACGGCCTCTGGGCCAAAGATGACGATGACAGTGGAGCCCATGTTGAATCGTCCCATTTCAGCCCCTTTCTCAAGCGTGATCGCCTTGCCCCCTTCGTAATGCCAGCTTCTTACCGTTCGGCCAGCCGGCGGGGTGACTTCACCGGTCCAGACGGTCTCGATGCTACCCACATTGACCGCACCGACGTTGACCATGGCCATGGGGCCGGCGTCGGTATCGAAAAGACAGACCACGCGCTCGTTGCGGGCGAACAGGCCCGGAATGACACGGGTGGTGGCTGGATTGACACTGAACAGCCGGCCCGGCACATGCACCATCTCGCGTAACGTGCCTGTTATCGGCATATGGATGCGATGGTAGTCTCGGGGAGAGAGGTAGATTGTGGCGAAACTGCCGTTCTGGAAGGCTTTGGCAGTCTCTGCACTGCCGCCGAGAAGCTGTTCCAGAGAGTAGTCGTGGCCCTTGGCCTGGAAAATACGCCCGTTGATGATCGGACAGGCTTGACTCACCGTGCCGTCTACCGGGCAGGCCAGCTCACCCTCGCCGTCGACAATAGGGCGTACGCCCGGCTTGAGTTCGCGGGTGAAAAAGGTGTTGAAATTTTCGTAGTGGCGAGGGTTACTCTCCAGAGCCTCTTCCATATTGACCTTGAAGTGCGCAATGAACCATTCGGTGAAGCGGTTCTTTATCCCCGGATGACGTATGCGGGTGAAGGCATGAGTCAGGCGTGAGATAAGGTGGCCAGGCATCAGGTACTGGGGAAGAGCCTTGAAATAGTCAATTAGACTCGTGTTCGATGGAGCATCGGCCATGTATTCAGTTCCTGTAGAAATTCATTTGTTGAGAAAATAGTTGCGGACGCGGTGAAAATCATCGGCAATACCCGCCGCCCGATGTGGGGGGCTGAAGCGTCCTACCCAGCGAGCCTGTGGATCGATAAGCACGATAGCGGAGCTGTGGTTGACGATGTAGTCGTCACCGGCAGTGTCGCCGTCAAACATGTAGATGGCACCGAGCTGGCGCGCCAGGTTATCGATCAGCGCTTTTTCTCCGGTGGCCGCGAGAAAATCAGGATGGAAGTAGCCAATATATTCTTTAAGATGTGCCAGATTGTCACGTTTCGGGTCAACAGAGATAAAGACAAACTGCGTGTCATTTAAGTTCCCGTCAGCTTGCTGCAACTGCCTGGCGGTGCCTTTGAGGGTGCTAAGGGTCGTGGGACAGATGTCGGGGCAGTGGGTGTAGCCGAAAAAGACGAAGCTCCACTTGCCATGAAGGCGTTTGAGGTCAAAGGGCTGGCCATCCATGTCAGTGAGCACAAAGGGCTTTAGCTCCCGTGACTCGGGCAGCAGGATGTGGCTCAGCTCCGGTGGGTGAGGGCGGGGTGTTGACTTGGGCAGCACAAAAGACAAAACCAGCACTGCCAGTGCAACAACTATGAGTGCCCCTGCCGTGAATGAGATAATTCGATTTTGTTTCATGTAGGGGATTATCGCACGACAATGGCTGATGAGGTAGTGAGCCAAATAGCGCAGGTTTGATTTATAGCTGTTGGCAGAGTAAATTGAGATCAATAAAGATAAAAGGGAGTCTGCAATGTCAGCTATAAGCTATCTGATCCCAAAGAAAGATCGTCCTCTCCATATTCCCGGCACCGAGGAAGTTGAACTGAGCCCCGCCGATATGGCCGAGATCCCCTTGCTCGGATGGATCACGGCCGGGCAGCCTGTGGACCTTAACGAGGACAATCAACGTGTTTCTGTTCCCGCCAACATGGTGCGCCGGAACACCTATGCCTTGAAGGTACGCGGGCACTCCATGATCGACGACAACATACAGGATGGTGATATTGTCGTCATTGAAAAGCGCGAGTCTGCCGAGAACGGTCAGTCGGTGGTCGCCATGATTAACGGCGAGCAGGTCACGCTGAAAAAATTCTATGTCGAACGCGATGGTATTCGACTGCAGCCGGCTAATCCGGAAATGGAACCGATATACCTCAAGAACGAAGACGTGCAGATTCTAGGGATCGTGACCGGGGTGATTCGTCGGCCTGATTGACGGCAAAAGTCATCACAGAGGGTGTCGAGTGTAAATAATAAAACGAGCTTCATATGCCATGGCCCCTGCTTCTCTGTAGACGGTTGTTTATGGCTGGACTCCGTGCCCACTTGCTCAGGGGAGTGGGGGCGTTCAGTAAGATAGTTTTAGGTGTATTTTTTAACATAGTGTCAGCTTCTGTGGAACTGAAGCCTCAATGTATTTAAAAAGTTTGCAGCCGGAACGCTCACCGTCTCTTCTGCTTGCCTGTATCTATTGCCTTCTTTGAAGAGGGAGTGCTGATAAAGTCAC
>JBFFNE010000127.1:0-5614 GCA_041563315.1 Thiohalomonadaceae bacterium
ACATCGGTCCAGCCTTCAGCCTGCTCCCTGTCAACATACAGCACCACATGGTAGTGATTGGACATCACCGCATAGGCGCAGATATTGAGGGCAAAGACCTTGGCGAGAGAGGACATGCGCTCTTTTACCCACTGACGGCGGTGTTCGAAGCTTTGACCGGTATGATTATCTTCACCGCAGAGGTAAGCGCGGCGGACGCAGCGGGAAACGCAGTGGTAGTAGGGAGTCGCTTCCAGTGAAACCTGGACTTTCCTTGGCTTTGGCATGATATCGCTCCTTGATATCCATTTGTTGAACTCAGAGATTGACAGGAAACAACTTGGCTGGCAAGTTTGGGGTGGGTGTCCGGGTAGTTATTCAAGGCGCTCAACCGGACGCCAAAAGCGGGGGGGGAGGGAGTTCCGGGCGCTTTTGGTTCCCGACGCTGCGCTCCGTCGCCGGTTACCTCAGCGTTATGTGTGAAAAGGAATTATGAAGCAATTACCAAAAGACATTGAAGTAGAAATCGAATTCTTGCGTCACGAACATGGTGGCAGAGGAAAGCCCGCATTCTCTGGCTATCGTCCTCAGTTCTTCTATAACGGAAACGACTGGGACGCTGTTCATGAATATATTGGTGCTGAGGCAGTAGAGCCCGGTGGGAAAGTAAAAGCATATATTGCGTTTCTTTCTCCTCAAGAGCATGAGGGGGAAGTTTATCCCTTTATGCCATTTTTGGTGAGGGAAGGTAATCGAGTAGTTGGGTTTGGTACAGTTATTAAAGTATTAGATTTGCCAAAATCGGCTGCGCGAATGAGAGGAAACACATAACAATGCCATCAAATCCGACGCTGAACATTGCGCGGAGCCTCTCGGCTTAGCTTGGTCGTTAGCTGTAAAAGCCAATGAACAAAGACCAAGCTAAATACTTCATGAGAGAAGCGATCGCTGACGGAAGGAAGGCACTTGGCAAGTGCAGCCCCAACCCTCCTGTTGGTTGTGTTTTGGTAAAAGAAGGGGGGTATTTCAGGAGGTCACACCAATGAACCAGGCCAGCCGCATGCTGAAGCTATGGCACTATCCAAAGTGAACGGAACACTAGAAGACGTAGTGGTATTTGTAACCCTAGAGCCTTGTTCGTTTTATGGGCGTACACCGTCTTGTGCTCAAGAACTAGTGAAGCGTGGTATACAGGAAGTATATGTCGGAATGATAAATTCACACCCAAAGAATCAAGGTCCGGGAATCGCAATTCTTAGGGAGGCAGGGATTTTCGGTACATCTGGGTATCTTTGAAAGGGAAGTGAAAAATGATCTTGGACCTCATTTGCAATGTCACAGCTAACAAGGCAATTTCACGCGGACGTCAAAAAGCGTCTTTCTTTCCTCACTATGCTTTTTGCCTCCGGTGAATTGCAACGTTCGACAGCAAAGGAATGACATTGAATATCGACCACGTAGCGCTTAATGCGGTTTCCCTGGAAAAAGAGATTCAGTTTTTCGTCGAATTTCTTGGGCTCCAACTTCTGCAGCAATGGGAGTCGCCCCGACAGGCGTATGTCGGATCCAAAGATGGAGCGGTAATTGGGCTAATAGAAAATTCAGATTACGATGCTTCAGTATTTACGATGGCGCACCTAGCCCTGACTGTGCCTGAGTCGGAGTTTGATGGTTGGGTGAGAAAAATTTACGAATCAAATTTTCCTGTCGTGGCAGGACCGAAGGCGCAAAGAGGCGGAAAAACTATTCTCTTTCGCACTCCAAGCAAGAACATTGTTGAACTCTGTTATCCCGAAGCCCGGAAAACAATTGATCAACAAACATATTAGCCGAGCAACGTGCTCCAGCTGACGTCAGGCCGCGACACGGTTTCCTCGGCTGAGCGCTTGCGTTATCCATCTAAAATAACACAGGGTCGATGATATGAAGATTGCCATACTTGGAGGTGGCGTTGCTGGTGTCAGTAGCGCCATTGCGTTGAAACAGGCTGGCTTTGACGTCAGTGTCTACGAAAGGCATGAATCACCATCGAACATCGGCGCTGGTATTGTCGTCTGGCCAAACGCCGCGTTTGTGCTGGAGCAACTCGGGGTATTGAACGAAATCAAAGCCGCTTCCGGTTATCCCACCAGAATGCGCCGCATATCGAGCACCAATGAAGATTTAGGGGTCGTTGATATTGAGCTCATAAGCCGTCACATGGGTTATCCCTCTCTTTCCATACTTAGGAGCGATTTTCAGAATATCCTGATATCGAAACTGGAATCCATTGGTGTAGTAATCCAGTACACGCATAGCGTAACAAATATAGACACGAAGCTTCCAGGACAAGCGCGGGTTCACTTCCAGAATGGAACGAAGATCGATGCTGATGTAGTTATTGGAGCCGACGGAAGGATGGCTTCTTACGCCCGTCGATATGTGAACGACGACAATTCACCTGTCTATCAGCGTTTCATAAATTGGATTGGCGTCTATGAGTCTGAAGAAGAACCGTTTGATGAAATCGCCGTCTCAGATTACTGGGGTGTGGGCGAGCGCTTTGGGATTGTTCCGGTTACGAAACACAAAGCCTATTGGGCTGGCGGGATTGCCTGCTCCGAAGTTGGTCCAAGAAATCCATCTAAATACAAAACAGAGTTACGATCTGTTTTTTCGAAGTGGCCACGAGCAGTGCAAAGAATGGTTGAGCACACGCCTATCGAACGCATCAACAAGATTTACGTACACGATCACAACCCCATCGAAACATGGCATAAACACAATCTAATCGTGGTCGGCGATGCTGCGCATGCTCCACTACCAACCTCTGGTCAAGGCGCATGTCAGGCGTTGGAAGATGCATGGCATATTACGCAGTGCTTGAAAGATAGCCCTAACGATATACAAAACGCTTTTGTCAAATTCACTGAACTGCGGTTAGAGAAAACAACGAATATCGTTATGGCGGCCCGAGGCTTTGCGGTATCGTTGTTCAATAGCGATAAAGACTTCTGTAAAACGAGAGACGAAAACAGCAAAAGGACAGATTTTTCCAAAATGGCCGCCGCGATGTCGCGTGGCTGGGCTCAGGGTTTACCGCTCAATGTATAATAACGCCATCAACTCGGGCAGTGTAAAGCGGCGCGAACAACATGCACTGCTTTACAGCGCCGGTTATGGCGATTGTTGAGCATCATGAATTCTTTGCCCGCAAAGGATTTTCTACTTATGATCTTCGGCATCTTTGGTTCAAAATCACATGCATCACCTGAAATGGAATTCTAACGTAAACAAGACACCCACCTTAAATGCCTCGGTGTAACTTTCCGCTTTTTGTGGATAGGAGGGGCATCAGTAATGGGATTACCTGGATGAGCGCGAAGAATGGTGAATTGTTCTGTTGGAATGAGGTTACCCCTCAGACTCGGTCTTATGGTGCAAACGAGGAAGTGAAATAACTCAGGTCAGCAGTTCACGACATGCCGCAAGATTGGGTGTTCGTTTATAGCCCAATGACTCGCATGCCGCCTTGAGTGTACAGGCGGTGCCGACTAGACCTTTAAAACGGCTCTCGAAGTTTTCTGCCATGTAGAGCCAATAGCGCGAGTCAATCTGCAGCTGTTCGAGCACCGGTGGCACGTTGCCTGGAATAGCGCCACGCTTGTCTTCTCGCCGTGCTCTTCCTGTCCAGTCCACTAATTCAAGGTAGTCGCTAAGGCGAAAGGGTAACCCCTTGGGCATCTCTTCTCTGGGATTACCGACAAAGGGCAATAGAGCCGTGGGCTGTTGTGTCGGTTCTTCGGTTACGGCAGCAATGCGTTCTTGAATTGTGGTGTAGTCTGATTCTTCAGGTGTTTCGGCCATTTTCGCTCGTATCGGATTGAGGTCGACATAGGTCATGCAAGCGGCCAGCGCTTTTTCCTCGCGCAGCGCCTGGGACTTGAAGCGGCCTTCCCAGAACCTTCCCGTGCCGTTGTCCTCCTCGAGTGTTGTTAGTGTTCTGAAGCCTCACATTCAGCCAAAATCCTCTAACTAATGCGTAATCAGCCAAAATCCTCTAACTAATGCGTAAGGGGAACCTAGTGTCGCCTGCCGATGCTCATAATTTGTCATCAAGTCATAAGCATGAATGGCTACGTTGTTGTGTATCGCTGCCTCATACAGAAAGTTTCATTCAGACCCCACTTTTTAAATAGGTATACAGTCCCCGTAATTACTTGAATAACGAGTATTTCTTTCACGATGCCCTGCATGGCTTAACCTGCCGGGATGGCAAATATCACCACTAGTGCCAACAGGATGGCGACCAGCACATGCCAAGTGAGGTTAAACCACTTGTGTTTCTCAACGCGAGGGCTAACGGCAATCGCGGCCAGAGTTTGTATCAGGTAGTAAAAAGCGAAGGCACGGGATGCGAGGGCAATGATCTCGAAGATATCCGCCATCCATACCAGAGCGATGCCGAAGACTGTCACCACCGCGTAACCACGCCGGGGCCGGATTCGTTTGCGGCTTACCTCATGCAGCAGACCACCTGCGCCGACGGTATCGGCCACGGCGGCACTGAACTGGCTCATCGCCGCTGCGATGATGAGCATCGCAGGTAGTATGGCGGCTACCTTCTGCGACAGTTCGATTATGGCGGTCTCATCAGGTTCGGCGTTGAAACCGGACAGCATCGGTAATGACAGGCTGACGAAGACCAGATAGATGGCACCGGAAAGCCACTGGGCATAGCGCATGGTTCGGATTCTGGTACCGGTATCATATTCGTCACCGATATAACGCGAGGTTTCAAAACCCTGCACGATGATCAGCACTCCGGCCAGCACCCTCAGAGTGTGTTCCCAGCCATGGATCTCGGCAAAGTGGAAATGATCCTTGCCGCTTATGGCCCAATCAATATCGAACAACGCCAATCCAAACAGCAGGGCTGCGATAATCGCCAGCTTCACGTTCACGGCATACTCCTCCAGCTCCTCCAGGGCGTGCAGGCCTCGTATGAAGCCGAGTATTCCGATAAAACCGAGAATCACGGTGGTGATAATATTGGCAATTAGATCGTGGTCCGCTTCGACAGCTCGCAGGAGAAAAGAAGCCAGCAAGCGCAAGTAAAAAGTGACAGAAATGACGTAGGCAAGGGCGAGTGCTAGGTCCGACAACCGGGTAAGAAAGCTGAGCGGCTTACTTATCTCACCATTTTCCAGGCAAGGTTCGAGGTAACGGATATTAAAGCGCATCACACTACCGATGGCGTAGGCCAGCACGATGATGACAAAGATGACTAACGGCGCCCAACCGTTAACCACCGTATCCAGTAATGGTGCAACGATAAGAAAGCCACTGCCGATGATTGACGCCAGCGGCGTTACCGTCGCACGCCATAGTCGGGAGGTACGAACCGCTGGCCTAAACAGCAGCAGCAGAGTGATCACTGCGAGGATAAGTAAAGCAGTGTTAAGCAACATGGAATCCATACGTGTAGTGTGAATAAGTCGGCGTGTTGTGGCAACAAGACCGGAAAAACTGCATGGAGTGCACCGTTATCCATATACCAGGAGGCAATGGCCAGCAACTCGCCATCGCCTTGTACTAGGAATAATTAAATGGGTGAAATCACCGGCCTGCCCGGCTGGAATTCCGGGGACAGTAT
>JBFFNE010000128.1:0-5580 GCA_041563315.1 Thiohalomonadaceae bacterium
ATCAGTGCAAGGGACGTGGCGGCGGCAATCGCTGCCATCGGTGTACGTGCTCCCGCCTCGTAATTGACGCCGGTTCGAGTGAATGAACCCGATGAGGCGTAAGAGGAGAAGAACGAACCGGCGATATTGGCCAGGCCCTGGCCAATGAACTCCTGATTGCCGTCAATGCGCTGGTGCGATTTAGCCGCTACAGAACGAGCAATGGACACCGCCTCGACCAACCCAAGCAGGGCCACTGCAAAGGCCCCGGGGGCCAGCTGCTTGAGAGTCGCAAAGGAGAAGTCGGGCATGGAGAGCGGTGGCAACTGGCCGGGCAATTCGCCGACCAGGGCAATGCTGTGCTCTTCCGCCCCCAACACCGCCGCCAACAGCGCACCGATAATCATCGCCATTAACATGTTGGGCCAGCGTGGCAGCAGTTTCTTGAAAACGATGGCGCTGACAAGAGTGCTCAAGGCCACACTGATCACATAGGGATTGGCCTCAGGCATCTTCTCGAATAGCGATAGCCATGTGTGGGCAAAAGATTCTCCACGCGGCACGCTCACACCAAAAAAATGCTTGAGCTGGCTGGTCGCAATGAGAATTGCCGCCCCTGCGGTAAAGCCCACCACCACTGTGTGGGAGACAAAGTTGACCAGGGTTCCCATTCTGGCAAGACCGAGAGCCAGTTGGAATACACCGGCAATCAGCGTCAGGGTCAACACCAGGGTGATGAACTGCTCCGTGCCGGCCTGGGCCAGCGGACTGATGGTGCTGAATACGACAATTGAAATAGCCGTAGTCGGGCCGGAGATAAGATGAAATGAGGAGCCGAACAGGGCAGCGATGATCGGCGGAATAATGGCGGTATAGAGACCGTATTCCGGCGGCATCCCGGCGATCATGGCAAAGGCAACGCCCTGAGGCAGGACAATCACGGCACCGGTCAGGCCGGCAATGATGTCCGCACGCACGGTTCCGCGATTGACCATGCCAAACCAGCGCAGGAACGGAAACCAGCGTATAAGGGTAAGATTACAGATAATTGGATCGGATGACATCTGGACGGCTCCAGCAAACGAAATGTGATTATTACATCAGGCATACGGCCGTGGCCGTAGTAAGAAAGCTTGGTGGCACTCAGGCCGGTGCAGCAAATGGTGGTGGAGCTCGAGTCGCCGGAGTCAGCGCGACAGCCACCGCAGTGAAACACCGCCCGAGGGACGGCATCTCTCCGGTGGTGAACGTAAGGGTGAACTCCTGCTGAATCGTAAGAGCGGCAGGCATATCGGAATCCCCGCCTGGGGCCGTGTCACCGGGCTCGCATCCGTAACGCCACTCGGCTACCGCTCCGACATCCACAAGGGGCACGTGATTCACCGCCACAAGCGCAATATTGCCGGTGACGATCACCAGCAACAACAACTTGATCACAATGGAGGTACGGGCCATTCGGGACAACGAGAACAATGAATCGGAGGAAGCCAATCGAGTATTATTGCATGGATTCAGGTGACTAGAAAGGGAGTGGTAACGGTCGGGCTAATTTTTAACAAAAAATAAGGAAGGCATAGGCGCCTTCCTGAATTTGGGGGTTCAACCAAATAACTGGTTATCGAGACACTATCAATCCCAAGTAATCCAGTCGAGTAAGTAGTTCCACTTCAAGTGGTAGTTTACTGCTTCTCCTCCACATCGATGTAGGATTGAAACAGTGGCCGCAGCTCTTTCAAGGTATCGCTGAGCTGATCCGGCATCGCCTTGACAAACATATCCAGCAGTACGATAGCATTGACCGCCCCATCCTCACGCCGTTCTGCGCGCAAACGCTTGGCGATTCCCTGGTTTACCGCCGCTACCTGTCTGTAGTAATACTGCAAGCCTTCCAACTCCATATCGATCCCCTTGCCTGCCTGCCAACGGTAATACTGGCCGAGCATATACATGGATGCGGCACGATAATAGGTCTCTTCGGTATTGGCGAAGGGCAGGTGGAACCGGGCCATTGGCTTGAAAAATTCCGTGTGAGGACAACCACTGGTGGCAGTGATGATCCCCATCAACGCACTAATCCCTTCCTGGGCGGTGGCGCTTCGCGTGATAGTGCGCTCGTCAAGTACCACGGTGACATCAACGTTATCGAAAGAGACTACATCCCCCATACGCTCAACCAGTGGAAGCAGGCGCATCGCCAGGGGACAAAAAAAGACCTCAAGCGGATCGAGCGTGCAATGGATGCATTTATTATGTTCCAATCGCACCCATTCTGGAGGGCTATTTGTCCCCGGATCAATGGGTGAGAGCGTCGCGCTATCAAGCTGGATATCAAAAATCTCTTCGCGGCCCTTTTGAAAGCGGAAGCAGTATTGGTATGTAAACGACCCCATCATCCCCTCATAGCTCTGATTAACCATCCCAAGGCAAGGCACGTCACAGGTAAACCGGTGGGTGAAAAAGTAACGAGCCCCGGAAAAGTTTTTTAGTTTTATGTTTGGTTATTGTTTCCTGTAACGCCCGCATTATCGCACAAAACTGTGACTCAGTTCTTTGACAATTCAACATTTCCCACACCAAAGCCATGGAAATGGTTCCTCTAAACCATGCGTGCATCAAGTCAGCCTGCTCAGGACATCAGAACCTGAGGCTGCTAGAATCGGTATCCATACGTTCACCAATCAGTACAATCAACAGGACACATCATGAGCAAACATTACGATCTTCTCGCCATTGGTGGCGGCAGCGGCGGCCTCTCTGCGGCGGAACGGGCGGCGATGTACGGCAAGAAGAGCGCCGTCATTGAAATGGGCAAGATGGGCGGTACCTGCGTCAATGTCGGTTGTGTCCCCAAGAAAGTGATGTGGAATGCGGCCTCCATCGCCCACGCCCTGCGCGATGCCGGTGGTTACGGTTTTGATGTACTGGTCAACGACTTCGACTGGAACTACCTGGTGAAGCAACGCGAGGGCTATATCCAGGGTATCAATGATTGGTATCACACCTATCTGCAGGACTCGAATATTGACGAAATCAACGGCCGTGCCCGTTTCGTTGATGCGCACACCCTGGAGGTCAACGGCGAGCACTACACCGCGGACCATATTGTCATCTCCCCCGGCGGCGTCCCAATGGTCCCCGAGATCCCCGGTGCCGAGCACGGCATTACCTCTGACGGTTTCTTCGCCCTCGACACACAGCCCAAGCGGGTCGCCATTGTCGGTGCCGGCTACATCGCGGTGGAACTGGCCGGCCTGCTCAAGGCACTCGGCTCGGAGGTAGACCTGCTACTACGGCGCCAGCACTTTCTTTCCAACTTCGACGCCATGCTGCGCGAGGAGCTTATGGAGGAGATGGTTAACGACGGGGTCAACATTCTGCCCAACATCAACCTGGAAACGGTGGAAAAACAGGCCGATGGTACGCTCACCCTGACCGCTCAGGGGGGGCACATCATGCAAGGCTTCGATACCCTGATCTGGGCTATCGGCCGCAGTCCCAATACCACTGAACTCAATCTCGATGCTGCCGGCGTCACTTACGACGGTAATGGCTACATCCCCTGCGACGAATTTCAGAACACCAACGTTGAAGGGATCTATTCAGTAGGCGATGTCACCGGCCGTGCCCAGCTCACCCCAGTGGCCATCGCCGCCGCACGTCGCCTAGGCGATCGGTTATTCAACAATCAGCCGGAACGCCGCCTTGAGTATGAGAATATTCCTACGGTGATGTTCAGCCACCCGCCCATCGGTACTGTAGGGCTGACCGAGGATGAAGCGCGTGACCTTCACGGTGATGCGGTCAAGGTTTACCAGACCCGCTTCACGCCGATGTACCATGCACTGACTCCCCACAAAACCAAGACCGCAATGAAACTGGTGTGCGTGGGGGCACAGGAAAAAGTGGTAGGGATCCATATGATCGGCCACGGTGTGGACGAGATGCTGCAGGGCTTTGCCGTAGCGCTGAAAATGGGGGCGACCAAGAAGGACCTGGATAACACGGTAGCTATCCACCCGACCAGCTCGGAAGAGCTGGTAACGCTACGCTAACTACCCTGCGCTTGCGCCGCGGCTCAGCTGACATCGTACCCCAGCGATATCCTGGCCAACAGCGCATTGAAACGGTTGGCGGTCTTGGTATATTCGCCATTCCGCAGCAGGTTAAGCGCCTCCCCTCCCTGCCCCTGGTTTACGGCGCGGACGATCGCGGCGGCATGGCGATGAAACTCGCCATGCAATGCCTTGAGCTGCACAAACAGGGCAGTATTGCCATAAGCATCGCCACCGTAACCGTGGATCCAGTGGCCAAGTGAGCAGTTCGAGTCACTCTGAACCCTCTCCGGATCGAGTGTTACCTCGCCGTTCCTCTGGATATAATTCAGCAATCGCTTTTTCCACTGCACGTGTGATAACAGTGCTTCGAGGATGTCCAGTTGCTCCTGTTCGTACCCCACCGGCGCCTTTACAGATAATATCTCAGCTGATGAATGAAACATTTTTCTCTCCTGTGTCAATCAAGCCATCCCCGCCTCTCCGTCACGAGCGGGGTTTATGGAAGACAAGATAAACGCGATGCGTGACAAGGTATTTGCAGCCACATGACAAATTCCAGACAATGGGAAGCCAGGTCCAGCACAACTTCCCCAGAGAGAGCTATTGCACCATGAACATCCGTCCCTACAAAGAACACCACCCTGCAATCGACGACACCGTGTATATCGATGCGGCTGCTGTGGTGATTGGTAATGTGATCATTGGCAAAGAGTGCTCGGTATGGCCAATGGCCGTGCTCCGCGGCGATGTGAATGCCATCCGCATTGGTGACTACAGCAACATTCAGGACGGCTCCGTGCTCCACGTCACCCACCCACATGAGGCGGTTCCTGACGGGCACCCTTTGATCATCGGCAACGAGGTCACTGTCGGGCACAATGTCACCCTGCACGGCTGCACCATCGGGGATCGTTGCCTCATCGGCATGGGTTCGACCGTGCTTGACGGGGCAGTACTGGGAGAGGGATTGTTACTCGGCGCCGGCAGCCTGGTTCCGCCGGGCAAAACTCTGGAGGGAGGTTACCTCTGGATTGGCAGCCCGGTGAAACGCGCTCGCCCCCTGACCGATGCAGAAAAGAAGTGGTTAAGCTATTCAGCCGACCATTATGCCCAGCTGAAAAACGGCTACATAAGTTAACGGATCGATTTGGAAACGAGGATAACAAACCGCCGGCGTAACTACCCTCACACTAAAAAATGCTTTGCCGCAAAGGCCCAGAGGCGCGAAGAACAAGGGATGGGAGGCGCCGGGCTCTCTGCGGCGCCATCTCGTATGCGAAACCCCGTGGCAGGGCTCAAAACGTGTCAGGCGAGTTGACAAGAAAGGGCTTTCCTCTGCGTCTCTGCAGTGAGATTATTGAAAGGTGAGTAGTTACCCGCTGGCGAGGCTATCATGCTTGCGTGTACAATCCTGCCCCACCTTGCAGCACTGACACAACGACATATAGTTAACGTGAAATAACTACAAAGGGAGCTGACATGGAGGTTTTCATTGGCAATCTGTCACTCGACATCACACACAACGATCTGGTCATCTTTTTCAAGG
>JBFFNE010000129.1:0-5571 GCA_041563315.1 Thiohalomonadaceae bacterium
GCGCTTAATGGCATGGAGAAGGACAGGGAGGGGCGATGCTATGTCACGCTGCAAGGGATCGGGCGAGGCCCGGAGATCAGCCGCCGTCACCTAGCCCAGGTGCGGCGCGTACTGAAAAAAAGAGGATGATGGCAGTTGGCAGCAGATTACCCCTGCATCAGGAATCGCAACAGTTCTTTACTGATTACTGATTACTGATTACTGATTACTGATTACTGATTGCTGATTACTGGCTTTCCAGTGAGGAGAGATTGACTCGCATCGGCTTGTCGCGGCGCAGGATGTCCAGCGCGGTTTCGATGGATTGATCCAGGTATCCACCGTAGAAATCGGGTGTGCTCAGGCCGACTCGCTTCGGCGCCAGCTGTGCGCCACTGCTGTCGAGAAACACGATGGTCGGTGTAACGTAGACGTTGTAACGGGAGGAAAAGGCCTCAATGGCGATCGACTTACCATCAAAATCGCGGATCTTGTCGAAGCGGTCGATCTTGATCTTGCGGATCAGGACCTTGTCCTCATAGTCGCCACTGCGCAGCATCGGTTTAAGAAACTCTTCTTCAACACGCACACAGTAGCTACAGTATTCCGCAGAGAACATCAGCAGGATTGGCAGGCGTCTTTGCTCACTCTGGACTGCAAGGCGGGAAAAATCTTCCGTCTCCTCTACTTCCATATTCTTGCTCGCATCTGCAGCAATCGTGCTGCTTACGGCTAACAACGATAGGAAGACGTATACTGCTCTCAGAGGTTTCATGTCTATATTCAGCAAAAAATGTTACCGTTTAGTCGATAAAGGATATGCCGCAACAGGTCCTGCTGCAATAGGCCGTGGCGCCGAGGCAGTGTATGATCACGACAAAAGCGCCTAATTTGACCACCATGCCCGATGCCGGTTTCCCCCGGCGCCAAGACATGAAAGACCGGATACACTGAATCTATGAACAAAAAACTCATTCGCATCGCCACTCGCGAAAGCTTGCTTGCCCTGTGGCAGGCGGAATATGTTGCCACCGCACTGAAGAATACCCACCCCGGTCTGGAGGTGGAGCTGGTGAAGATGAAATCCCAAGGCGACAAAATCCTCGATACCCCGCTGGCCAAGATCGGTGGCAAGGGGCTGTTTACCAAAGAACTCGAGGATGGGATGCTGCGGGGCGATGCGGATATCGCGGTGCACTCGATGAAGGATGTACCGATGGAACTACCGGAGGGGCTGCACCTGCCGGTAATCTGCCCGCGTGAGGATCCGCGAGATGCCTTCGTCTCCAACAAATATGCCTCCCTTGATGCCCTGCCGGAAGGGGCTGTGGTCGGCACCTCCAGCCTGCGCCGCCAGGCCCAGCTGCTGGCCAAACGCCCGGATCTGAAGATCCAGTTCCTGCGCGGCAATGTACAAAGCCGCCTGCGCAAACTCGATGACGGTATGTACGACGCCATCATCCTCGCCGGCGCCGGCCTCAAACGCCTGGAGCTGGGGTCACGTATCACTGAAATCATCGAAGTCACCACCATGCTTCCGGCCTGCGGCCAGGGAGCGGTCGGCATCGAGTGCCGCGTGGACGACGACGAGGTCAACGTCATGCTGGCCAGCCTCAACGATCCCCGTACCTCCGCACGGGTACGGGCCGAGCGGGCCATGAACCGCCGCCTTGAGGGTGGCTGCCAGGTGCCGATTGGTGGTTACGCTGAACTTGATCACGGCGTCATCGTGCTGCATGGACTGGTAGGTCGTACAGACGGCACCGAGGTGGTGCACGGCAGTATCAGTGGTTATCCGGAAGCGGCCGAAGAGTTGGGCACGGTGCTGGCCGAAGACCTGCTGGCCCGAGGTGCGGATGCTATCCTCGCCGAAGTCTATGCCGACCAGGGTTGATCTCGACGGGCTGCGTGTACTGGTTACCCGGCCGCCCCATCAGGCCGGTCATCTATGTGATCTGATTGCAGCCTCAGGCGGGCACCCAGTCCGTTTTCCATTACTGGCCATTCGCGACCTGAGTGCGAACCCCGCAGTACAGGCCCGCCTGTCCCGGCTGGCCGAGTATCACCTCGCCATTTTTATCAGTCCCAACGCCGTTCGCTTCGGCCTGGCTGCGATTAACCGGCACCTCGGTCTGCCTTCAACCATCAAGCTTGCCACCGTTGGGCGGGGAAGCGCGCTCGCTCTGGAGCAGGCGCTTGGCCGTGCGCCGGATATTGTCCCTACGGAGCATTATGACAGCGAGGGACTGCTGGCTCTCCCTGCGCTACAGCAGGTCAGTGGTCAACGTGTCCTTGTCATCCGTGGGGAGGGCGGGCGTGAGCTGCTAACTGACACACTGCGCCAACGCGGTGCTACGGTTGACCACCTGGAAGTCTATCGGCGTAAGTGTCCGGTCCCCGACGTATCGGTAACGGAGTGGCTGGACAAAACTGATATTATCACTATTACTAGCAGCGAAGCCCTGCAAAATCTAATGGCGCTCACGCCGGCCGCTCAACGCACGCAACTGCTGACCAAACCGCTTGTTGTGGTCAGTGAGCGGACTGCCGCACTGGCGCAGGCGCTCGGCTTCCACCATCCTGTTATTATCACTAAACACGCTGCGGACGAAGCGATCCTGCAAGCACTCATTGATTGGACGCATCGCAAACTGACGGAAGCATAGCCATGGGCGAAAACACGGAAGCACCGGAAAAACAGAAACGTCCGGAAAAGGCGGAACAGCCAGAACAGGCGGAGCAGCCTGACCAAACCGAAGAGTTGGAGCAACACGAACACCATCCTGCCAAACAATCCTCTGGAGGGAGTTGGGGATTTCTTGGCTTGCTGCTCGCTATCGTCGCCATCGTCGTCGTATTTCTTCTCTGGCAGCGGCAACAGGCGTTGCAACAGGAGTCCCAGACACTCCAGCAAGGCCTTACGCGGCTGCTCACTGTGGTGGAAGAGAACTATGACACCCAGGAGCAGAAGATAGCCGGCCACAATCACCCGGCCACCGAGGCACAGGTCGAACGCATGGCACTGCAGATCGATGAATTTCGCAGCCTGCTCGGTCAAGAGCAGCAAGAGTGGTTTATCGCCGAAATAGCATACCTGCTGCGCACCGCCTCATATCGTCTCTCTTTTGAATACGACCCGGAGACAGCCCTGGCCGCACTAAATCAGGCCCGTCAGCGTCTAATCAGTGAAGATCGCGACATATACCAAACCGTTATCGAACAGATAACCAAGGATATTGCCAAGATAAGCGATGTTTCTCATCCCAATCGCAGCCGTATCGCGGCTGAAATCTCGGCGCTGATCGCCGCCAGCGAGCACTGGTCTTTCGCTGTACGCCAGAGTGATAACGCGCAGCAAACACCTCCCGCGGCAGATCAGGTAGAGCCCGAGGATCAGACTGCACAAACGGGGGGAATGCAGAGAATCCTTTCCCGCATGTGGGAGGACTTCAAGGGACTGGTGACCATACGGCGAAACGGTGAGGTTGCCCGACCGCTCCTTCAACCACAGCAGCGCTACTTCCTGCAACAAAATATGCAACTCAAACTGCAGGCGGCACGCTTGGCCCTGCTTGCCGGCGACAACGACGCCTATCGTGACAGTCTGGTCGAAGCCAGTGACTGGCTAACACACTATTTCGATAGCACTTCCCTTCCCGTGAGTGAAGCGCAAGCCACCATCGAACAGTTGGCAGCCATCGAACTCACCCCCGGTTTGCCGACACTGAGTAACACCATTGCACTGCTTCGTCAGGCAGCGTTGAAGTCTCGACCGTCAGCTGAAACGCCACCCGCCGCCACCACTCCGCCACCAGCGGAGTCCGAGCAGAAGCCAGACCAAAAGCCAGGACAGGCACAGGAACATCCTAAACCAGACAGCGATGCTCCTGTTGCGACCGCACTGCCGTCGGAGGCGGTCGAGCCCAAATCCGAGAGCATACCGCCCCTCGAAACGCCCATGCCACCGGGGGATGAAGCGAACTCTGCGCCGGCAGCAGATCCTGCTCCCGATCTGCCACAGGGTAATGAGCCATGAGACTGCTCCTCGCCACCCTTCTGGTGCTGGGGATTACCATCGCACTGACCCTGTTTGCACAACGCGATCCCGGCTATGTGCAAATCAGCCATGCCGATTGGTCAGCCGAGACCAGTCTGAGTCTGTTCGTATTGGCACTGGCCGTTGTCTTCTTTCTCTTCTATGTCGCGTTGCGTTTGTTGTCAGGCACCTGGCGGCTACCCAAACGACTGGGTTACTGGAAACGCCAGCGTCGTGCCATGCGCTCACATGTACGCACCAATCGGGGTTTGATTGCTCTGGCAGAAGGCCATTGGGCCAATGCCGAACGGCTTCTTGGGCGTGCCGCCAAGGCCAGTGATACCCCCCTCATTAACTACCTTGGTGCGGCCAGGGCGGCACAAAAGCAGCATTCTGAACAACGCCGGGATCAGTATCTTTCACAAGCTTATCAGAGCATGCCCGAGGCGGAACTGGCGGTAGGTCTCACCCAGGCTGAAGTACAGCTCTCGCATGGTCAGACAGAACAGGCGCTGGCGAGCCTGCATCACTTACGAAGCGTCGCCCCCCGTCACAGCTATGTGTTATATCTTCTGAAAAAAGTCTATGAAAAGCTGGGAAGTTGGGATGATCTCTACGCGTTACTCCCCGAACTGCGGCGCCATCACGTACTGGAGACAGAGGAACTTGATGCGCTGGAGAAGCGGATCCACCAGGTGCGTCTCTCCACTGCCGCAGAGGATATCGAGCGACTTCATCAGTGCTGGGAACAGCTACCCAAGGGGCTGCGTCACCAGCCCGAGATGATCCACGACTATGCCAGTCAGCTCAAACAGCTCAACGCGGAAGAGCAGGCAGAGAAACAGCTACGAGCTTATCTTAAAAGATCATGGAATCCACAATTGATACGCCTGTACGGACAGGTTCGCGGTGAGGACCTCGATCAGCAGCTGACGGTCGCTGAACATTGGCTCACGCAGCATGAAAATCACCCGGAACTGCTGCTCACCTGTGCCAGGATATGCCTGCACAACAAACTTTGGGGCAAGGCCCGCAGCTATCTGGAAGCGAGCCTTGGCACCGAAGTTCGTGCAGAGACCTGTTGTGAGCTCGGCAATTTGCTGCGCCAGATGGGAGAGACGGAACAAGCAGCCGCCTATTTTCGTCAGGGGCTGGAGCACATCAGTGGTGGAAGCTGCACCCACGCGATTGTATCCAGGCACACCGATGCTCTACACCCGGAGCACACGCCTCATCCGCCAGCAGAAGTTGGCGAGCCGAGTAGGGAACTGACAAAGTAGCAGGGAATTCAAGGTGTAAGACGAGCGGATTGCCCGCCGCGCTTCAGCTCCACATGATGGGCCTTCGCTCAATTGTGCACGACCATTCAGGTACAGCAGCGTGTTTAAGGTTCCCGGTTCAAAGAGACCACGAGCGGAGCTTCTTTGAACCCGAACCTAAAACACTCACCGATTACTTATCCTTGGCCCACTCGAAGGCGTCTGAGTAGCAGTGCTCCGGTGCCACACCCTTGGCAACCAAAGCATCCTTCGCGCTGTAGACCATGGACGGGTGAC
>JBFFNE010000130.1:0-5266 GCA_041563315.1 Thiohalomonadaceae bacterium
AGCGAGGACGACTTCAATGCTACCCTACCGAAGTCACGCCTGCCGGCGGAGGAGATCTTTACCTTTTTGTAAGCTACTTGAAACTCGTAGTACGTTTAGGCTCACCGCAGAGACGCAGAGACGCAGAGACGCAGAGACGCAGAGACGCAGAGACGCAGAGACGCAGAGACGCAGAGACGCAGAGACGCAGAGACGCAGAGACGCAGAGACGCAGAGACGCAGAGGAAAACTATTTTTTATCAAACTTCCTTACACGCCCCTTGGCACCGGAGAGAGCGCTGCGCCGCTATCGTCACTTGTTTTTCATGGTCTGCGGTAGCCTCCGGGTTATACCTTCACCCTGGACCGGGTGATGGCCTCAATCAGTTGTTCTCGAGACATCTTACGCCGGCCGGTTATTTCCAGTTGCTTCGCCTTGTCGTAGAGTTCGTGCTTGTTGAGGCTTTCCAGTGCTGGTCGGCGTTTGTGCGGTTGCCGCTGATGCGCCGCAGCCTCAGGTTTTGATGGCTGCGACCGGCGTCCTTGCAGTCGTTCCTTGAGCACTTGCATGAGATCAATCACATTGCTTTCAGCCTCGGCCGGTTCGGGCTCCTCCGGCGCCTTGAGTACATCGGTGCCAGTGTTGAGTTTCTCCTCAATGCGCGGCTTTAAATCTCGGATGTGCTGATCGCTCAGGAGTTCTCTGTCGAACTGTTTTCGCGTCGATTTGCGGATCGCGGTGCGCATTCGTGCCACAGAGATGTCGTCGGCGGGTTGTCGCGGGGGAAGCCCTATCCCCTCGGGCGTACGCAGCTCGTCCCGCTCCAGGGGGGGGCATCTTTACCGCAGAAGAACTCCAGCTTGAGCAGCGTGCCTTGTGCGTCGACCATATGCAGGGGGTAGTTGTTGCTGCTGTGGGCGGGGAACAGGCTGACCGGTAGACTTCCCAAAGCGAAAGCGATGAGCCCCGACCAGAATGCGTTGGGCGGCCTCTGGGGAGGCTGTAGTGCCTCAACCGGGACGATCTCCTCGGCGTGATGCAGTAACATCAACATGGGGTATCCCTGATGCAGTTGCAAAGCACCCACATAGTCCTTGTTGCGCATTACCCAGTGCGCCAGGGTACACGTCGATATCTTTCAAGCATAGACAACATGGGTCGTAATCAATAGGTGGCAAGGGCGTACTCGGCACTCGGGAAGTCATTCGCAATAGGTTGGCAATCTCCGTTTGTCTACAGTCATTAATAGTCTCAGGGGCGCACTAGGTGTGAAAGAAACAATATCTCTTTTTCATTGACCGCACGTAACTACTCGCTCTCTTACTTATGCGAATGCCAATTAGGCCAGGTTGCCCCATCCGGGGGCCCAAACCTCAACACCGCAGCGCAGCTTGCCGAAAGCGCCATGCTGCACGCTTCTTGGCTCCCTTTTCTTTTCGCTTTTCCGGTAAGAGTATTGTTAGGTGGGGCGGGCAGTTACGATCGTAACGTATAACGGAATGCTAAATTGCTGACTCTGTTCGTTTGATACCGCACCTTATGCAGAAATCAGCCTGGACAGGAGTTATTCCGTGACAGGTAGAGCAAGGCTTCAGTTGTGGCTCTCCACAAAAAGGGCAAAACTCGGCGTTGGGCGGTAGTTTGAGGCCACAGGCGTAGCACTCCCCCTTCATCAGGCGCCGCTGGGAAGTACGATGCTGGTTGAAGAGTTTCTTCTGCACCAGGTAGATAATGAACAGCGACGCAGCCACGGCTGCGAAAATGATGAAGTAATGCCAAAGAGCAATTAGGTGAAGATCTTCAAGTAATTCAAACAGCTTTTTGAAGAAGTGTCGGGGAATAAGATCAAGCACAAGCTCGATGATTTTCATGATGATTGGCAGGGTGGAGACAACCAGCAGATGGGTCGCAGTCAGGGTCTGTATCGTGTGCTGTTTCCTGACACTGTGGGAACTCCACAGGTAGAAGGCGAAAAATATCGGCAGCATGAACAGCATCTGCCACAATAACTTTTTGAATGCATACCAATACTGATAACGTTTGTAGTCGGCGATCAGTTTCTCTCTGGTGCTGGTATGGCGGGAGATGTCTTGCCATAAGGATGCGATGAGTGGCGCGGAGTTCAGTTGTTTGTTGATTGCAGAAATTTCATTCACTATCACATTTTGTGTGTCGGACAGCACCTTGGATTTGGAGGAGATGGCACCTAACTCATCTTCTGGAATACGCGTGTCAGCGATGTTCTCCAGCAGTGAGGTGTTGTAGGTGGAGCGTTCTTTAGAAAGCTCACGATCGATATCCCTGCGTTGCGTCTCCAGCAACTGTCGTTTGATAAAAAAGGCTTTAAGGTCCTCGTCATCGGCAATCGCTTTAATTGTCATGTAGAGACCGGCACAGATCGGGTGCATGATTTCCGTGTCGGCACGCTCAAGATATCCTTCGTAGCGGTAGGATATGTTTTCATATCCGGAAAGGACTAATGGCTGGAGCTTGTCCAGGCGATTGGTCTCCAGCCAGTTGCCGCCTATATATACGGCGCGGCACTCGTAGGGAACATACTCGTAAGGTGAGGTAAGTTGCTCTGTATGCCGGGAAAGGCCGTTAAAAAGGACGATAAGAACGAAGATGTCGAGTGCGATGATAACAATGAGGGAGAGTTTGCTTAGTGGCTCCCGGTCATCGAGTTTGAACAAGTGATCGCGAAGCTCGGTAATTTTTGTGAAGATATTTCCCATGATGTTCCACCTCAACAGGCCTTCGAATTCGGCCTTAGAATAAGGGTAGGACAGACTGAACCTCTCTGACCCTGGGTACTCTACTGTCTCGTTGAATCTAACTGTAAATAGATGCTGACACCTGAATTCCCTTTGATTGTATATTAGCTAAAAATTGTTTTGACCCTGGTTTTATTGATGGCGGAATAGGGCAGCGTCGTCAGGCGCAACGCATTGTGCAGCACAAGCCAGGCACCCCCTAATGTTCACGCACGCGCCAATAAACGGGAAATCTCGGTTTGCCATGGCGGGTCCAGCCGTGGTGTTTGATGGTGACAGTGGCCCCGATGGGTGGCGGATGCTGCCGTTCGATATCGCTTAGCCCCGAGCCGACGGCGAAGCGGGTGCCGTCGGCCAGCTCCACTTGCAGCGAGCCGACCATGCCGGTGTACTTTCCCTTGCCCGGGTTGTAGCCGATAACCTTCGCCTCTCTATCGTCGAAGCGTTTGACCTTGCGCAGCTGAGGGCTGCGGCCGCTCTGATATATTGACCTGGCAGCGCGCAGCATGACGCCCTCGCCACCCCTAGCCTCCACCGCATTGAGAAACTGCTGCAGGTGCCCCTCTCCACGACAACGGGTCTGTTTTACCGTGCGGATCTGGTTTGCAGGTTTTTTTTCGAGCCACGCTTCCACCACCTGCATTCGCACCTCGAATGGCCCATTCTCTCCTGGCGCATCGAAAATCAGATAATGAATATCGCTCCAGCCTTTACCCGGTTGTTGAGTGCGCACAGTGGCAAGGGTGTGGGAAAATCGGCCACGCCCAGCCCATAACTCACCATCAAGAGGAAAGGGCGGTAATGCGCGATGCAGTGCCTTCGGCAGGGCGATGGGTTCACCGCCACGCGTGAGCATTTGCCTACCGTTCCAGTAGCCGCGCACCCCATCGTACTTCTCGCTCATCCACCAACCGATGGGATCATCGCGGTCGTCCCAAACAGTAGCGAGCATCAGGCGCGGTGCCTCGGCATGGGCAGCTGCGCTAAACAGGCAGATAAAAAGGAAGTAGAGAAAGGGCAGGCGAAGAGGGGAGGTCATCATTATTAGCAAACTCCTTTTGCAGTGACCCGGAGAATGGTGACGTGATGCAACGCAAGGGTCAAGCGGAGTAAGACACGTAGCGTGTTTTCCGGGTTTACCTGAAACGGGTTAGTCGGAACATCGGGGGTGAACACGGTTCCAGATGCCGCGGCCCGTTCGGTGAGATTTTCGCGGATGGAGACCGCGGGGGAGGTTCAGGCTGTTTCCTTATTGCCGGCTACCCACCAGGTTTTGACTGACAGCATTACCGGGCATCATAGCCAAGAACCTCTTTTGCCTGATTGATGCATAATGAAGGGTATGGATTGGGACACTATTTCGAGCAAAAGCCATCAGGTCACCCTCCCGGATGGACGCCGTATCGGCTACGCTGATTATGGCGATCCTGGCGGCTTCCCCGTCTTCTACTTTCATGGTTGCCCCGGTTCACGCCTGGAGGCTCTCCTCGCCTCCGAGGCCGCAGCACGCCAGGGGGTACGGCTCATCGCCGTCGATCGGCCAGGCTATGGCCTCTCCGATCCGAAGCCGGGTCGACAGCTATTGGATTGGCCTGCCGACGTCTCGGCGTTAGCCGACACGTTGGCGCTGAAGCAGTTCAGTATTCTGGGTGCCTCCGGAGGCGGTCCCTATGCCCTGGCCTGCGCCTTTCGTCTCACGGACCGGCTGCACCGTGTGGGCCTCGCAGCCGGTTTGGCTCCCTTGCGCGAGGACCAACTGAAACTTACCTCACGCCTGGGGCTGCTGCTGGTGCGCGCTGCCTTTCCCCTCATCCACACGGTGCTGGAGCCGCTGGCCCGCCGTCATCCGCATCGCATGGTGGCCATCGCTGCCCGGCTGCTCAACTCCCCGGACCGTGAGGTGCTGAAACGCCTCGGCGTCAACGCCATCTTCCAGCGCTCTCTCCAGGAGGCCTTCTGCCAGGGAGGCGCCGGCATGCGCCGCGACATGGAACTCTACGGCAGCCCCTGGGGTTTCTCCCTGGAGGAGGTAACCCACCCCATCGAGCTCTGGCATGGTGAGGCGGATCGGCTGCTGTCGCCGCAAATGGGCCGGCGCCAGGCCGAGGCGCTGCCCCATGCCATCGTCCATCTCGTCCCGGGCGAAGGCCACTTCTCTCTGCCAATCAACTGTGCGGGAGATATATTTAGCCAGCTGCACTCCTGAAGGGGACTGACCCATTGAGGAGGACGGCTTGCAGGGGAACCCCCTGGGCAGAGGGATTTATCACCCTTTCGCTGGTTAAGTTCTGTCAGCTCCCCTTGACGCCCTTCTCGATATTCTCGCCGATGTCCTTGTCGATGTTTTTCCAGTATTCGAACGCCCGTTCCAGCACCGGCGCCGAAACGCCGTCCTTCAGGTGGCCGACGACATTGGATACCAGTCGCTCGCGGGCCGCCTCGTCCATCACATCCCGTATCAGGGCATGGGGCTGGATGAAGTCGTCATCGTCCTTGCGCAGGGTGTAGGCAT
>JBFFNE010000131.1:0-5265 GCA_041563315.1 Thiohalomonadaceae bacterium
ATTCATATTCCAATCGTATTGTGTGTAATAGGAATACTGTCCCCGGAATTCCGAGTATCTTTTGGCGCTAAAGATTAAACCTTACGCATGGTGGGGACTTTAAAATGGATGTACATACAAACAAGGAGCAGCGTGCCTCATAAACGGCAATGATGGCAGCAGCGCATCGCCATCTATCTATGTTTTAACCAAACCCCTACTTCAGCCCTCAGGACACACTGGCCAAGATCTTTATTCCGAGGTTAGTAAGTTTCTTTCTTGGCTTTGCCTGGTGTCGTCGTTTCCTGCATAAAAAATCACACAATAAAGTACCGGTGACTTATCCCTATGTCACTGCCAGAACCAGGTACTTCGATGAACAGTTTGTCCTTGCTTTGAAAGACGTATGCCGCAAATTGTGTTGTTGGGTTCAGGCTACGATACCCGTGCTATTCGTCATCATAAACAGAATCAAAGTAGTATAGCCTTTGAACTGGATACGCCAGCATTGCTGAAAAATAAGCAGGTGATACTCAACCGAAACGATATTAAGATTCCCGACAGATTAAAGCTATACCCTATTGTATTTGGTAAAGATGATTTTGCGGCGGCGCTCGAAACACTCTCTTTCATCAAAGATAACTCACCGGTAGGTAGCACTTTGGCGTTTGATTATTTCTATCAATCAGCTATAGATGGTAATCATGATTATTACGGTGCGAAAGGGATTGCCGCAGCAGTGCAAGAGGTTGGGGAACTGTTCCAGTTTGGTATTGAACCGGACAATCTGACATCTTTTCTTGCCGACTTTGATTTTGAGCTTTTATCGCACTACATCTCCGATAATTTGGAACAGACTTATCCTTCCAGTCATGGCGAACAGCTTGGCAAGGTGTACGGATTTGCGGCGTGTGTCATGGCAGTTCGAACTTAATAATGAGCAACGAAATGACGATTACCTTCTATGGTTATAACGCTTTTATCATCGAATCAAGCGACAAGAAAATCGCCATTAAAAAGGGCTCTGAGCCTCACGGATCCCTACGAATTCATGCTACCAAACCGACATCATAACGATTCTCCTTAAAACTCTTGGGTGTCCCCTTAAAACTACAGATTTATTTTCTACACACCGAATTCACACCAAAAAATAAATCCGTCACCTTTTTAGGCTCCTCCACTTGCCGTCGCAGTGGTGCAAGACCCATGTGTAGTCGATGCGGGTTGGACAGGGCCCTGAACCGTCGGCTCAGGGCGATGATATCCCTATCGTTCATCATCCGTAGAAGCTGATGTTGATCAGCCACCCCACAAGAATGAAGGAGACGGTGAGTATCGAGGCGAAGAGTGCCAGGGTGCGCCATAACAACACCTTTCGCAGGATCAGCATCTCCGGCATGGAGAGTGCCGCCGCAGCCATGATGAAGGCGAGTGTGGTGCCCAGTGCGACGCCCTTGCCCAGTAGCACCTCAGCGATGGGAATGGTGGCGACCGCATCGATGTAGAGCGGCACAGCGACCAATACCGCCAACGGTACGGCGAACCAGTTATTACTCGCGCCCATTTGTGCCATCCATTCGGTGGGGGCATAACCGTGCGCGGCGGCTCCGAGGCTGACCCCAAGGACGATCCACTTCCATACCTTGCCGACGATCTTGCGTACCTCGGCCACGGCCAGTCGGTGACGCTGTACCCATCCGCTTACCATTTGTTCTTCCTGCTGGCCGAGCTGGATCTGCCACACATAGGGCTCTACCAATTTCTGCTCATTAAAGCGGCCAATGATCACACTGCTGATGTAGGCGACGATAAAACCGACGGTCACATAGGTGAGGGTGATCTTCCAGCCCACCATACCGAGTAGCATCACCACTACGACCTCATTGATCATCGGGCTGGCAGTGAGAAAGGCAAAGGTCACCCCGAGCGGGATCCCCGCCTCAAGAAAGCCGATAAACAGCGGCACCGATGAGCAGGAGCAGAACGGGGTAACCGCCCCCAGCGCGATGGCCATCAGTCTTCCCTGTACCTTCCCTCGCCCAGCGATGGCATTACGCACACGCACCGGGTTAAGCCACTGGCGTATCAAGCCAATAACATAAACGATTACACCAAGCAGTAGCAGGATCTTGGTGATATCCATAAAAAAGAACTGTACCGCCTGCCCCAGAGCGCTCTGGGGTGACAGGGATAACAGTTGATATGCCATCGAATTACCGAAAGATTCAAACATTGCGCACCTCAAGTGGTTGGTGTTGCGAAACTGGCGGGGCGCATTCAATCACGCCCCGCAACAACATCAGCAGTTGCAGCTAGTGCCACACCCGCCACTTGAGACCGCCTCACCACCACGGGCAGCGAAGAAACGTTTCAGGTTCTCCGGCACCTGATAGGGTTCGCCCATCACCTCAGTCTCCGATGCCCGCGCATCGAATACATGCATCACAATAGCCTCAATGATCATCGCGGTGGGAGGGGCATCGAAACTCTCGCCCCGGTACTCCCAGCTGCGACAATCGACAGGCTCATCCTCCACCAGCGAGCTGCAACTGGAGCAGTGGCTCTCCTTCGCCTCTAACTGGATATCGTGGCCGTTAATGCGGATGGTTGGTGAGGTGACAAATTGCAGTTCACGCGCCTGCTCTTCGCTCTCGACCAGGATCTTATTGAGGTTGACGCTATAGCCGGAGCTCTTGAGCAGCGGTTCGACACTGGCAAGCGCCTCATCCAGATTCTGCTCGGTGCCCTGACAGCGGTCGCAGACCGTGAGGTCAATGTACATCAAATCGATATCGAGTCGATTCTCAGCTTGAGTTTGGGTAGTGGTAGTAGCCGCCTTGGCCGCTTCGATGGCCTGGTCCAGGCCACTATTGCATCCGCAGGTCGTCATAGTATTTCTCCTTCTCATTTAGGGTGATTGTTGTTACTTCACCCACAGAGACGGAGGGGATTCAGAAAGGACGCAAAAAAGTTTCTACTCAGCAGTAATTGTTTTCATTCTTCTTATTATCGTAATCGACCAGATGACCACGATGGTCGAACTCCAGCTGGCAGCACGACTCCATCATGCCGCGGATCTGCCGCCGCCCACGCTGCACCCGCGACTTGGCACCGGAGAGGCTTAGCCCCAGCCGCTCGGCCACCGCCTCCTGCGTCAGGCCATCAATCTCAGAGAGCCGCACCGCGTCGCGATAGTTATCCGGCAAGTTTTCGATCATTGGCACTAAACAAGCCTCCAGCTCCCGTCGCGCCAGCTCTACACTCTCGTCATTCTCTTCAAGCAGGGACTCGTCGAAGGGCTGCTGTGGGCGACGAGCACGGTAGTGGTCATTAATTGCATTACGCGTGATCTGAAACAGCCAGCTTCCGAGCCGCTCGCCATCATCCAGCTGCCCAAGCCGAGTGTGGATCTTGATAAAGACCTCCTGCAACAGGTCATCCGCCGCCGACTTGTCATCGATACGACTGACGATAAAACCGCGAATGCGTGACTGGTAGTCGTGCCAGATCTCTTCTGTACTCTTGCTATTCAAGTCATCCGCTCCAATTTAGGGGGCAGCCCTTTTCTAGCAGCCCAGCTCATCTTCCCTTGGTTTTCTTGGCCGCCCCCTCCTCGCCTGCCCCACCTTGCACTTCAGCTTATCCTCAACCTTCTGCCGGAAATAATCATTTCCCAACGGTGTTCCTGTTTGCCATGCGGAACGAATCTCATCCAGTACCCCTTCATCTCGATGAGCCTTGAACAGTACCTTGTATGCCTCCTGGCGGCTTGCTCCGGTTTTCCCCAGCGCCTTGTAGATTGCATGGTATGTGACCAGCGCATCTTCCTTGCCCTGACCATTGTGGCGGTAGCTGGACCAGCGATAATGCGCCGGGGAGCGTACCATATTGGCCCTGACAGGGTTTAGCTCAATGTAGCGCATACAGGTCAACAAATACTCTTCATCGTGAATAAGGCTCGCCTTGTAGCGCCCTTCCCAGATAGAGCCACTTGTCCCGTAGGTGTGATTGACATAAGGGACGTAGTGCCTGCCGAGATACTGCATCATTCGGGTGATCCCATCCTTAGCATGCGCCGTGGCCAGGATGTGAATATGATTGGTCATCAATACATAGGCGTGAATATCGACCTTATAGCGTTCAGCTCCCTCTTTCAGCCATCGAAGATATGCCGAATAATCGTGATCCTCAAAGAAAACAGGCTCACGGCTGTGGCCGCGCTGCACAATGTGGACCGGCACCTCTGGCAGAAAAAAACGTGGTTTTCGTGGCATGGCATGCTATTGAAAATCGACTTGACAGCAGGTTACCACAATGATGTTGGCAGCTAAAGGGCTCTGACCCCTTTAATCATGATGGCAAATAAAAGGCTCTGATTTCTTTACTCCTGCCCCCTTTAATCTAGTGACCATGACGGGCAGTTGGCAGTAACGGACTTTAAATACAACGGCTGGCAAGTTTGTTGGTGATGCTCCTCCCTGCTGCGGGATAAAGCGGGGAGGAGAGACGACATACCTTGCGGTATAAAGAACTTGACCGACATCAGCTGCACCAATGAACAAGGGCGCCAAACGGCGCCCTTTTTTCAATGTGGAGGCATTGTTCCCGCTTTCAAAATCAAGTGTAGGTGTTCTGTTTATTGAGCTGACAGCAGGGTCGGTGCACGCCATAGCTTTTGGCCAGGCGTTGATTTTTCAATCACGTTCGCGAATATAGAGGACATTTCATGGCAAAGTCTGCTTATAGCTTCATCACGGAATAAACTTCTGGTTTCCAGCACACCCAGCATTACGGCCATAAAATAATTTTACATATTGGTACTTTCGTACTAACGGCATTTCAGGCAAAGGCACTAAACTCAACATTGACAGGGGCATCAGGTCATACCAAAAAAACTTGAGCCTAAGGCGCCCATGCAAAAAAACACTGAACAACACAGCGGCTGACGCAGGCGGCAACCTTAATAAGCAATTTGGAGGTTTCATGTTACAGAAAATCAAACGCGTCGTACTCCCTGCCAGCCTGCTGGCCCTCAGCCTTTTATTAACCGCCTGCAGCGGTGGAGGTGACAGCGCACCGGTGACAGGCGCTACACCAACACCCGTCCCCAATAACCCCTGTTATGCTTTTGTTGCCAACTCGTGTGATCACTCCGTATCGAGCTATGTGGTCGATAGCGCCACTGGCCGCTTGAAGTGGATTGCCAAGGTGGCCGCGGGCTCAAACCCCAACGCCGTCACCGTCGCCCCCTCGGACCGCTACGTCTATTTGGCGAACGAGAACAGC
>JBFFNE010000132.1:0-5062 GCA_041563315.1 Thiohalomonadaceae bacterium
GGCAGTCATGCCGAGCCGGATGAGGAGAAGGGCGCATGGCAACCACTCATCGACCATGGCGAGACTATCGGCTGTGTCCTGCGTAGCCGCCGCCGCGTCAAACCCCTCTACATCTCACCCGGGCACCGGGTCAGCCTGGATTCTGCACGACACTGGGTCATGGCCTGCCTCACACGTTACCGCCTGCCCGAAACCACCCGCTGGGCCCACCGGCTCGCCTCGGGGCCACTCGGCGAAGTTGTAAACCTGAAGCCGTAATTGGCAAGAATCCTGCGGCGAAGCGGCCTACCGTTACACCGATATTGGTAGCGGCCCCAACGGCGCGACCGTGGTTTGTGTGCTGACCAAGGGCACCGCCCGGCTGCCACCATCGCCAGGTTCCAACAGTTGTGCGGTATGCAGTAAGACTGATTTCCTGTTAAGGGAACGTTGGAAACCAACGACGCCACTTTCGGGTAGCGTTTTGAAGCGAAAGGAGAATCCTGCATCGTTTCCGCCCTTGAACTTTACTAAAAACAGAAAATCCGGAGTTGGCAGGCTGGATAAGCGGCAGCGCATCCGGTGACTTTCAGGAGGATTTGCCGAATGCGCATGCGCTTATCCAGTCTGTGAACTTTGAACTTAACTGCTCGCCCCAGACAATGCTCTTACCGCAAAGGCGAAAAGCGAAGTGCCAGGTAGTCTGGGAGTGTGGAGAATGGCGCCTTCGGCAAGCGGAACTGCGGTGTTGAGGTTCGGGGCTCCTGGATGGGGCAACCTGGCCTACCCGGCACTTGCATAAAGGGCGAGTAGTTACCTTTGAACTTTGAACTTTAAGCTTTGAACCCTACAATGGTTTCACTAACCCGCGGCAGGCGCGGAAACAATAATCAACACGGAGATAATAATGAACCTGGAAAAGGTCATATTCGGTTTCTTTATCGTCTTGGCACTAACGCTCAATTTCGGATTCTTCATCGGCGAGTTTGCTAACCACGCGCACCACAACGTTTATGAGTTGTTTTTTGCCATTGTGGTGAACCTTATCGCCACGGTGCTGAAGTTCGGCGACCGCACCCAAATTGGCGCGGTACTGCTGGCCACTTCGCTGGTCGCGGACCTCCAGCTCATTGCGGCAGCTATCGTCTGGGGTTATGCATTGCAGGTGTCACCAACCGGTATGGAACCCTCGGTGATGGCCAGTATCGTCTCCCTGTCGGGAGGGGCACTGTTGGCCAACATCACCTCGGTGGTGCTGCTGATCGTCGAGACGATCAACCTGCGTCGCTAGTATGAATAAAGTGATCTTCATGTTCCTGCGGCGGATGCGAGCACCGCTGCTGGTGCTTATCGGGGCCTATGCCATCTCCATCCTGGGCATGGTGCTGATCCCCGGTACCGACGCCGAGGGCAACCCCTGGGGCATGGGATTTTTTCACGCCTTCTACTTCGTCAGCTACATGGCGACCACGATTGGTTTCGGTGAGTTGCCTTTTGAATTCAATGATGCACAGCGGATGTGGACGGTGGTGTCGATCTATCTCACCGTCATCGCCTGGCTCTACGCCATCGGCAAAATCCTCTCCCTGATCCAGGACCCGGCCTTCAAACAGGCGGTGGTGGGGCAGTCTTTTGCTCGCGCCATCCGGCATATGCGCGAACCATTCTTCATCATCTGCGGCTATGGCGACACCGGCAGCCTGCTGGTGCGGGCCATGGCTCAGCGTGGCATGCGCATAGTAGTGATCGACCACAACCCGGATAGAATCAACGAACTTGAGCTGGAAGATATCCATATGAGTGTCCCCGCCCTGTGTGCCGACGCCAGCCTGACCGCCACCTTGCTGTCGGCAGGTCTGGAGCACCGGGACTGCGTTGGCGTCATGGCGCTGACCGATGATGACCAGGTCAACCTCCAGATCGCCATTACCACCAAGCTATTGCATCCGGGCACCAAGGTGATCTGCCGTGCCGAGACCCGTGATGCCGAGGCCAATATGGTCTCTTTTGGCACCGATCGGGTGATTAATCCTTATGACACCTTCGCCCACCGTCTCGCCCTGGCGCTGCACTCACCGGGCACCCATCTGCTCTATGAGTGGCTCACCGGGGTGCCGGAGAGTCCATTGCCGGTGCCCCTCTACCCGCCGCATGGAACCTGGCTGCTGTGCGGTTATGGCCGGTTCGGCAAGGCGGTGAAGGAGAATCTCGACCGCGAAGGGGTAAAAACGGTGGTGGTCGAGGTTGATCCGGAGGGAACCGGCTGTGCCGGTTTCTGTGTGGTCGGCCGTGGCACTGAAGCCGAGACCCTGCGTGCCGCCGGAGTTGAACGGGCAGCCGGCATTGTCGCCGGCACCGACAACGATGCCAATAATCTCTCCATCGTCATGACCGCGGCGGAACTCAATCCCGATCTGTTCATGGTCGCGCGGCAGAACAAGTGGGATAACCATAAAATCTTCCAGGCAGCGCTGCTCGATCTGGTCATGCAGCGCAGCGAGATTATCGCTCGCGATATCTTTGCCATGATCACCACACCGCTGCTCGATACCTTTCTGCGCCTCATTCTGTCGCAGGATAACGACTGGGCCAATGAACAGATCAGCCGCCTCACGGCGGTGGTCGGTGAGTCTGTGCCGGACGTCTGGTATTTCTCAGTGGATGAGGACCAAAGTCCGGCCGTCCTTGATGTATTGAATGAGGGGAAGGAGGTACGCCTCGAGCACCTCACACGTGATGCTCGCGATCGCGAGGAACGGTTGTCCTCCGTACCCTTGCTGTTCCTGCGAAAGGATCGGGAGGTGGTGCTTTTTCCGCAGGATGATGTCAGCCTGCAACCGGGAGATCAGCTGTTGTTTGCCGGCAGGATGGGGGCTTACGAACGCATGAAGTGGACCCTGCAAAACCGCAATGCCCTGCATTACGTACAGACCGGCAGGGAGTCGGCGACCGGTTATTTCTGGCGAAAGTTTGTACGTGAAAATGCCCGTGTTTAGGGCAGTATAGAAGCAGGGCTCTCATGAGCGGATGTCCCGGTCGCTCCCACGAATGGGTGGATGCTTGTGGGAGCGGACGTCCCGGCCGCGATTGGGGGGGAACGCAAGAGTGGGCAGGTCGGATTAGCGCAGCGTCATCCGACAAGATGACCTGCGGAGATGTCGGTTACGGCTAGCGCCTAACCCGGCCCTGATTTTATTCAGTTGTAGCTGGGGAGATAAAGCGGGTAGAGGGTCGTCTCTTCCTTATTGATGCGCTCTCCCAGCACCTTGCCGATGGTGGCAAAATCCTGGGAAAAGTGAGCGGCAAGGTCCTCATCGACGCCGATCGCCGAATACTTGTTGAGGAACTTCATGGCCACCTTGGCAATATCGTCCATCTCGCGGCGGAATCCCCGGATAAGCTCACTGTTACTGGCATCATGGGCAAGGCAGCGGTCGAGATAGATATAAAGGCGGACGTTCTCGGTTAACAGATGGGATTGCAGGCCACTCTTCAAGGTCTCCAGTTTTTCGGAAACCGTAGGGTAATCCTTATTATCGAACGCCTCCTGAATCTCGCCATAGAGCGTAAGAAGCGTCTGGTGGTCCCCTTTGAGGGAGTCGATGAGATCCGGCGCATAACGAATCTCGGTGCCGGGTGCTGTGTTGTACTGCGTTGTTTCCTGTGAATCGGTTGTTGACTTGCTTTCAGGTTGTTTCTTGAATAGGCCGAACATGCTTCCCTCTCCTTGTTCCGTTGTAATTGCAGGCCATAGTAAATCAGGTTTCCCCCAATCGGTCGAGTCGATAGCCGTGCTGGTACACCGCACTCAGGTTCCAGCCCTGTTCAGGTACCAGCAAGAGTTTCTTGCGCACACGGCTGATGTGGGTGTCCACTGTGCGTGTGTTCAGGTTGTTCGAATGGCCCCAAACCTTGCGTAGCAGTTCTTCCCGGGAGAGGAGTTTGCTTATATTGCTGAGCAGGTGGGTGGCAAGGATGAACTCCTTCTGCGTAAGCTCAATAGCATTGCCGTCTCGGTGTAGCTGGCGGCTTCCCAGGTCGATGCGGAAAGGACCGACCTCCTGTACGCCTTTGACTGGCTGATATTGACTACTACGGCGGGCCAGTACCTCGATGCGGGCCAGCAACTCCTGTCGGCGCAGGGGCTTGAGCAGATAATCGTCGGCACCGGCCTTCAGGGCCTGGACGATATCGGCTTCCTCGTCGCGCCCGGTGATAAACATCACCGGCAGCGAGTGGCCGATCTGCTGGCGAAGTGACTTGAGGAGGTCAAGGCCACTGATGCCGGGCAACTCCCAGTCGAGCAAGATAAGGTGGGGCTGGTCGTGGTCCAGGCTGGAGATAAACTCCTCTCCACTGCCAAAGCTCTGATACTGATAACCGGCCTCTTCCAGCCAATGGGCGAGGACTCGGCACTGGACCGGATCATCTTCAACAAGTGCAATATTCACGTCATTCCCTCATTATTCGATGCCGTTCACTCCATCGCACGGTTGATGCTAAACCGGTGCCTTATACTGAATCAAATGAACTTGCGGTAAAGATAGTGCATTTTTTTGTTTTTTGCTGCTACATGACGGCATGATACCTTAACTGGCACGAACGATCCCCTAATGACACAGAAAATACCCCAAAAACTACCGCTTCTTCAGAGACTCAAAGATCCCAGCCAGGGCGAAAACGGCTATGTCCTGCTGCATGAGGTGGTGGAATTGTTAAAGCAGCTATTAGACCGGGATGAACCCGCCCATATCGATCTGCGCTCGATGCCACTGAGTCCGCTGGACATGGCCCTGTTGGCCGACACACTGGGGGAGGGCGAGGTCTTTGCCGAAGTGGGAGGGTACGGCATCACCCGCGTGCGCCAGACCGGCATCCCCGGCGTCTGGTGGGTGCTGCACCTGGATGATAACGAGCATCTCCTCGCCGAATTCATCGAGGTCAACTATTGCCCCGAAGTCCTCATCACGCCCACCGAAGACATCCGAGATGGCCGCGAAGCGCTCAAGGCGCGTCTGTTCGAGGTAGACATCGCCAGAAAAAAGAAGTCCTGAAGATGTCAAAGGAGAGCCGCAGGCCAGCC
>JBFFNE010000133.1:0-5025 GCA_041563315.1 Thiohalomonadaceae bacterium
CTCTTTAGTCATCTGGGGGATAGGAGAGTTCAACTCTTAGAGTGAAGGGGGAATGAGTGCTGACTCGTCGATGTGGTACTGTCCTGTGGCGGTCGGCTGAGCGCATGACGGTAACGAGATGGGTCAATTCAACGGATGAGTGCACAGGCCGATGACGGGGGGGGCCGGACTTTGTTCGGCGCCACCGTCAGTGTTTCCATACCCCACCTTAGCCTGCTCCGCTGAGCAGGCCGGAGGTTGTTAGGCCGGCGCTAGTACAGATGAGAGGGTAGGAAATTATTGGCCGTGAGGTGCAAGCTACGGACTCAGAGATCTATTGCTTTTAGGTGACGGACCTGAAATCCGCGAACAGGAACTAGAATATTATGAATGATGCTAATCAGAAAATACTTGAGGACCGCATCTCGTACGAGGTATTGGATCCTGCTTTTAACATTATACGTAGAGATGCATTAAGCAATATTCTGATACCCATCATAGTGATTACGGTGATGTGGTCAGAGATTAATCATGACGTGTTAATTGCCTGGTGTCTTTTGATTATCATAGGTCTTATCGTTAATTATGCTATTGCTCGAACATATGTAAAACAGGAAGTGCCGTACACAGATGCAAAAAAATGGGGCCGTCGACTGTCGGTGGTAAGTTTGTATTTTGGTGTGTTGTGGGCGGCAGCAGTTTTTCTTTTTTACGTGGATGGATCCGTTGCTCATCAAGTGTTTATGTATACGCTAGCCGTGGTGTTGAGTATTGGCTCAGTGATATCAGGCCTGTACTGGTTTCCACTGTTTTACCTGTTTGCGATACCGATAATGACGAGTTTTGTGATGCGTTTGGCTATGGATGGTTCCTATGCATACCTCTCACTTGCGGTATTGATGCTGTGGGCATCAGTCGCAACCCTTGGCTTTGCGCGGATGCTCAATAAAACGGTTCGTTCGGAAACGCGCCTTCGCCTTGACAGTGCTTTACTTAATGAGGCGCTTGAATTGAAAACAACAGAAGCAGAGAAGGCCGCACTCGAAAAGTCCAACTTCCTTGCTGTGGCTAGCCATGACTTGCGTCAACCGGTGCACTCTTTATCACTGTTTATCGACGTTTTAAAAGAGTCAAAGACTGACGAGGAACGTTACAGGCTGTTTCCCCTCATCGATAGTTCACTAGATGCGATGCGAAAGTTGTTTGATGCACTGCTCGATATATCACGACTGGATGCTAATGTAGTGAAGCCGAAATACACTCATTTTAATTTGGAAGAATTGCTGAAGAAGCTGGTCGAGGAATTCAGGCCTGCGGCTAATAAAAAGAACTTGAAGATCAAAGTACATGCTCAGTCGATGGTCGTGGTATCCGACTCTCTGCTACTGGAGCGTGTTCTGCGCAACCTACTGAGTAACGCCATACGTTACACTGACGCTGGAGGTATCCTTTTGTCCTGTCGACAGCGTGGGGATGAAGCTCTGGTACAGGTGTGGGATACAGGAATTGGTATTCCGGAAGAATGCAGGGATGAAGTGTTCGTAGAATTTCAGCAATTAAACAACTCATTTCGTGACCGTGCAGAAGGTATTGGGTTGGGACTTGCCTTGGTGAAGCGTTTATGTGACTTGCTGAGGCAGCCAATCACTCTTGATTCGCGACCCGGTAGAGGCTCCGTTTTCAGTACGCGTGTTATTCGAGGATGTGGCGGCATTGAAACCAGGAATCAATCAGCGAAACTGACACATAGCTGGGACCTGTCAGGACGACAAGTTTTGGTGATCGATGATGAAAAGGACATTTTGCAAGCCATGCATGCACTGCTATCAAAATGGGGTTGTCATGTTGTTACTGCTGAAACGCTAGAGCAAGCCCTCGATGAGCTAAATAGACACGATATGGTCCCGGAATTGATCCTGTCGGATTTACAGTTGAGAAACGGAAAATCGGGGATTGAGGCACTAGATACGCTGCGGCAGAAGTATGGAGCTTCGATTGCCGGTATAGTGATCAGTGGTGATACCAATCCAGAATGTCTTAATATTGTAAAAGACAGCGACTATACATTACTGCACAAACCTGTCCAACCACTGCACTTGCGCAACCTGATTCAGCACTATTTCTCTCCTGCAGAAGATTAGCCGATCGTCACTCCGTTATCGCAGGTTGTTTTTGGAAACTCGAATGGGTGTTGTCCAGTTCTTGCGCTGACAGTAATACTTCTATTAAAACCACATGTGTATTGATTCTTAACATGCTGCGGTACGATTACTTTGATGATGCATCAACCCATAGCCGGCGACGAAGGAAACCCTCCGTCAATCCGTCGCAGCGGGTGCCTTCATCGGGTTATTATCGTTTCGCAGGTGCCCTGTTTTCGGCCTCATTTTATCGACTGGTTTTCTAGGATTTTTAGTCGCTGCGCATTTTGTACGCACTCTGTTCTGTTCCTGGCCTTCAGAGCGGAGAACAGGGCACTGATATGGGCTTTTATGGTGTGCTCGGTGAGAAAGAGGCTGCTGGCAATTTGTTTGTTGGAATAACCTTTGCCCAGTAACTGCAAGACATCGTATTGCCGTCGGGTGATGCCGCTTGATTTCAGATGTGTATTGCTAGTGGCCTCATCGGGCGGGCACCGGGTGGCCAGGTTGTTGAGCTGTTTTTCGATTTCTGCCGGGATATAGATCTCTCCATCCAGGATGCTGTGCAACGCAGCAATCATCTGATGGCTGTTGTGTGTTTTCGGAATAAACCCCAGCGCGCCTGAATCCAGTGCGGATTTTATGGTATGAATATCTTCTTCACCGGAGACGACCACCAGCGGCAACCACACCTTGCGTCGGTGCATCCGTTGCAGGATAGACATGCCATTCATGCCAGGCATGCAGAGGTCAATCAGAACAAGATCAAAGGCCAGACCTGATTCCAGGATCTCGATAGCGTGGTCTGCTGCATTGCATTCGGTAATTTTGGCCTCGGGATCGAGCTTATTGAGAATGATGCGTATCCCATCAAGAAAAAGTTGGTGATCATCGGCAACGAGAACATTCATAGTCTTTTCCTGTCGTTATGAACCGATAATACATCACAGTCAAAGATACTGAAATTCATACTTTTGGTTAATATTGGCAAGCTATGAGCTCGGGGACAGATGTCTTACTTATGTATCATCAATAACAAGATGTCTATCTGTCAGTTAATGACATATGTCACCAGTCAAGTGGTGAGCGGGGCTATGTTGTCCAGCTAACTGACCTTTTGTAGGCCCCGCCAGGGGAGATACCAGGTTAGATGTGGGGGGGACCGTTCGGCGTCGGGTACTCAAACAGACCCCCTGTAGGTGACTTCATCGTTTGCTGTCAACGCTACCAGTCCACTGGATGGTGCATGCAGAAAGCGGACTTCCCCGCTGTTTCCATTTATTCCGCGCCGGTTGAATCCGCGCAGTTAAACAGTATCAATTTTTCGGTAACCGACGGTACGACACCTGTTACTGGGGTATTCACCTTCAGTGAAGATCGCACGGGAGTGATATATACGCCGGACGCGGCCCTGGTTGATAGAGTCACCTACACCGCGACCATAAATACCAAGTGGATAGTGCGTTAAATGAAAATCTCGCTGCCACTGTCTCGCGGTGCTTTACCGTTTCCGCTCCCCTCAGTAGCATCTATTCATCTATGGTCCGTGGCCAAGTGAATCATTTCAATTCCAGAGTGCATGTTTCAACTCCTTTCTATCTTTGTTCCCGGGAGAGACGAGAGCAAGGCTCCCCGCGCAGCCTGTGCGAAGCGTTATGCGACAACAGTGCAAGTGGAACTAGAGTGTTACTTGGTACTGAAGGTTGAGCGCCTAGGGGCTCTGTGGGCTTCTGCTGTTAATCGGGACGACGCAACAGGTCAACACGGATTGGCATCACAAAGCGTGCCCCTTCCGGTCCCATAAATCCTTCAAATTTCTCGCGTACCACGCGTAGCTTCTCCAGGCTCAGTTGGTGATCGGTGTGGGTGACACTGATGACCCGGCGTTCGAAATCCACGAAGCTCTCGAAATTGTTCGGGGTGTTGAAAAAATGCTGCCCGACTATTTCAAATACGCCTTGACCGACGGCCTTGCACACCGTAGAGAAGGCGGCTTCACGCACCGATTTTTCATCGTGAAACAGGCGCAGTACCTCATTGAAATCCCCCGCAAAGACCGGTTCTGAGATGTAGGCTAGGCCGCCTGGGCGCAGCACCCGGCGGATCTCCTGCATGGCACTGTCCATAGCCTCCAGTGGTACGTGATGCAGCGACTTGAACATCATGACGATGTCGGCACTTGCCTCCTCAGCTGGGATCGCTTGCGCCCCGGCGTGGGTAAAGGTCACTGTCGGCAGGTCGGTGATGGCCAGATTCTTCTGGTGCTGAATCGTGTCCACTTCGCAGGCGAGTATGGTAGCGGGTAGTCCGGTCTCTGCGATGGCGCGGGTGTGCGCCGCCGAGCCACATCCCAGCTCAATGATATGGGCCCCATGCAGTGGAAGCAGACGGTTATACACCTCGGCTTCCTTGATCACTGCATTCTCTGAAGTGTCTTGAATTCGCATCGCTACTGCCGTCATCGTTAACGCCTTTCGCTTAGTGGCCTACTGTTACTGTCGGGTATTGTAACGCCGAGAAGGGCTTAACCACAATCGTAAGGCATTACCCTGGTAACCCTTGGCCCACCTGACACTACACTTGATGCAAAGGTGATAAGAGAAGTGCCAGGTAGCCAGGGAATGTGGGGCATGGCGCTTTCGGCAAACTGCGCTGCACTGTTGAAGTTCGGGACCCCGGATGGGACAACCTGGCCTATTCGGTACTCGCATAAGGAGGTGAGTAGTTACGACAAGTATTACTTAAGGTGCGTTTAAGTTGTGGCAATTAAGTTGGTAGATTCACACTCGAAGTTGAACGGGGAAAGTCATCACCGTTGGCAAAGTACGATCGATGGAAGAGTATGACAGGACCACAATGATTTATTTATCGCATGGTAATAACGGAATCAACATAATATGAACCA
>JBFFNE010000134.1:0-4963 GCA_041563315.1 Thiohalomonadaceae bacterium
ACCATGACCACGGTATTGCCGCCCTCGGCCAACGCTTCGACAACGGCATTATCGAATGCCATGCCCTGCTCACCGGCATAACCGGGGCTGACCACCTTCACCGAAGAGCCACCCACCTTTGCCTCTGCACCGCGACCGGTGAGATTGTGAAAATCTTTCACCTCTTCCAGTTTAAGTTCACGCTCATTCGCCTCGGCGACAATTCCCTTGGCAATGGGATGTTCCGACTGGCTTTCCAACGCAGCGGCCAGTTGCAACACCTGCTCCTCATTAGTGTCACCAAAGGCGCTGATCTGCTTCACCCCGAAGCGCCCCTCGGTGAGGGTACCGGTCTTGTCGAACACCACCGCATCAAGTTCCCGTGCCCGCTCAAAAGCGGCGCGATTTCGGATCAACAGGCCGCTCTCCGCGCCCAGACTGGTACTCACCGCCACCACCAACGGCACCGCCAGTCCCAACGCATGCGGACAAGTAATCACCATCACCGTGACCATGCGTTCGAGCGAAAACTCAAAGTCCGCGCCGAAGCTCAACCAGGCAAACAGGGTGAACAGACCGGCGCTGATAGCGATATAGGTAAGCCAGGCAGCGGCGCGGTTGGCCAGGTCCTGGGTACGGGAACGCGAACCCTGCGCCTTTCGCACCATCTCGATCACCTGGGAGAGATAGGTTTCATCACCGGTCTTTTTGATCTCCAGGGTAAGGGTGTTCTCACCATTGACCGAACCGCCGATCACCTCATCACCTTCGTGCTTGTTCACCGGGGTCGACTCGCCGGTGAGCATCGCCTCGTTAAGTGAACTCTGTCCCTCAGCAATGATGCCGTCGGTCGGCACCTTCTCACCTGGCTTGACCAGCACCCGATCCCCGACCTGCAGCTCGCTGACCGGCACCTCCTCCGTGCCGCCATCAACCAGCCGATGTGCCTCGGTGGGCAACAGTTTAACCAGTTCCTCCAATGCTCCGGAGGCGCCCATCACCGAGCGCATCTCGATCCAGTGGCCAAGCAGCATCACGTCGATCAAGGTGGCCAGCTCCCAGAAGAAGACCTTGCCCTGCAGCCCGAATACCACCGCGCTGGAGTAAGCCCAGGCCACGGTAATGGCCAGGGCGATCAAGGTCATCATCCCCGGTTCGCGTTTGCCCAGCTCTTCGACGAGCCCCTTGAGGAAGGGCCAGCCACCATAGAAAAAGACCGCGCTGGAAAGGGCAAACAACAGATAGCTATCGCCAGGGAAGGCCAGCGTCTGCTCCAGCCCGAGGAAGGCCTGGATCATTGGCGAAAGAATGAGAATAGGCAGGGTAAGTCCCAAAGAGACCCAGAAGCGACGACGGAAGTCGGCGATCATCATTGCGTGATGGCTCTGATGCCCCTCGTGTCCAGCATGAGACTGTTGCTCATGGCCGGCCTGCCCATGGGTGTCATGGCCATGCATGGCATGTTCGTGTTCGGCATGGATCGTGTGCGCCATGTTCCACCTCCTGTCGGTCGAACCGAAAGAGTGAACGCCCACTGACCTGAACCCGGCAAAGCGTACTTCGCTTCAGGCGCCCCTGTCTATCAAGCTAGCACACCCTGGCCAGCGCTCTACCGATTTACAGTAGTTGCCGTGCATTACTTTTTTTGATTCTCGGTCCCTTAGCGGGAAAATCAATGCTTCAATAATACCTGTGTCGCTACCGCGACAGATTGAATTTGATGCGGGGGCTACCCCGCGCGCAGGTCACTTTCTCTTGCGCGGCCAAGAAAAAGTAACCAAAGAGAAGGCCGCCCGGGGACTTGCCGCTTCGCGGTACCCTGTGCTTCTCGTCATTTCAGGCCGTTCGCGCAACTCGCGAGGCGAAAAGGCCGCCTCACTCAAACATGCCCTCACTTTCACCTGAAATGACTGCGATGCTCGGCTGCGTCCACGGGGTTTGGCCCTCCGTTTGAGTTTAGCGAAGGTGTTTTTTAATCCCGTCGATTCCCGCCGAGTAGCGCAGTGGAAGGACGAACAGCCCGAAGGGTTGCGCGCAGGACGCGCGCAACTTTGCAGTCAGGCCAGGGAAGGCCTGTCTGCAGAGCCCTCCTGGAACGAGCAACGCAGGGGACCCGTAGGGCGGGAATTTCGGGAGCGTTTCTTTGGGTACTTTCTTGTCGCGACAAGAAAGTACCTCGCTTTGCGGTGCGAGAACCGCTTTCAATTTAGTCGTCGCCCAGGCGACACAAAATCAAGAACCGTCGCTTTTCCCACTAATCTACAAGAACATTTTTTGAGGGATCACTCCCACGAAGCAAGAAACTTACGCCAGCCCCCATACCCGGTGATCTCCTGCGCCCCGGCTGCCGCATAACCCTCGCAGAGAAAACCGGTAACGCTGCTGCCGTCGGCCAGTTGCACCCGCCCCAGTCCGAGGGGTGAGGGGATCTGGTTAAGAAAATCGCCCAGGTTGACCACCGGCAACTCCCATACCTCAAGCTCGATCACCGAACCGCTTTTATCGCGTACCAGCCCGGGCCGCAGCGGCGGCCCGCCCGGCAGCAGGTAGAGCTTGTAGTCGACCGTCGTGGTAGTGCGCTGCAGCAAACGCCCGCCCCGCTCGGTGAGCTGGTGGTTGAGCGGCAACCCTTCCATGTGCGCACCGCAAACGGCCACCGGCAGGTAACCGGTTTTATTACCGGGCACCGGTGTTGTCTCAGGCAAGGCAACACCGGTGGCGCCCATGGCGCCACCCAGCTGCCGATGCAATTGCCCCCCGACACCGAGCAATTCCCGATCATAGAATGCTGGCGCGAACAGGGTGACGCCGTTGGGCAGGCCGTCATCGCGAAAACCGGCCGGTACTGCCAGGGCAGAGAGGTCCAGCAGGTTCATGAAGTTGGTGTAATAGCCAAGGTTGCTGTTGAGCTGGATCGGATCGGCCTCGACCTCGTCGATACGGTAGATCGTGCCGGCGGTGGGAGTGAGGATGAAGCCGACCTCGTCCCACACCGCCTCGGAGGCTCTTTTCAGCTCCATCAGCCGGTACTGCGCCTTGAAGGCGGAGGCCGCCGAAGGCGAGGCACCGCCGCCAATAATGCTGCGGGTGACCTCCAGCAGTGCTTCGGGTTTCGTCGTGATTAAATCCTCCGCCGCCACATAACGCTCGGAGACCCACGGTCCCTCGTAGAGCAGCCGTGCCGCCTCAAGGAACGGGGCAAAATCGATCTCCACCACCTCGCCGCCCATGGCCTCCAATTTGGCCACCGAGGCGGTAAACAAGGCGTGCGATTCGACATCATCGAAAAACGTCAGTTGATCCTCCCGCGGCACGCCGAAACGGAATCCCGCGCCGGGGATACCGTGGCCGAGCAATGGTGCCTGCATCGGTCGGGCATAGGCATCCGCGCGGTCAAAATCGGCGGCCACCTGGAACACGCTCTCCGCATCGAGACTGTTGAGCGCAAAGATCGAGACCACATCCAGCGTGCGGCAGGCAGGCACCACCCCTTGGGTGGAAAGGATGCCACGGGTCGGCTTGAGCCCAACCAGGTTATTGAACGCGGCGGGCACCCGGCCGGAACCGGCGGTATCGGTACCCAGGGAAAAACTGACCAGACCGGTGGCCACGGCCACCGACGAACCGGCGCTCGAACCGCCGGAGATGTAATCAGGATTAAAGCTATTCTGACAAGCGCCATAAGGTGAGCGAACACCCACCAACCCGGTTGCAAACTGATCCAGATTGGTCTTGCCGACGGGGATCGCGCCCGCCTCAATCAGTCGCCGCACTACATGGGCACTCTCCTCCGGGGTGTAGGCATACTCCGGGCAGGCGGCGGTGGTCGGCACCCCTGCGAGATCAATATTATCCTTGATGGCAAAAGGAATACCGTAAAGCGGGAGGCTCTCGGGAGGGACATCCTCCAGCGCCTCCACATAGGCCATGATCTGCTCACGGCTGAGGAGGGTGATCCAGATAGGATTGTCCGTGCCGCCATCCTGCCTCGCCAGCACCTCCTCCATCACCTCTTTCGGGGTGAACTCACCACTACGGTAACCGGCCAGCAGGGCCTGGATATCGAGACTATTTACCTTGTTCATGCTCACGCCTCTTCCAATTCAATAATAATCAAGGCCTGTCCGGCAGAAACCGGGCTGCCCTGGGAGACCAGCACCTCTTTCACCGTGCCGGCCTCGTCGGATTCGAGGGGGATCTCCATCTTCATCGCCTCGACCACCACTAGGGTATCGCCGACCTCGACCTTGTCACCGGCCTTCACTTGGATCTCCCAGGCACTGCCGGTCACCGACGAGGCCACCGCGATACAGCCGTGGGGAATGTCGATACCCGCATCACTGGCACCGAGTTCATCCGGCAGATCAGCCGAGTAGTTGGCCTGACCGCTCTGCTCCCAGCGCTCGCGCTCAGCATCGAAGGCGGACTGCTGCTTTTGCTTGAACTCGCCGATGCTGTCCGCGTTCTGCTGCAGGAAGGCCTGGTAGTCACGCAGCTTAAGGGTGGTGTGTTCGATCTTCAGATGGAAGCGGCCATGCGGGAAATCCTCACGCATCTGCTTGAGCTCTTCCTCGCTCACCGGATAAAAACGCAGTTGGTCGAAAAAGCGCAGCAACCACGGTTTTCCCTCGCCGAAGTCCACGGTCTGCTTGTAGCGATTCCACATCTGCACGGTACGACCGACAAACTGGTAGCCGCCCGGGCCCTCCATGCCGTAAACGCAGAGATAGGCACCACCGATACCGACCGCATTCTCCGGCGTCCAGGTACGGGCCGGGTTGTACTTGGTGGTGACCAGGCGGTGGCGCGGATCAAGCGGCGTGGCCACCGGTGCACCGAGATAAACATCGCCCAGGCCCATCACCAGATAGCTAGCGTTGAACAGCACTTCTTTGACTTGCTCGATAGACTCCAGGCCGTTGATGCGGCGGATGAATTCGATGTTGCTCGGACACCAGGGGGCATCGGGGCGCACCGACTGCAT
>JBFFNE010000135.1:0-4754 GCA_041563315.1 Thiohalomonadaceae bacterium
GCATGGAGAAGGCCTCGGCGCTGCATTCCCAGGCGTAAGGGATGTCCGGAGCTTTGGTGATATTCCCAACCTACGTACTACGGAGATATTTTGATGGATATGTGGATGAAGATCGGCTCGGCTGTATTGCTGGGTATGATGCTACTGATGATCTGGCCACGAGCCAAAACGATGATCAAGGAAAGTCCCAAAGGGTCGGCTCAGGAGTGGAAGAGCGCACTGATCCCGCTGTTGTTGGTTGCCGGATTCATCATTCTGCTGATCCTGGCAGTCTAACCGCACGCATACTCCCTACTGGGATGGTGCAGAGGTGTAGTCGCGTTTGCGCCGCTTGATCTGGAACTCGGTCACCGCACGATTGTGCTCCTCCAAGGTCGCTGAGAAATAGTGGCTACCATCTCCACGGGCGACGAAATAGAGCTTATCGCTGTCATCCGGATGCAGTGCGGCGTGAATAGCATCAGCACCGGGCATCGCGATCGGCGTCGGTGGCAAACCGGAACGAGTGTAGGTGTTATACGGGGTATCAGTGAGCAGGTCTCGACGGCGCAGGTTACCGTCATAATCCAGTCCCATACCGTAGATCACGGTTGGGTCGGTCTGCAGCCGCATTCCCTTTTTCATCCGGCGCACAAAAACCCCGGCGATCGCCTGGCGCTCACTGACCAGCCCGGTCTCCCTCTCCACTATCGAGGCCAGGATCAGCGCCTCATAGGGCGTTTTCAGCGGGAGTCCCTCCGCCCTGCCCTGCCATTCATGGTCAAGTCGCTCCTGCATCGCCTGATAGGCCCTGCGCAGGAACTCCACATCACTCAGACCGCGTGGAAAATGGTACGTTTCCGGTAAAAACCGCCCTTCGGGATGCTCATCTGGATGACCGAGTTTCTCCATGACGGTTTTTGCATCCAGCCCAGCAAGGGTATGACGGAGGTAAGGGTTGTCTCCCAGTTGCTGCATCAAATCGCGAAAGTTAGTTCCTTCCACAATGGTGATGCCGTACTGAAGCACCTTCCCCTCGACCATCTGCTGCAGCAGCTGTGATGGGGTCATGGCATCCCCAACCTGATACTCACCCGCTTGAAGTCTACCGGCCTTGCCTTGCAGCCTCGCCATCCAGACAAACAGGCGGGAATTGTCGATTAACTGCTGCTGTTGCAGGCGTCGGGCGACAGCATTAAGGCTCATTCCCGGTGATACGGTCACTGTCTGCCCCCCTTCAGCAACCGCCATGGGCTGGTTGCTGAAAGAAAGATATTCTACCCATAGCCAGCCTGTTGCCAGGATGGCGGCAAGGACAAGAGCCCCGCTGAGTTTCAGCAAATGATTGCGCATCACTCCTGCTCCATAATCAAGTTTAAGGCGCTCATCAGGCGAGCAGTGACCGGTCCTTCAGCGAATCGGGTTTGACCCAGACGTGCAACCGGCCAAATGCCGATAATGCTATTGGTAACAAAGAGCTCATCCATCCTCTCCAGCTCAGAGCTTTGCAGAGAGGCAAATTCACAGGGGATGTCCAGTTTCTGTGCCAGTAACAACACCTCCCGGCGCATCACGCCGGCCACACCACAGCGAGCCAGGTCTGGTGTCAGTAGCACTCCGTCCCGGATAGCAAACAGATTGGTTGTGGTCCCCTCGATGACATGACCATCGAGATCGGACATCAAACCTTCATGTATCGAATCATCACTCCATTCATTGCGCGCCATCACCTGTTCAAGGCGATTGAGGTGTTTAATACCGGCAAAGTGGGGATTGCATGCCAACGGAGTCTGGCAGTAACGCAGTGTGATCCCCTCTGGCGGCAACACATAATCGGGCCAGGGATAGCGCATGACCAGACGCTGTGGATCCGGCGATACCGGAGGCCGGTAACCTCGACCACCGCTGCCTCGGGTGATGATGATTTTAACTACGGCACGCTCCCACCCTGCAGCTACCCTGCGGGTTTCCTCCTGCAACCGCTTCTCGTCCGGTAATGGAATGGCCAAACGTGAACACCCATCGAGCAGGCGCTCCATATGTGCCGCCCAGAACTGAGCTTTACCGTTGAGAATTGCCAGGGTTTCGAAAAGGCCGTCACCATAGTGCAAGCCACGATCGGTGGCTGAAATGACGTCTTGAGGTTTACCGTTGAGAAGGATCACGCGCCGTTTGTCCTGACTGAATTAGACCGATTCCGTTGACGGAACTCGTATCTTACCCTTGCTGGCGCAGCAAAGGTGTGACCGGGAGCCCTCTCCCGGTCACAGCAGTGTCACTTTAGTTTGGCCAGCACCAGCGTTGCATTGGTACCGCCGAAACCGAAAGAGTTGGAGAGCGCATAGTCAATCGGCATCTCACGTGCGGTGCCCGCTACGTAATCCAGATCGCACTCCGGGTCCTGATTGAAAATGTTAATGGTCGGCGGGGCCACCTGATCGTGAATGGCCAGGGCGGTGAAAATCGCCTCGACGCCGCCGGCGGCACCCAGCAGATGTCCGGTCATGGATTTGGTGGAGCTCATTGCCAGTTTATAGGCATGATCACCAAAAGTCCCCTTGGCGGCATCGGTTTCTGCCTTATCACCGGCAGGGGTGGAGGTACCGTGGGCGTTGATGTAATTGATCTGCTCGGAGTTGATACCGGCATTCCGCATGGCGTTGTTCATGCAGCGGCTGGCGCCTTCACCACCGGCGGCGGGCAGAGTCATATGGTAGGCGTCACCGCTCATGCCATAACCCACCACCTCGGCGTAAATCTTTGCGCCACGGGCCTTGGCATGCTCATACTCCTCCAGTACGACGACACCAGCGCCGTCGCTGAGAACGAAGCCGTCACGATCCTTGTCCCAGGGGCGACTGGCGGCCTCTGGATCGTCATTGCGGGTGGAGAGCGCACGGGCTGAGGCAAAGCCGCCCAATCCACAGGGAGAGGTCGCCATTTCAGCGCCGCCAGCCACCATCACGTCCGCATCGCCGTATTCGATCAAACGTGCCGCATCACCGATGCTGTGTGTACCGGTGGCACAGGCGGTGACCAGTGCGATGTTAGGGCCCTTCAGGCCGTACATGATGGAGACATGGCCGGAGATCATGTTGATGATATTGCTGGGGACAAAGAACGGCGAGATCTTGCGAGGTCCGCCATTTCTGTAGGCCTCGTGGCCTTTCTCAATGCCTGGCAGACCACCAATACCGGAGCCGACGGCAACGCCGACACGCTCAGCATTGGCCTCAGTCACTTCCAGACCTGAATCTTTGATCGCCTCCATAGAAGCGGCGATACCGTAATGAATAAAGGGGTCCATCTTCTTGGCATCTTTCGGTGACAGGTAATTGCTGACATCGAAATTCTTTACCGAACCGCCGAAGGTGGTAGAAAAACCGGTGGTATCAAAATGGGTGATGGGAGCGATACCGCTCTTGCCAGCCAGGATGTTTTCCCAGGATTCCTTCACACTCAGACCGACGGGGGAAACCATACCCATACCGGTGATAACAACACGACGCTTTGCCAAGGGATAGCCCTCTTTCTTCCTTTAGTAACCAATAAACTCAAGGGGCCGCGACCACGAGTACGTGGCCGCGGCCCCTGTGTTACAAATCGCGATCAGCCCTGATGAGCATTGACGAAGTCAATGGCCTGCTGGACAGTGGTGATCTTCTCAGCTTCTTCATCGGGGATCTCGGTTTCAAACTCTTCTTCAAGAGCCATTACCAGTTCCACGGTGTCGAGGGAATCGGCGCCAAGATCATCGACGAAGGAAGCGGCATTGGTGACCTCTTCTTCCTTAACACCAAGTTGTTCGATAACAATCTTCTTGACGCGCTCTTCAACACTGCTCATGACGGGTATTTCCTCCAAAGGATATAAAAAATCGTTATTTCTGCCGCGGTATTGTAGTGAAATCCGCAGGCAGATGCCAGACAATTGCCCTGTTCCGCGAAATACGTCTCAGGAAAGAATTATCTTATTGATTAACAAGGTTTTTTTCAACCCATATACATGCCACCGTTAACGCTGATGGTCTCACCGGTGATGTAGGCGGCCTCCGGTGAAGCCAAAAATGCGACGGCAGCAGCGATCTCCTCCGGCTGGCCCAAACGACCGAGCGGGATCTGATTCAGTAGCAGCTTTTTGTGTTCCTCGGCCAACTCCTTGGTCATATCGGTATCGATGAAGCCGGGAGCGACAGCATTAACAGTGATACCACGGGCCCCCACCTCACGTGCCAATGACCTGGTGAAACCGAGAATGCCTGCCTTCGCTGCAGCATAGTTGGTCTGGCCAGCGTTACCCATCAGCCCCACCACAGAAGCGATACTGATGATGCGTCCCTTGCGTGCCTTGGTCATCGGTCGCAGGCAAGCCTTGGACATACGATATACAGATTTGAGATTGGTCTCCATGATGGCATCCCACTCATCATCCTTCATCCGCATCAACAGGTTATCGCGAGTGATACCTGCATTATTGATCAAAATGCCAGGGGCTGCGTACTCCTCGTTCAACAGATCCATCAAACGATCGATCTCCGATTGATGGGTCACATCCAGCGCCACGCCCCTACCATTGATACCGTTTTCCTTGAGATAGGCACTAATGGCCTCGGCACCGCTTTCTGATGTGGCGGTGCCGATCACCGTGGCGCCTTTGGCGCCCAGAGCCAGGGCAACTGCCTTACCGATCCCGCGGCTGGCGCCGGTAATCAACGCGACTTCGTTTTCCAGTGACATCGTTTTTACTCCTGTTTATTCGCCATCGCAATCACCTCA
>JBFFNE010000136.1:0-4724 GCA_041563315.1 Thiohalomonadaceae bacterium
CGGCTGTGTTCGACACCATGCCGCTGTGCTGCCTTGCGCTTCGCCATGGCAAAATCTCGGATGCCACCCTCAGTCATCAATTGTGCCGCGGTCTGCGCAATGAGCTGGCGCAGCTGCGGGTCGATGGAGCCTTTTGGGCGTTTGCCCATCTCGGGATTCCTGTGTTCAGAACAATTCTTCGGTAATCGTGCTATTGCTGTTGCTATCTGCCCTGCCATCTCCTGCTACAGGTGTTCCGGCCTGCGGTATCTCCTCCTCGCGGAACAGCTCGAAAACAGCATCGGGGTTGTTGGCGGTGCTGAGCTGACCGGTGTTGGCATCAATGAGCGCAGAGACCATCCCTTCCGGCTGTTTCATTGTTGCTTCCGGACGATTGTGTAGCGCTTCGCGCATGTAGTCTATCCATAGGGGCAGAGCAGCCTGTGCGCCTGTTTCACGGTTACCAAGAGATCTCGGCGTGTCAAATCCGACCCAGACCGTAGTGACCACATCGTTATTAAAACCGGAGAACCAGGCATCGATTTGATCGTTGGTCGTACCGGTTTTACCGGCGAGATCGTTACGACCCAGTTGTAGTGCACGCCGTCCCGTACCGTGTTTGATCACATCCTGCATGACCGTGCGCATCAGGTAGACGTTGCGCGCATCGACTGTGCGTGGTGCTGGCCTGGGCAGGCGCAGTGCCTCGATGGGCAGAACAGCCGCTTCGCCGTCGTCAGTAGGGTTGGGCGCAACTGCCTCTTCCGGCAGGGGCTCGCTAGAGGCGTCAGCCTCTAACGGTGTAGGCTCAGTGGACACCAGGGGGAAAAGTTCAGCACAGTTGTCGTCACAGGCAAGCAACGGGTCAGCTTCGTAAAGAAGATTGCCAGCATTGTCTTCGATGCGCTGGATGAAGTAAGGCTCGATAAGAAAGCCGCCATTGGCAAAGGTGGCATACCCCCGGGCCAGCTCAAACGGAGTAATGGTGGCGCTGCCCAAGGCAAGGGAGAGGTCACGGGAAAGATGTTTTGGGTCAAACCCGAAATTGGTCACATAGTTGATAGCATTGCGGATACCAATACTTCGTAGCAGTCGGATAGAGACGAGATTGCGTGAGTTAACCAGTGCGACTCGCAGGCGGGTCGGGCCGTAGAATTTGCCGCTGTAATTCTCCGGCCGCCATTCGCTTTCGAGCTCGGCATCTTCGAATACCACGGGCGCATCGTTGATGATGCTGGCCATGTTGTAGCCCTGCTCCAATGCTGCTGAATAAATAAAGGGCTTGAAATTGGATCCGGGTTGGCGTTCGGCCTGTATAGCGCGGTTGAATTTACTCTGGAAATAATCGAACCCGCCACTAAGAGCAAGCAGGGCGCCATCAGTCGGCTGTAGTGAAACCAGAGCCGCCGAGACATCCGGCACTTGGGCGAGCCGCAAGTGACCATCGTTGTCCTTTTCCACCCGCACGATATCCCCGACCTGAAGAATGTCGGCGGCATTTTCCGGTTGCTTACCCATGGCATTAGCATTTATATGAGGACGCGCCCACTCCATCCCCTCCCAGGGAATGAGCTGCTGACTCCCGTCGTTGAGATAGCACCGCGCCTGTTTTTCTTCCACGGCAATGACCAGTGCCGGCACAAGTCCGCCGACTGTTGCCATGTCCTGTAACAGTGCTTTCCACTCTTCCTCTGTGGCTGCCTCATCAAGCTCATGGTGCGCTTCAACACCACGGTAGCCATGACGACGATCATAGGCCATCAGGTTATCGTGCATGGATTGGTTCGCCGCCTGTTGCATGCGTGCGTCGAGTGTGGTGTAGACCTTGTAACCGTAGGAATAGGCGTCCGGGCCGTAACGGTCCAGCATCTCGGCACGCACCATTTCAGCCACATAGGGCGCCTTCAAGTCGGTGACGGTGTTGTCGTCAGTAGCGGTTACCGGCGCGGCAATAGCCTCCTGATACTGCTCATCTCTGATGTAATTCAGGTCATGCATCCGGCGCAGGACATAATTGCGTCGCTGCAAGGCCCGTTCGGGGTTGGCGATAGGGTTGTAGGTCGAGGGTGCCTTGGGAAGGCCAGCGATCATGGCCAGTTGGGCCATGGTGAGCTCATCAAGATCCTTGCCATAGTACACCTGGGCAGCAGCAGCAGCACCGTAGGCTCGCTTGCCCAAATAGATCTTGTTGAGATAAAGCTCCAGAATCTGTTCCTTGCTTAACTCTTCCTCGATCTTCAGTGAGAGCAGGATTTCGTTAACCTTGCGTGAATAGGTCTTCTCCCTGCTGAGGAAGAAGTTACGCGCGACCTGCATCGTTATGGTGCTGCCACCTTGACCACGTTCGCCAGTGATAACCAGATGCATAGCCGCACGAATCAAGCCCTTGTAGTCAACTCCAGGGTGCTCAAAGAAACGGTCATCCTCGGCGGAGATAAAGGCATGGATCAGCTCAGTGGGAAATTGTTCGAACTGTAACGGGATGCGTTTTTCATCGCCGAACTCGGCGATCAACTGCCCCTCTTTGCTGTAGACCCGCAGGGGAACCTGCATCTGCACATCCTGAAGATCCTCCGTGGATGGCAGTTTGGGTACGAGATAAAGATACAGCGAAAGCAGAGCAACAGCGCCCACCAAGGCAAGAGCCAGGGAAGCGGTCAGTAGCAGGCGTAGCAGTCGGGAACGGTTCGGCAATTTCATCGGTGATGTGCGGGCTCAGGCAAGGCAAGACGCAAATTACGCCAGTATATCGGTTATTTCAGCAGGGTTTACAGCAGGATCGTGCTTTTGTGAATCCGTTACAGTAACTCAGTGAAGCTTATCAGTATAAAGGATTTTGTCGGCGGGTTCTAATAAGCGCCCAGGCAATTATTGGTTGACCTGTAGTTGACTCTGGTATTTAATGTTGTTAAACAAGTAATGCATGTAACCGTGGATATATAAAGGAAAAAACCTTTCGATGCCCCTACTCCTTGGAAGGAAGAAACAGGCCGTTATTGGGCTAGATATCAGCACCACAGCGGTCAAATTGCTCGAATTGAGTAAAAGTGGTGATCGCTACCGTGTGGAAAGCTATGCGGTCGAACCATTACCACCTAACTCTGTGATCGAAAAGAATATTTCCGACGTGGACGGGGTTGGGGAGGCCATTAAGCGGGCGGTCAAGCGTTCCGGGAGTCGGTGCAAATTCGCTGCAGCGGCCGTGGCCGGATCCGCGGTCATCACCAAAGTGATATCGATGCCGGCAGCGCTCTCCGATGAGGAGATGGAGAGTCAAATCCAGCTTGAGGCGGATCAATACATCCCCTATCCCCTTGATGAGGTCAATCTCGATTTTGAGGTAATCGGTGAATCCGAGGATGAGCCGGAGCAGGTCGATGTCCTGTTGGCAGCCTCGCGCAGCGAGAATGTGGATATACGCGTTGCCGCACTGGAGATCGCTGGTCTTACCGCGAAGGTGATTGATGTCGAGGCCTATGTCATGGAGAACGCTTTCTCGCTGATCAAGGAACAGATGCCTGACCATGGTCTCGACAAGACCATCGCCGTGGTTGATGTTGGCGCGACTATGACCACGCTAAATGTCTTGCACGACTTGCGCACCATTTACACGCGAGAGCAGGTATTCGGCGGCAAACAGCTAACAGAAGAGATTCAGCGTCGTTACGGTCTTTCCTATGAGGAGGCTGGCATGGCCAAGCGGCAGGGCGGCTTGCCTGATAATTATGTGTCCGAGGTACTCGAGCCCTTCAAAGAAGCCATGGCGCAGCAGGTGAGTCGTTCGTTGCAGTTCTTTTTCTCATCGAGCGCATACAACAGTGTGGATCATATTATCCTGGCGGGAGGGAGTTCTTCTATACCCGGGGTTGATGAGTTGATAGAGCGGGAGCAAGGGGTTCCCACGACAGTGGCGAACCCGTTCTCGAATATGAGTATCTCGCCGAAAATTAAGGCCCAGGTACTGAATAATGATGCGCCAGCATTGATGATTGCCTGCGGCCTGGCGCTCAGGAGTTTCGACTAATGGCTCATATCAATCTGCTCCCATGGCGCGAAGAGGAGCGCAAGCGCAAGAAAAGCGAGTTTTTCGGTATTCTCGGCGGCACGGCGATCCTGATGGCGGTTATCGGTCTAGCCACGCATGTCTACATGGCCGGTATGATTGATTATCAGGAGTCGCGAAATCGTTACCTGGATGGCGAGATCCGTAAGGTCGATGCAAAGATCAAGGAAATAAGTGAGCTTGAGAAGAAAAAAGAGCAGCTTATCTCACGAATGCGCGTCATAGAACGTTTACAGAGCAATCGTCCTGAGGTTGTGCATATATTTGATGAGCTGGTGCGGTTGGTTCCCGAAGGACTCTATATTGTTGATCTTACGCAAAAATCAAGCAATTTGACGCTGAAAGGACAGACGCAATCCAATGCCCGAGTTTCTGCATTCATGCGGGCACTGGACGAATCTTCCTGGTTCGAGACCCCGGCACTGAAGGTTATATCAGGCCAAAAAGCAGGAACTGAGGGCTTGCGTGATTATACGCTTGATGTCAAACAGACAGGCCCGGCGGGAGATTAATTTTGGCAATTGATATCAATAATATCCAGGAGCAATTTTCGAATCTGGACCCTGAAAATATCGGTAACTGGCCGATATTGGTACGTGCATTAATGATAATAGCAACGGCAGTGGCCGTTCTTGGAGCAGTGTATTACTTCGACACTCAGCACCAACTGACCGAGTTGGAG
>JBFFNE010000137.1:0-4442 GCA_041563315.1 Thiohalomonadaceae bacterium
CGGTAGTCCTCTCCCCCGTGCAGGGTCATGTATTCGTACTGCGCACGATAGTCCAAATCGCAGCGCGCGCGATGATTGCGCACGGCATTGAGTTCGGCCACCTGCATCGCCTCCTGCCGTGTGTGAAACAGCACGCATGATTTCCGCTCGGGATGGGCGATCGCCTGGCTATAAGGGCCGAGTACGAACCAGCGTGGCTGCGGCGGCACAGGCAACGCACGCCCTCCTGGCCGGATCACACCGATACGGTAAGCAGGAGAATCACAGCTGAAGCGAATGATGCCAAGGTCTTTATCCCCCACCACCAGACCGGCCAATTGCAACTGGTAAGCGGCCATCTTTTGCACCACCTCTTGAAACGGCAGGCGGCAACCGTGATCGCATGTCAACTCGTTGCTCAGCCTTGGCTGGATGGCGCTTAAGTCGATGGCGTGAAGCACCTTCGCCTTGTCAATCAGCTGTCCCTTTGGCTGGTGTGCAAGGAAATTGATCACCCCTGACCAGTCCAGTTCCTCGCGCCGCAGCCCGTCCTGTTTCAGATTAAGCAGTGTCCGTTGCCATTGCCCGGCATAGGCGCGCGCCAGTGGAAGCCTCTCAAGGCGATGACGAAGCAGGCTATAGAGCCGCAAGGGATAAGCATAGACCTGCTCCTTCGGAAGCGATTTCTCCGCCAGCAGTCGGTGCCTTGCCTGCTCGATGAGCCTCACCTGGGTGGGTTCGCGTATCCACTGGAAAAAGAAGCGTCGGTCACGCTCTTCCCACTGCCCAAGCCACGGTAAGCTGGCCAGGGTGTAGCCGGAAAAGCTGACGGGTTCGCGGGAGCCGGATGCGCCATGGGGCTGCTCGATCAGAATGTCGACCAGTGAGTACAACTGATGATGAGGCGTGCTTTCAGTCACTCGCAGTTTCATGCGCGCCGCATGGTAGCGTGCACGCTCCGACATAATTCCCACATAACGCCCGCTTGGCAGTACCGGCATACGACACCCCATTCGTTATTGACGCCAGGAAACCCGCTACTCCTTCCTGGGAAAATCGATCACATGGTGCGAACCACTGCCCTCGTCAAGCTGTTCGCCCAGCAGCATCTCCATCGCCTCCAGCACACGCTTGAGGATTGCTCCGGCGTGGGCATGGAAGAGGCGGATCTGACAGTGCACCGGCGCATGTAACGCGGTGCGCCGCTGCGTATCAAAATTGGTCCAGGCGGCAATGGGAACATCGTTGAAAGCACGGTCAACGATGATCCAGGCATCGCGCTGCAGGATGAGGTCCAGCGTCTTCAGTCCTGGAATCCCCATGCGCAGACTCTCACCGAGGCGATTCAACGCCACTTGCACATGGTTGTAATACAAGGCGTCTAGCATCCCGTCACGGTACGCATAAACCGGAACCTCATCGTGTCGGGTGTACATGCCATCTCCTCGTATTACCTGCGGTATCCAGTGCACGGGTAGCGTCAACGGCAACAACAGGTCATGTCTGCTAATGCAATATCCCGTACCGTCCTGCTCACCGGCACCGCGCGTGGTTTGCATTGCGCTAATCCTCTCTTCATCCAGAGTCACGTCATCACCTACAGAGTGATGAGCACTCCCCTGTTTCTCGATGCACACCGGCGACTCACCCTTAACGCGTCAGGCTCGCGAACAGCGTCGGCAACTTTTCCGGCAGGCGATCCACGTGATCGACAATGGTGTAATTATTGGCGCCGAAGATTCGCTTGACGTAACTGTCTGCATTCGGGTCCAGCGTGAGGCAGTAGCTCATTACGCCGTTGGTGTGCAGCTCCTCGACCGCCTTGCGGGTATCGTGGCGCAGATGCTGCGGATCGCGCTCATCGATATCCGAGGGCTCACCATCGGTCACCAGCAACAACAGCTTGCGCCGTTCGGGTTGCTTGAGCAGGTGGTGGCCAGCATGGCGCATCGCCGCGCCCATGCGAGTGGAGAGTCCGCCCTTCATCCCGGCAAGGCGCGACTTCGCCTCGTCATCGAACTTCTGGTTGAAGTCCTTGAAACGGAAATACTGAACGTCATGGCGACCATCGGAAGCAAAGCCGTGGATGGCAAACGGATCGCCTATACCGTTGATCGCAGTGGCGACGAGGGTTGCCGCCTCACGGGTCAGCTCCAGCACCGTTTTGTCCGAGCCCTGCATCTTTTCGTTGGTGGATTCGGAGAGATCCAGCAACACCGTTACCGCCAGATCGCGGTTCATGATCACATTGCGCATGGTGATACGCGGATTGGGCTGCTCACCCATGCGAATGGCAATCATGGCATCGATGGCGGCATTGATATCGATCTCGTCGCCGTCCTCCATGTTACGCACCCGCTGCACACCCTCCGGCGTTAACAGGTCGATGATCTGCTTGATGCGATGGGCAATCGGTTTGTACTCAGTGAGGATCTGTTCCACATCCTGCGCATCACCCTTGCTCGGGCGATGCTCATAGAGCGTCACCCAGTCCGGGCGGTGCAACTGGATCTGGTAATCCCACTCCTGGTAGCGGAAGGGATCAGAGATCGGCTCCTTGCCCCACATCTGGTTAAAGCTTTCGGTCTTCTCCAGATCATCCTCGTAGGGGAACATCTCGGTCGAACAGGTCCAGATCTCCTGGGCATCGTCACCGGCCAGTTCGCAGTCGACCTCGTTGGCCATTTCCATCACGCTGACGGTTTTGCGCACCTGACGCTGACTGGCGGGGATATACTCGGCGCCGGCACTCCAGTCGAACTCTTCGAACTCCCAGATATAACGATTGTCGTCCCGGTAGGGGATGCGACTGCGCTCAAGGATCCGCAGGCTGGGGACCTCCTTGCGCGCGGAGAACAGGTTGAACAGCTCCATTCCCATGTGCCATGAGAAGGTGTTGTCGTCCTGTTTTTCCGCAATTTGCTGATGAAACTTTGCGGCGAAGGCGTTCAGCTCATCATCCTCAGAGCGCTTCGTCTCATCGAGCAGCATCAAGGCCACCTGTTCAAGTATCACTACGGTCTGGTGTTCAACCGGTGCGTCATAGTCAAACGAAAGTATTGCTGCCCACAGTCTCTTCAGGCCGGGAAAATCATTGCCCGCCTTATATTCCACCCGAGCATCTTCCAGCATCCCGATGAAGAACATCTGCGCCGGGCTCAACTGCTCGGCCGAAAGAGGGGAGTCGGTGTAACACATGTGCGCTGCCATGTGCGCGGCGGTGGCCCGATAGAGCTCCAGGCCGGCGACCCTATTCTCATCCTGGCCCAGGTCATCCACCGCATCCGGCATGTGAAAGATGCGGCTCTCGATATAGGGACGAAAGTCGGTGTAATCGGCACCGGTGGGACGCAAAAAGAAATCCCTGGCCCACAGGGCGCGCAGATAAAAGTTCAGTTTGCGCTGGGTTTTGACGAACAGCACACCACGGCGTTCTTTCTGCAGCACCGCCCGGCTGTCTGCCGACTCCAGGTTGAAGTAGGCGGTAAGATTCGCGAAATCACGCCGATAGGCCTGTGCACCGAAATTGGCCCAACGACGCAGACCGCTCAGAGTCAGCTTGGATAACAGCTCCTCCATATGGTTGAGCATTGGCCGCAGGCCACGCGCCGCCGTCGAGGATAATTGGTGGATCAGTGTCAGGTAACCGCGCAGCAGTTCAGCATCGCCAAGGTTACGGGCCACCGTCGGCAGGCTGCTGAACAGCAGGGCCACGACCTCACCGGAGACCATGGAGGAGAGCTTCATCGCCGCGCTAATGCAGTCAGGGATCACATCCTCACCGCACTCCTTAATCACCAGCGGCATCTCCTGCAGGTAGGTGATAACGACCGTGCTGCCACGCCCGAGATTACACAGGGCCTTGGCGCCATCCATGTAGTCCTGCAAACCGGCAGGAGACATGATGTGAGCCGCCTCATGAAAGGTGCCTTCAAGAACATCACGCACCTCCGGCGAGGCTTGCGCAAGAAACTCCTCATAATCTTCGAGGTTAATCGACATGTTTGTTCCCCTAGAGGCTTTCAGTTCCGCTGAACAAGTGCTCCGAGCTTTGAAATAGATTTCCGTAACCGTCTGTCATTGTGAGGGACGGCAGTGAGGAAGCATTCGGCAAGCCATTGAGGCACGACGGAGATTGCTTCGCTTCACTCGCAATGACAAAACGATCGCAACAGGCTTTTAATAACTAGCAATATCATTAACCAAAAAATGTCTGTACCGCGGCATCTAGGGTGTCGCGCATATCCGGATCATCGGTCAGCGGTGTCACCATGGTCATCGAGCAGGCATCAACGGGCTCAACCCCTTTATGAATCAGCTGTCCTGCATAGACCAGCAGGCGGGTGGAGATACCTTCATCCAGGCCATGACCTTTCAGGTTGCGGGCGCGCTGAGCGATCTGCACCAGTTTGCCGGCGGTCGCTTCATCGACACCCGACTCTTTAGCAACGATTGCGGTTTCC
>JBFFNE010000138.1:0-4402 GCA_041563315.1 Thiohalomonadaceae bacterium
GGTGCTGACCCCTTAAGTATTATTGTGGCATCCTTGTCTTATCTATTAAATCTATCAAAGATGTGATGTTTTTCTCACCCAGACCGCTGTGGATGGCTTTTGTGAGAAGTGAGTGGCATGCCGATATGAGTTCAAGCCTGGCAACATCGAATGAATCTGATTGACTAGCACGTTGCAAATAGGTCAAGTCCTTTTCAGCCAGGTGAATGGGGAATCGCGGTCTGTGGTCGTTAGCGGCAATCAGACCTAGCATTGCCTGCATCGAAGGACTCGCCAAGGGCATTTGGCACAAGAATTGGGTTGCCTCAATTAAACCCACGCCATGCTGTTTGGCCAAGCCCAGAATCTCGCATGCAGAAGCGAGTTGGGCAACAAGCCACCCATTGATCCCTAGCTTCATAATTGCCGCAGATTTTTGAGAATCAAGTGGATAAATTGCGGCACTAAAACTTTTCAGAACAGGAATGACTTTGTCTCTTGTGGCTGCTGGTCCACCGATCAGGGTGTGTAGTTCCCCAGCGTCTGCTTGTGGCAGCGTTCCGATTACTGGGGCGAGCACGAACCGACATTCCGCGCTGTTCATGAGGGAGTCCAATTTATCCACCCAGTCGACGGACAGCGTACTGCACTCGACGGCTATCGTACCAGGCCGCATGCCATGGATAGCGCCCAACCCGGGGGCTGTCCAAACCTCCCTAGAGGCTTCGTCATCGGTCAGCATCGCAATGACGATATCCGCCTGTTCTGCCGCCTCTGCTGGGGTCGCTGCACTCTGGGCTCCGTCAACACCCATCCGGTCGGTTGAGCGGTTGTACTGAATCAACTGGTAGCCGGCAGAATTGATGAGACAAGCCATTCGCTTTCCCATTGAACCGAGCCCTAGCCATGCCACCCGCGTCATAGCCTATCTCCCTGCTTGAAATGTTTCAATAAAGCAGGAATCATGGACAGTCCTAGAACAAAGGCCAAGGCTGAGTTGAAGTATTCTTGGGTTGGAAAGTGCCCGTTATTGATTACTTCGATATAGGTTACCGACATCAAGAAGCACCACACCGTAAATCCGAACACAACGGCACCTGCCTGTGCCGGGCGAATTGCTGCATAAAGCAACCCCGCAACAGGAATCATCCCCATGGTGCCGATTATTTTCACGAAATCGGGGTCATAGCTACCCGGCGCGAATCCAAGGGTAGTGTGATAAAGGTGTGAAAATAACCAGTGGCTCATTGGCCAGTAAATGAAGAGTAAGATCCCGTATGTTGCGTAAACGTATTGTTGTAGCGTCCAAGTTTTCATGTTGCTTCCCCTTCAGGTTAATGTCATCGTTATATTGAGGGTGGTATCAGGCAGACGCCATTACCAATGAGGTAATGGAGGTGAAAGACTAATGAGGTATAATTGACGAGGTTATGACGTACCTAAGCCCCACTCCATTTAGGCCAACCTTTGGCAACCTTCTCAAGGAGTGGCGGAGGCGGGTGCCACTAAGTCAACTGGATTTGGCATTGATTCTGGATATTTCGACGCGGCATCTGAGCTATCTTGAAACGGGCAAGTCGCAGCCCAGCGAAACGCTGCTGTATTCAATTCTCAGAAACCTCGATATTCTGGATGATGAACGGAATACCTTATTGATTGCCGCGGGCTTCCGGCCTCGGCAAATGGCCAAGGGTAAGGTGAGTAGAGAGTCTGTCAGTGGTGTTCTGGAGCGCTACGTTGAGCAAGTCAGTAGCAATCCTGTAATAGTAAAAGATGCAATCTGGGACATCGTGCATGCAAACAGGGTTGCCATTGCCGTATTCTCTGACTTGATTGGGTGCGATTTGAGCCAAGTTACGAGGCCTTACAACGTGCTTGAACTTGTATTCGCGCCGGATCTCTTGCGCCCAAAACTACAGAACTGGACAGATGTGGCAAACTCATTGGTCAGACACATTCGGCACGAAGTCGGTTTCGCGGCTGACCACCAGGCATTTCATGAGGTGCTGGAACAGGTAGCAGGATATCCCGGTTTTCAGGAGCGATGGGCTTCAGTTCGGATCGGAGATGCGCTTTCTCACTCAACGACATATCTGATACGGCATGGCGAGCAGAAACTAACTTTCGAATCCGTACTGACATCGATGGGCTCACCGTATGACGCTGTACTACGGGGAATTCGTTTGGATACATTTTTGCCAGCCGATGAGGCTACACAGAAATACGTGGCAGTCGTTTCCAGGAGTTAGGGGTTAAAGGAGTTAAAAGGAGTTCGGAATCAAGAGAGTTCGGGGTCAAGCGAGAGTTCTGAGAGTTCTGGGTCAGAGTAATAACTCAAAAAATAAACGGGGTCGCCCATTAGCCGACTCCGGTCTATAGCACGTGGAAACGTCGGATAGTGCCGGTCTAAAGCATGATGGTCATTCCCAAAATGGGTCCCACGCCGGGGATACTTTTGAGTGAGTGAAACGCGGGGTGAATACGGCATTGCCCTCAGTACAGATTCCTCAATCTGTTCAACTGTATCGGTCAGCGACTGCATGACGGAAAGATTGGCCTCGGCGGCAAGTAGCACATTTGGGCCGGTAAGAAGCTCTTTCAGCCCTTCACTGGTCAACTTCTTTATCTTCACTGCAGACAGGCGCCAGCCAGCGTCAGCAGGATCCGCTACAGGTCATTCGGCAATCGTTTTTCGATTCGTGGTTTGTCACTTTCGTTCAGCACAGAATGAAAGTTGTTGGTTGAGTGTAAGTCGATTCCGCAATACAGTGTCATGGCTCGGCTCCTCTTTCTTGGGTTCGTTTTGTTTTGATGCTTTGACGATACCCCCGGATGGAGACGTCGGCTAGATGATTATCAGTGACAAATGAGAATCAAGGCTAAAGGGGTAGGTACCCTTTGGTATGGTAGTCAAAGAGTACTACCTCTTGAGTTATATCCAATCTTTTAGCTCTCCTGGTCGTAAGTTGTTAGGCTGGATGAGAAGTATGCTATGGCATGCATTCTAGGGAGAAGTTGCAATGAAAAAGCTGAAGCATGAGGCCGAGTTGGTGAAGGGGGCTATTCTTGCCGGGGTGAAATATGGCGAGGAACGCGGAGTGGTCGAGTTTGAACCGACTGATTCGGTGAGTGATAAGATCCTCTATATTTACCGTTTGCTTGTTCATGACAAGAAGATTCAGCCGTTACCGGAGGTAGAGGTCTCGCAAAAAAGCATGCGTCATAAACTGGCATTGTGGTACGCAAGGCAGTTGCCGAAAGGACACCCTCTCCTCAAGTAACTGATAAATAATCAGGGCAAAGAAAAAAATGATTAGGTGTATTAGTTTAGACCCCATCTGACACATCCTCATGAAAAAGAGAGGGTTACCGGTTTTGGTGAAGGTGACGAAACCTGGAAGAGGGCAAGCGAGGAATAACAAATGATTTTCTAATTATCGCCTGGATGCTTAATGTGGAGTTGGCCAGCGTCTTCGGCATCTTTCTGATTTGCACGCTTTTGCCGCCTTAGCTAGCGTAGTTGGCGTATCGCTATGGCCCATTTAGGTTCCCGCCACTGAGGCGACTGTTCGCAAAAGAGTACCGTTAGGGCTGGGGGGTACAATCAGTAATTAAGTAAAGTAAGGGCATTTTTCTTTGTGGGGAAAACCGAAAGGCTTTGCCCCGGATATCTCTCCGGCGAGGCACGGGGCAATGCATCCGAAATTTGCGGGGCGGCAGGTCAGAAGCAAACTCATCTGCCGCAGCCACAGTCCCCTGAAAGTCATGGCGGTTTTCCTGTACGGAAAATCTGCTTCGAGCTTGGCAGAATAAAAATTCGTGGGGAATGGTCAGGTAGCGTCCCTTGTGATTTGATAACCGAAGAAAAAGAAGGGCTGGTAATGGACGAATTCATGGCGGCAGCTGTTGATGAGGCGAGAAAAGGTCAGGCTGAGGGCGGCATTCCGATAGGCTCGGTACTTGTCATTGATGGACGTATCGTCGGGCGGGGACATAATCGGCGTGTGCAGCAGGGGAGTGCCGTGTTGCATGCGGAGATGGATTGCCTGGAGAATGCCGGGCGGTTGAAGGCTTCGGAGTATCGCCGTGCCACGCTCTATTCGACCCTCTCTCCCTGTGACATGTGCAGCGGTGCGGTCCTCCTCTATGGCATCCCGAAGGTGGTGATTGGGGAAAACCGGACCTTTACCGGCCCCGAGGTCTATATGCAATCTCGAGGGGTGGAGGTCGTTGTGGAGGATAATGCTGATTGTCGCCACCTTATGGAGGAATTTGTCAATGAGAACCCTGCGCTTTGGAATGAAGATATCGGGGAAGCGTAGACCCCTGCCGCTGATGTCACTTCAGGAGATTCGCTTGGGTGGCGCATACACCTATGCAAACGTTCCGTTAGGTTTCTGGCTTCAAGAGGTGTTCGATCTCA
>JBFFNE010000139.1:0-4309 GCA_041563315.1 Thiohalomonadaceae bacterium
CCGGTCCATTTAGGTTTCACGCACGTTACCACGCTGACCAATCCGGAACGGCTTTTCGAAGCGATGCCAGCTCTAAGGGGCTGCGTCCCCATCCGGCCTATAACATACCCTGTGTACGCTTCACCTCTCTTGTTCGCCTGTGCCACAGTTCTCACCGCGAACACCGCTCCGCCAGAGGCGCAACACTCGGTAATGGTGGGTGGTTAACCCTTACCATGCCGGGACTTTCACCCGACCAGATGCGCCACGCTTTGTGCGGCGCGCTAACGCCTAGCTAAATGGCGCAAATGGAGCGCAGCGGAATTCGCGTCAATTTTGAGCGCCGTGTTAGGCATTTTTAGCAAAAAACTCATACATCAAGTCTGAGTACATAACCCACCCTTTTGATACGTTACATGTTTTATCAAAATCTCTCTGTTTATTGAAGGCGCCCCAGTTGTTTGGGTGGTAAGTGTGGAGCCAGAATATGTGCTTGCCATTAAGTTTAATTATTGATGAAAACTCATCTATTATTTGGGTTGTGCTCTCCTTGAGAAATTTAATGGCTTTTTTAGCTTCATTACCCTGTGTCACCAATATATCAGGTGATAGTATCTTTAATTCTCCACCAAGATAGCCCCTGCAATTTTTGAATAGAATGGCATCTGCCTTCTTCCTTTGTTTCTTGTTCATGCAGCATTTTGCTGAGTTGGCATGCGCGAAGAAATTCTTTGCGTCTTGTATTTGTAACTCACGTTTGAATTTTGCCAGTATGTGCCATGCCAGTTCATGCGTACGATACCAGTGCTTATGTTTATGCAGTTTCAATACATTCCTGTTAACTTCCTCCGGTTGCCTTACGGCTAATGGCAGTCGGTTTTCATCATTTTTATCGCCACTACCAGAATCTAGTGATAAGAAAAGCAATCTAGGTAGGGCATGTGCTTCATATCCAGAACTAACAAAGGCAGATTTTGGCCCAGTGAAGCTATCGCAGTCACCCTGACACTCATTTTTATGAGTGCATGTAAAACCTGTTGCCAAAACCCCATTATGAAGGTAACAGCTAGTTAATTCTTCAATCATTGATTTTATGCCTAACATGCAATGGAAGGCCCCCCTCCCCCTGCTAATGTTCCTATATTTATTAAACTTTCCTACATATAGTAACTTATTTAATATATATAGGAACCTACATATAGGTACCTATATCTGCCAACCTTATCGCAATGCTATCACGTCACGGTCAACGTTCTGTCTGCCCTTCCCCAACCACACGCGATTCCAGCCCCATTGATACCACTTCACTATAAGGAAGCTCCCACAGTTTGTGGCGTGGACGCCATATTCCGCCGGCTTGTTTAACCTTTTCCCTCAGTTTCCCAATATTCTATTCGCAAACCCAGTCTTTGGGTTTTGCAACACTACTAACCGGGCACCCAACCCAAACTTGCCAGCCGAGCAGACTTCTGTCAATTTTTAATGCCATAGGTTAGACATCAGGATATCAAGGAGGGATGTCATGCCAAAACCAAGGAAAGCTCAGGTCTCGCTGGATGCCACCCTCCTACTACCATTGCGTTTCCCGCTGCGTCAGCCGAGCCTTTCTCTGCGGTGAAGGTGCCCATTCCGGTCAAAGCTTCGAACACCGCCGACAATGGATCCAGGAGAAAACGTCCTCTCTCGCCAAAGTCCTTTGCGCTGGATATCTGTGCCTACGCCATCATGTCTAACCACTACCCTGTGGTGCTGCATGGGACAGGGAGCAGGCCGAAGGCTGGACTGACGTGGAAGTCATCGAACGCTGGCAACATCTCTTTGTCGGTCATCCGTTGACGCATCGATTGCTTGCAGGCGACACACTGCTGCAGATCGAGCATAAACTGGTGGCGGAACGGGTTGCCCTGTGGCGCTCGCGTCTGATGGATATCCGCTGGTTTATGCGCTGTATGAATGAGGAGATTGCCCGCCAGGCCAACGAGGAGGACTACTGCACGGGAAGGTTCTGGGAAGGCCGCTTCAAGTCCCAGGCGCTGCTCGATGAAAAGGCGCTGACCGCCTGCGTGACCTATGTCGTCCTCAATCCGATACGAGCGAAAATGAATGCATTGCTGCCGTAACCGAAGAACCGACACAACAGCCCAGCGCTCTATTGCCCTTTGTCGGTAATCCCAGAGAAGAGATGCCTAAGGGGTTACCCTTTCGCTTTAGCGACAACCTTGAATTAGTGGACTGGACAGGAAGAGCACGGCGAGAAGACAAGCGTAGTGCTATTCCAGGCAACCTGCCACCGGTGCTCGAGCGGCTGCAGATTGACTCGCGCTATTGGCTCTACATGGCACAGCACTTTGTGAGCCGATTCAAGGGACTGGCCGGCACCACCATTACTGATACCCCACCCCTATCCACATAAAGCGGAAAGTTACACCGAGGCGTTTAAGGTGGGTGTCTTGTTTACGTTTCTTAATTCTTATTTTCTGATGGATCTCGGTTTTTTTACATCACAAAAGGAGCGAGGCAAACCTCGCCCCCTCCCTGTCTTTCGGATGATTATCCCTCCTGCTTCTGAAACCAACTCCACAGCTTGTTGACCTTATCGGAGAGTTTGCTCAGGTTTTTCTGCTGTACCAGCTGGCGCTGCCAGTCGCGATGAAGGATGGCGGGATAACCGTAGACCACCTCGCCCTCGGCAGCGCCCTTGGTGATGACCGACTTGGGCCCCAGAGTGACGTGGTCTGCCAGGGTGCAGTGGTCGAGGATGCCCGACTGTCCCGCAAGGATCGTATAGGCCCCTGTGACCGTGGAGCCGGCGATGCCGACCTGGCCGAGGATCAGCGAATGGCGGCCAATCTCCACGTTATGCGCGATATGCACCCCGTTGTCGATCTTGGTCCCCTCACCAATCAGGGTACTCGCATAGACGGCCCGGTCGATGGTGTTGTTGCCGCCCATCTCCACATCATCACCCACCACCACATTGCCCACATGCGGCACCTTGATGTGGCGCCCCTCATGCTGCTCATAACCAAAGCCGTCGGAGCCGAGCACCGTGCCTGAGTGGAGGATGACCCGCTTGCCGACCACACAGCCCCAGCCGATAGAGACGTTGGGGTGGATGAGACAATCCTCGTCCACCGAGGCATCACGGCCCACATAGGCCCCGGCCATCACCAGCGTGCGCGCCCCCACACTGGCCCCAGCGGCCACCGTGGCCAACGCCTCAATGGTGGCACTGGGGTCAATCATCGCCCCCTCACCGATCACCGCCCGAGGGTCGATGCCAGGGAGGGATACCGGCTGGGGGTGGAGCGCCAGGGTGACCTCAATCATCGCCAGACGTGGCCGCTCTGCCCGCAACACACTCTTCCCCGGCAGCTCTATGCCAGGTGGGGCCACCAGCGCAACCACGGGCGACGCAAGTGCTCTGGCAGCACTCTTCTTGTCGCTGACATAGCTGATGTCGTCTGCCGTCGCCTGCTCCAGACCACGTACCCGCATGACCTCCAGCTGCTCGTCGCCCTCAATCGTGAGTCCACATTGTGCTGCCAGTGCCTTAAGTTTCATGGTTACCCCTCAGTTTTATTAGTATGGGATGGTGCCTGAGCATCCGCTTGCCACAGGCAAAGGAAGAATGGGGACGGAGGGATTAAAAAAAGAACAGATGTTCAAAGTTTAATCTCTCCGTCCACTTTGATTATCACATTAGGCGCAATGCCCGTAAATCTTAAGAGGTCAGTACCTGAGGAATCCCCACGAATCTCTACGACAAATCAATAAGTTATGACTATTTTGCATCTTAAATGGAACATGCATGGTGTTTTGCGATCAGATCTAGGTAACCACACCGACGATGAAATCACACCATGCATGCGCAGAAATTATTACATAAACTCTTGGATAAAACCTGCTCTTGGATGCATGCGGCTCGCCGCAATGTCCTGCAGGTTACCGTACTGGCAGCCATTGATGAGCGGCGATTATCGGTCACGGGACTAGGCCGTGCCATTGATAGTAACGCCAAGGAAAAAAACGGAATTAAACGTGCAAATCGTCTCATTGGCAATGAGCATCTCTACGCGCAGTTCCGGAAGGTTTATAGCTCGTTTTCCAGCCACATTGTTGGCTCGGTAAAACGGCCTGCGATCTTAGTGGATTAGTCAGACCTCGCTCCAAAGAAAAAACATTTTATGATACGCGCTTCAGCTGCGGTAGATGGACGTTCGTTAACGTCTGTACGAGGATTGGGAGGCGTCACAGCAATTTTACACGAAACGTTCAAAAGTCATGGCGATGGGTGGTAAATTCGTAGGGTTCCCTCAGGGACTGACCC
>JBFFNE010000140.1:0-4228 GCA_041563315.1 Thiohalomonadaceae bacterium
ACCTCCTCGCGCAGGGCACGATCATCGGCGTAGGTCATGACTGCGAAATAGCTTGGAAATTCCAGGCTGATGCGCCACCCCTTCTGTCCCTCACGCTCGGCCGACTGCCTGAGCATTCCCTTGCTCGAATCGGGTAACCCGGCGACACCCGACTCATCGGTGACAAGTTTGCTCCAGGCATTGGTGGCATCAAGCAGATTATTGCTGAATTTGGTGGTCAGGCTGGATAGCTCCGCCTTGAGTTCCTTGTAGCGGGACTTCTGCTCCTCAGGCAGGGCGACACCGGAGAGACGAAAGTCGCGCAGGGTGTTATCGATCACCTTCTGCTGTGCGGTATTAAGTGCGCTATATTCGTCGCTCGTCCGGATTGACTCAAAGGCCTGATACAGCCGCTCGTTCTGGCCCATCTCCGTTGAATAGTCCGATAACTTCGGCAGACATGCCTCATAGGCCTCACGCAGCTCAGGATTATTGACCACAGAGTTCATGTGCGAGACCGGCGACCAGAGGCGATTCAATCGATCATCCAAAACTTCCAGTGGCGCCACCAAATTATCCCAACCCACACTGCCAGCCAACCTTAGCAAACGCGTCACCTCGGCTCGGTTCTCGGCCAGTACGGCATCGAGAGCCGGTTCAACATGTTCCGGTCTTATCGCCTGAAAAGGCGGCAAATCATCCATTTGCAGCAAGGGGTTTGGCTCACTCATTACTCACCTCGGAGAGATACAACTGGGTTTTATGATTGATGACAACCGGTTAACGGTCATATGGCAATAGGATAGAATAACAAACTCACGCCATCAGTAGCGTTAGACATTGCAATGCATCGTCAGTTGCTACTGTCACTTCAGGGGACTAAAATCCGCCCTTATCCAGGATATAATATAATCAAGGACTATCTGAGAGCGGGCATGCACACTTCCAAGGTGGATTCGACCTCCTCCCCCACACCGCATATCTTCTCTGCACTGCGGCGTGGGTTTCTCAACTACCTCAATAGCGGACAACCGGGCGGGGCACCTACAGCGGTGCTCTACGTCAATGCCATTACTCTTATCGGTGCCGTCAACACCTCGACATCCGTAGTGATCGAGTACCTCATCGGCAATGACCGCATGGCCTGGTTTATGGCCGTCATTACCCTTCTTGCCATCCTGAATGTCATCCTTTTACGCAAGACGAAAAACTCATCCCTGGCGGCAACCCACATCCTGCTCTTCATGCTGGTCATGCTCTCCGCCATGCTGATCGATGGTATGTTCGAGAACACAGCGCTCATCTGGTGCGCCACCTTCCCTGCGCTCGCCTTTTTCTTCAAGGGCAAGCGCAAGGGCATGTTCTGGCTCGGAGCCCTGCTTGGAGTACTGCTGCTACTGATGGTGCTGCAGAGCCTCAACATACTGCACATGCCATACAGCAATGCAGCTTTGGCACTGATCATTGCCAGTACCCTCACCGTTGGCATGATGGTTTTCATCTTCGAGTCGATGAGAGCCAAGGCAGAGGCGTCACTGCATCAGGCACGTGAGGAGCTCCGCTATCTTGCCCACAATGATGCCCTCACCAGTCTGCCCAATCGCACGGCCTTTTATAACCACCTTCCACAAATGCTTCAGCAAGCCGATCAGGAAGGCAGCCAACTCGCCGTTCTGTTTATCGATTTGGACGACTTCAAACCCATTAACGACACCTTCGGCCATGAGGCAGGAGACGAGCTATTACGCCAAGCCGCAGCACGACTGGGCAGCCATCTTCGAGGCAGTGATTTTATTGCACGTTTTGGCGGTGATGAATTTGTTGCTGTCCTGCCCAAGATTGGCGGTAGCCGCGATATCGGTGTTGTCGCCGACAAACTTATCGAGGCGTTGGCTGCCCCCTTCACCATTCAAGGTTACTGCTGCAAGATAGGCGTAAGTATCGGCATCGGCCTCTATCCTAACTGTACCGACACGATAGACGGCCTGGTTCAATTGGCTGACCATGCCATGTATGCAGCAAAACTGGGGGGTAAAAACAACTATTCCTTTTGCCCTGCAGACCAGATGAGAACAGGCAGCCGCTACAAGGGCCAGGCTAAATGCAAGCAGACCTGCGTTGAGGGCAAATAAGCCACTGGTCTCCCTTTGCCCTGACTGGGAATTAACGCGGTTTACCACCTATAATGCCGTGCCAAGAAACAGTGGCAGCGATTCCATGAATCACCTTTATGAAGCACTCACGCCCGATACGGTACTCGATGCTGTCGAGTCCGCAGGCTACCTTCCCACCGGATCACTGCTCGCTCTGAACAGTTATGAAAACCGGGTCTACCAGATCGGTGAAGAGAATGCGGGCTTTCTGGTGGCAAAGTTCTATCGCCCCGAACGCTGGAGTGACGCGCAGCTCCAGGAGGAGCACGACTTCACCCTTCAGCTGGCGGCACTGGAGATCCCCGTCGTGGCACCACTGGCCGATGAGCAGGGGAATACCCTCCGCCACTTCGATGACTTCCGTTTCGCCCTGTTTCCACGCTGCGGCGGCCGCAGTCCTGAGCTGGACGATCCGGACACCCAATACCGATTGGGGCAGTTCCTTGGCCGTATCCATGCGGTCGGTGCCGCCCGGGACTTCACCTACCGACCCGCCATTACCCCCGAGTCTTTTGGCGATGAGAGCCTGCATTTCCTGCTCTCACACGATTTTTTGCCCCGCGAGCTGGTTGGGCAGTACCGTGATTTAGCGGAAAGTCTGTTGGCCACTGTTCATGAACGCTTTGCGGCAGTCCCCTACAAAGCAATCCGCCTTCACGGCGACTTTCACCCCGGCAACATCCTCTGGACCGATACCGGTGCCCATTTAGTCGACCTGGATGACAGCCGCGCGGGGCCCGCGGTGCAGGACCTGTGGATGCTGCTTAGCGGTGATCGCATGCAGATGAGCCAACAGCTCGATGAGATTGTGGCAGGTTATGAAGAGTTTTTTGATTTCGATCGCCGCCAGCTGGCGCTCATCGAACCGCTTCGCACCCTGCGCCTGATTTACTATGCTGCCTGGCTGGCGCGACGCTGGGACGACCCGGCCTTTCCCATGGCCTTTCCCTGGTTCAATACGATCAAGTATTGGGAAGAGCAGGTGCTGATCCTGCGCGAACAGCAATGGCGGCTTGAGGAGGCACCGTTACAACTGGGATAAAAGAACAATTCACCGCAAAGGCACAAAGGTCGCCAAGGAAAGGCGTTACTAAGACTGAATAGCCACAAAACACACGTATCACGCAGAGATGGCGAGTACCCGCTGCTGTGTTTTCCATGGATTCCGTGGCGTTTATCTTTGCGGCCCCCTTCGGCCTTTGCGGTGAAAGCTTTGTTACGCGACCTTTTTCACCACCGGCACGCTATGGCACTCCTGGAAGATACGCCGCTCGCACTGCCTGCAGGTATCACGCCGCAGTTTGAGGAAGATGGTCTGGATCGCCTCGCTTTTGGCGTCAAAGAGGTGATCTTCACCCAACGCATCGACCACGCCGCTCTTACGCAGAAACTCACCCACACCTTCCTTGAGATTACACAGGTAAAGCCCTCCGCCTAACTTGGTAAGGCGGTTTCCCTCCTGGATCAGCCACTCTGCACCGGCAACGTCGACAAAATTCATCGAATGGGCAAGTACTAGGATATGCTTCTGCTGCGGAGCCTCTTCAGTAAAGTAGCGGAACTGGCTGGCAGCATGATTAACCGCACCGAAAAACAGTGAACCATCGATACGCACAATACGCATTTGCGGACATTGATCGACCGGCTGGCGCGCCACATTGACCATCGGCCGGTTAATCTCGTTGTGGTCCGGGGCCATGGTGGTGATCTTCGGCCGTGAGGTACGACTCAGGTACATGATCAGCGAGAGCATCACGCCAACATAGATCGCGAACTCCAGCTCCAGGAACAGGGTTGCAAAGAAGGTCGTGGCAAGAATCCCCGCCTCGGCGCGACTGGTGTGAAAGATACTGTGGATGTGGTGCCAATCAATCAGGTTATAGGCCACCACCAGCAAAATTCCGGCCATTGCCGGGATCGGAAGGTAAGCGGTCAGCGGGGCAATTAACAGCAAAATCAGTGCAAGGGACGTGGCGGCGGCAATCGCTGCCATCGGTGTACGTGCTCCCGCCTCGTAATTGACGCCGGTTCGAGTGAATGAACCCGATGAGGCGTAAGAGGAGAAGAACGAACCGGCGATATTGGCCAGGCCCTGG
>JBFFNE010000141.1:0-4123 GCA_041563315.1 Thiohalomonadaceae bacterium
ATAACTAATAACTAATAACTAATGATTGCGACTTGCTACTAATTAATTCCGTCAGGCTGACAACTCGGTCAGTGCGCTTTCGAGGCTCGCCGGATCATAGACCGCCATGGCTTTCATCTCCTTGAGGATGCGCCTGTTCAGTCCGACAAGCACCTTACCAGGACCGCATTCAACGAGGGTATCAACGCCCCCATCGGTCATAGCCTGAATCGTCTCCACCCAGCGTACCGGGCTATAGAGCTGTCGCACCAGCGCATCACGAATGGCATCCGCATCGGTGGCCTTGCTCACATCGCAGTTATTGATAACAGGGATTTTCGGTGCATTGACGGTAATTTCAGCAAGCTTTTCGGCCAGTTTGTCGGCAGCCGGCTTCATCAGCGCACAATGGGACGGCACACTGACCGGCAACAGTACGGCACGCTTGGCACCGGCTTCTTTTGCCAGTGCTACCGCTCGCTCAACTGCAGCAACCTGCCCAGCGATAACCACTTGGCCGTTGGCATTAAAATTAACGGCAGAGACCACCTCACCCTCTGCTGCGTTCTCACACACCTCGATGACCTTGGCGTCATCCAGGCCAAGAATGGCTGCCATGGAACCGGTACCAGCAGGCACGGCCTCCTGCATCAGACGCCCGCGCTCGGCGACCAGGGAGACGGCATCCTTGAACCCGAGGGCACCGGCAGCGACCAGCGCCGTGTATTCACCCAAACTGTGACCGGCGACAACAGCGGGTATCACTCCCCCCTTTTCCTGCCAAATGCGCCATACGGCTACACCGGCACTAAGCATCGCCGGCTGGGTGATATGGGTCTGGTTAAGTTCCTCGGCAGGTCCCTCAGAGACCAGCTTCCACAAGTCGTAGCCAACTGCCTCGGAGGCCTCGGCGAAGGTGACCTGAACCTGCGGCTCGGATGCAGCCAGTTCCGCCAGCATGCCAACAGACTGGGAACCCTGTCCCGGAAAAACAAAAGCAAGCGACACTGTTTATCCCCCTTTGAAATCATTAAAAGCTTGTTCACCGCAAAGGCGCGGAGTACGCAAAGGTTTATAGTGCTTTCAACACATACCGGCAGTTGCCTGATTAGTTATTCTTCTGCTCACCGCATGCAGAAAACTGGAATCACATGCAGGTCAAAGTCAGTGGTTTTCCTTTGCGTTCTTTGCGCCTTTGCGGTGAAAAAAATCAATATTTAATCAACGCCGAGCCCCAGGTGAAACCGCCACCGAAGGCTTCGAGAAGAATGGTATCACCACGTTTGATACGGCCGTCGCGTACCGCGACATCCAGCGCCAGCGGCACGGAGGCCCCTGAGGTGTTACCGTGTTTGTCGACAGTGACTACCACGTTATCAAGTGACATACGCAGCTTCTTTGCAGTCGCATTGATAATGCGTATATTTGCCTGGTGTGGCACCAGCCAGTCCACATCCGACTTGTTCATGTCATTGGCAGCCAGGGTTTCATCGACAATGCGCCCGAGAGTGTTGACCGCCACCTTGAACACCTCGTTACCGCGCATTTCCATATAGGCAGTACCATCCTGAATATGCTGATAGCCGTTGGAGACTCCTGACTGGACACGCAACAGATCCTTGTATTGGCCATCGGCATGAATGTGGGTTGAGAGAATACCTGGCTCCTCGCTGGCCTGCAGTATTACCGCACCCGCGCCGTCACCGAAGAGAATACAGGTGCCACGGTCTGTCCAGTCAGTAATCCGCGACATGGTTTCAGCGCCGATAACGAGTGCCGTTTTATGTGTGCCACTCTTGATGAATTTGTCAGCCACAGAGAGAGCGTAGACAAAACCGGTACAGACCGCCTGCACATCGAAAGCCGGTGCACCGTGAATATCAAGGCGATCCTGTAACAGGCAGGCGGTACTGGGAAAGACCTGATCCGGCGTGGTGGTGCCGACGATGATCAAATCGATTTCGTTTTTGTCGATACCGGCCGCCTCGATGGCCCGCAGGGCAGCCTGCTCGGCCAGATCACAGGTATTTTCGCCCTCGGCGGCGATACGACGTTCCTTGATTCCGGTACGTTCGGTGATCCACGCATCCGTGGTATCCACCATTTTTTCCAGATCGTAATTGGTCAGAACCTTTTCCGGCAGATATCCGCCAGTACCGATAATACGAGAATAAATCAAACCGCCCGCCTCTCTTCCAGTAAACTGCCCAGCTGTTCACGAATCTTCTCGGGCACGTTTTTTTCTACTTCAAGCACCGCTTCGCCGATCGCCGTTGAGAACGAAAACTCGTCCGCACTGCCGTGACTCTTGATCACAATGCCTCGCAGACCGACCAGGCTGGCGCCGTTATATTCACGAGGGTCAATACGCCGACGAACGGCGGTGAGTACAGGCAAGGCGACAAGAGCCGCCAGCTTGGTGAAGATGTTGCGCTTGAACTCCTGCTTCATGATGTGGCTGATCATTTTGGCCACGCCTTCGATCGACTTCAATGCAACGTTGCCGACAAAACCATCGGCAACCACGACATCCACCGTGCCTTTATTGATGTCGTCGCCTTCAACAAAACCGATATAATTCAAACTGCTGGCCGAGATCAGCTTGGCCGCGTCCTTTACCTGCTCGTTTCCCTTGATCTCTTCCTCACCGATATTGAGCAAGCCAACGGTTGGAGAAGGATTATTATCCACAGCGCCAACCAGTACCGAACCCATCACCGCGAACTGAAAAAGCACTTCGGCGGGTGAGTCCACATTGGCTCCCAGATCGAGCACATGAACATGGCCGTTAATAGTCGGCATCGAAGTAATAATCGCCGGACGATCAATCCCATCCAACGTCTTTAGCACAAAACGACCGGTTGCCATCAATGCACCGGTATTCCCTGCGCTGACACAGGCCTGCGCCGTGCTATCCTTAACCAGGTTAATAGCGACCCGCATCGATGAATCTTTCTTGCCGCGAAGCGCTGAAGAAGGTGCCTCATCCATGCCAACCACTTGAGAGGCGTGCTGCAGCCCCAGGCGCTCCCCCCACTGACCACCATGGCGTGTCAGTTCATCCCCAAGGATCTGTTCATCACCGACCAGGATCAGTTTTAGCTTGGGATACTTCTCCAAGGCGCGAAGCGATGCCGGCACGGTAACCCCGGGCCCATGGTCACCGCTCATAGCGTCGATGGCAATTACAGTTTGCGTCATGAGTGATCCCCAAACGAAATACCGGCCCGTGACTGAGCGCCGCGGGCCGGTATATGTACAACAATCGTTTCAGGCAATAGCTTACTCGCCCTTGACGTCGACCACCTTGCGGCCACGATAGAAACCGTCGGCACTGACATGATGACGCAGGTGAGTCTCACCGGTAGTCGGTTCGACGGACAGCGCGGATGATTTCAGCGCGTCGTGTGAACGACGCATGCCACGCTTGGAAGGGGACTTTTTGTTTTGCTGTACAGCCATGCTAACCTCGTCAGAATTTTCTGTCAGTCTTCAAATCGGCGAGGACGGAAAAAGGATTTTCCTTCTCCGTCGCCCCCGTATCATTGTGCGGTTCACCCGCCTTTTGGCCCAAGGATGAGTCAACACTGCACTCCTCAGGCGCATGCACTGCCACAATCGGCAATGCGAGGATCAGTTCATCCTCGATGATGTCCCGCAGAAACAGCGGTTCACCCTCTACCAGCAACGGTTCATAATGCGATGGCAGGGCCTCGGCCTCTGCCGCACTGTGCACCAGTGCCAGCGAAAACTCACTATCGATGGGATAACGCATCGACTCCAGACAACGCTGACACTCAAGACTAACCTCAGCCTGAATGCGCCCACGCATGTACCGGATGCCCTCGTTATCGGTACCGAACTCCAGAGAGACCGCCACCTCGCCATCAGTGTCCTCAAGCGCTTCGCCGAGACGTCTCATCTCAACCAAGGCAAGGTGTCCCTGCAACAGACGGCGCGTTCCCGCCATCCTAATGGGGTCGATATGAACCGGCAGACGCTCGTTAAACATAAGCGCGCAATAATACCCCCGGCAAGCGGACCTGTCAAAGGAAAAACACTAGTAAAATCGGGCTGTTCCGGGGAGGCCTCCCCTCCATTATTGTGGGGTATTAGCGTTGCATGACTTGACAATCAGGGGGGG
>JBFFNE010000142.1:0-4044 GCA_041563315.1 Thiohalomonadaceae bacterium
CCCCTGTCGCGCCTGACCCGGTCGTTAAATCTTCTGCTGGTGGTGATGCTTGCCTATACGCTGGCGCAGATAACCTGGCTGCTGGTGCCGGGGAGCGCTGACTCTCGCGCTGTGCCGGCCGTGATCGTCGCCAAGGCTTCATCCCCAGCGAAAGCGACAAACGTCAGTCTGGACAAGGTGGCGACACTGCATCTGCTCGGCCGCAGTGATGCGCCGGCCCCAGTGGAGAAAGAAAAGCCGATTGACGCCCCCGAGACCCGTCTGAACCTGACCCTGCGCGGTCTGCTCGCCCTCGATTCCCAGCAGGGAGCGCGGGCGATCATCGCCCAGGGGAGCGGCGATGAGCAGTCCTACCGGGTAGGTGAGTCGGTGCCCGGTGGTGCGATCCTGCATGAAATCCATGTCGATCGGGTGATCCTGGAGCGCGGTGGGCGATTTGAAACCCTGACGCTACCGACGGAGAAGATGTCGATGGCTAACACGTCAGCGCAGGGAGCGCGCCCTGCCCTCGGTGGTCGGGGCGGCATGGTTGCCACACCGACTGCCGACCCACGGCAATTGCAGATACTTCGTGAAACGATACTGAAAAACCCGCAGGAGGCGATGCAGCTGATCAATGCCCAGCCGGTGATGGTTGGCGGGCAGATGAAGGGGTATCGTGTCAATCCGGGACGTGACCGAAAGCTGTTTAGCAGTGTGGGGCTGCGCCCCGGCGACATTATCACCAATGTGAACGGGATTTCACTGAATGACATGTCGCAGATGGGAGCGCTGTTTCAGCAGCTGAGTTCGGCCTCCCGACTGGATGTGACGCTTGAGCGGAGAGGTAAGCAGTCGCAACTCTCTCTTGGCCTTGAGTAGAAAGTCTGCGTCCTGCAGAATGCGAGTCCCCATGTGTCAATGATGCCTCCCTCGGTGTGGGCTTGCGGGGGAGACCGTGTTGCAATGATGACTGGGGCTGAGTCCCCGGGATGACTCAGAATAAATTACGACACCTTGGTAATTCAGGATGATTAGAGAATGATGTCAAGCACGATGAGAACCGGTTTCAGCCGGCATCTAGCCGCCTCTGCTGCAATGCACGAGGCACCAAGCCCGAAATGGTTGGCCCTGTTGCTGGGTGTCGTCCTGTTGGTGATGGGGGGGCGTGCTCATGCCGAGGCAATGACACTGAATCTCAAGGATGCCGATATCAATGCAGTGATCGCCACCGTGTCCGAGATGACCGGCAGGAATTTCATCGTTGACCCCCGGGTCAAGGGGCGGGTGACGGTGATCTCCTCGCAGCCGATGGAGGCTGACGCGATCTATCAGGTGTTTCTCTCCGTACTCGATGTGCATGGCTTTGCCGCGGTTCCCGGCAAGAACGTCACCAAGATCGTTCCCGGGGTGAATGCCAAGCAGGATGCGGTGCCGACGGTCGCACGCTCCGGACAGGAGCCTGGCGGGCAAACTGTGACCCGCGTGATCCCGGTGAACAACGTCGCGGCGGCGCAACTGGTGCCGATTATGCGGCCGCTGATGCCGCAGGAGGCGCATCTGGCCGCTTACGCGCCGACCAATGTGCTGATCGCCTCTGGCACGGCGGCGAATATCGACCGGATGGTGGATCTGGTGCGGCGCATCGATCTGTCCAGCGAGACCGAAAACGAGCTGATCCCCCTCAAGTACGCCTCGGCCGGCGAAGTGGAGCGGATCCTCAACGCCCTGCAGCAGAGTGCCGCCAAGGCCGGTACGGCACCGGGCGATGAGGTGAAGATTATCGCCGATATTCGCACCAACAGCGTCTTGCTCAGTGGCGATAAGTCGAGCCGGATGCACCTTAAACGCATCCTTCAGCAACTCGATACACCGCTGGAGAGCAGCGGCAATACCCGCGTTATCTACCTCCATTACGCCAAGGCCAGCGAGATGGCCGAGATCCTTAACGGCATCGGCCAGACCATTGTTGAGGAAAAGTCCGGTGGGGCGACTCCCGGAAAAGGCCCCAGGCAGGGCGGCACGCTCAAGATCCAGGCCGATGAGAGCACCAATGCGCTGGTGATCAATGCTCCACCCGATGTGATGCGCGATCTGGAAGGGGTGATTCGGCGCCTGGATGTCCGCCGTGCCCAGGTCATGGTTAAGGCAGTGATTGCCGAGGTGTCGACCGACACCGCCACCGAACTGGGGATCCGCTGGGCCTACGATGGCTCTGGTGATAACGGCCCGGTGGGCTTGATCGACTTTGAAGACAACAACAAGACCAGCCTTGCCAGCATTGCCGCGGCTACCAGTGCGGGATTGGCGCCGCCGCCGCTCAATGGCCTGAGTCTGGCGGCGGGCGAGTTTAGCAATGGTGTTTTCCAGTTTGGTGCACTGGTGCGGGCACTGAGCGGTGATGGGAATACCAACATTGTCTCCACGCCGACCCTGGTCACCCTGGATAACGAGGAGGCGGAAATCGTGGTCGGCCAGAATGTGCCCTTCGTGACCGGCTCCTACTCCTCCACCGGAACCACTTCGACCCCAACCAATCCTTTCCAGACCATCCAGCGCGAGGATGTGGGTCTGTTGTTGAAGATCAAGCCACAAATCAACGAGGGCGATTCAATTCGCATGGAGATCACCAACGAGTTGTCGAGCCTGAGCGCCAGTTCGGCCAGTGCCTCGGACCTCATCACCAACAAGCGCTCGGTCAAAACCACCGTGATGGTGGACGACGGCAAGGTGCTGGTGCTGGGAGGGTTGATCGACGACCAGCTGACCGAGTCGGCACAGAAAGTGCCGCTGCTGGGCGATATTCCGCTGCTTGGCTGGCTGTTCCGCTACCAGTCGACAAAGAAGGTCAAGCAGGACCTGATGGTCTTTCTGCATCCGCGCATCCTGCGTGATGACAAACAGAGCATGGCGCTGACCAGTGACAAGTACAATTACATGCGCGCCCAGCAGCTCGCGATTCGCGAGCGCGGGGTGAGCCTGATGCGGGACGAGGTGTCACCGTTGCTGGAGGAGATGGGAGAGTTTCTGGAGCTTCCTCCACCGTATGATGACCCGCACGGAGAAGCGCCACCGTCGATGCCACCCCAGGCCCTGATGATTGAGTCCGGTAATGCAGGAATACAGTGACGACCAGCCGCTAGTGGATGAGGAGGAGGTTGCCACCAGGCGACGCCTGCCGTTCAGTTTTGCCAAGCGTCATAAGGTGCTGTTTCTGCAAGAAGGCGCCCGTCTGCTCTATCGCGAGGGCGCGGCTCTGCAGAGTCTCGCCGAGGCGCGCCGCTATCTGCAACAGCCGATCACGCTGGAGGCGGTAGATCCGGCGCGTTTCGAAGCGCTGCTGCAGGAGGAGTATGAGCAGGGCGGCAGCGGCAGCATGCAGGCGATGGGCGAGCTGGATGATGACTTCGACCTGCAGGATGCCGTACAGGGTATCGCCGAGCCCGAAGACCTGATGGAGAGCCAGGATGATGCCCCCATCATCCGCCTGATCAACGCCCTGCTCACCGAGGCGGTGCGCGAGGATGCCTCGGATATCCATATCGAATCGTTCGAGCATGCGATGGTGGTGCGTTTTCGCGTCGATGGCGTGCTGCGCGAAGTGCTGCGGCCGCAACGCGGACTGGCACCGCTGTTGGTCTCCCGTATCAAGGTGATGGCCAAACTGGACATCGCCGAGAAGCGCCTGCCGCAGGACGGGCGCATCTCGCTCAAGATCGCCGGCCGCGCTGTCGATGTGCGCGTCTCCACACTGCCCTCCGGGCACGGCGAGCGGGTGGTGCTGCGACTGCTGGACAAGCAGGCCGGGCGCCTTGACCTTGAGCACCTGGGGATGGAGCCGGGGGCGATGCAGCAGCTCGATGCGCTGATCCATCAGCCCCACGGGATTATTCTGGTCACCGGCCCCACCGGTTCGGGCAAGACCACCTCGCTGTATGCCGCGCTGAGCCGCCTCAATGACAACAAGCGCAATATCCTGACCGTCGAGGACCCGATCGAGTATTACCTCGACGGTATCGGCCAGACCCAGGTCAACACCAAGGTGGACATGAGCTTCGCCCGCGG
>JBFFNE010000143.1:0-3958 GCA_041563315.1 Thiohalomonadaceae bacterium
GATGCCGATTGCGCGTGCAAGACCATTACGCTGATCAGGCGTAAAGGTGTATTTCGGTTCAATCTCTGTCCATAAGGCGGTGGTGCCAATGGGAGCCCGAAGCGCACGATATTGCAGCGTGTGGAAGATGATCATGCGGTTGATGTCGTTGTCATCCTGCAATGATTTGCTGCGTAGCAACGAGGGGGTGTCATGGGCCCGTTGCCAGAGTTGGAGTCGGTTTTGATCAGCGGCATCCAGTCGTCTGACAACATGGGTGGCGATCGCGGTTTCGCCGTTCTCCATGGCCAGTTCAATGCGTCGCCAGCGAATATCACGGGTAATACCCCCTGCTTTACGCCAGGCGGCGAAAAGGGGATCGCACGCGGTGTCCTGGGAATAGCCCACTAGCCACAGCAATTTTGCCCCTTCCAGTGCGACCGTTTCGTTGCCGGTTTTATACTGGGCATAGTGATAATGGCACTGCAGGGCTACATCCTCACTCTCTTCATAGAAGGCCAGATAGTCCTCCCAGCGCCCATGCCTGGCCAGGTGATGTAGCCAGCTTTCGCGGAGCATTGGCGCGAGTGGTGTGTCGGCGTAGCGGCGCAAAAAGGCATCGATGGTGATCGGCAGTTGTCGGGAGAGCCGCCGGCTCAGATGCCAGTACAGCAGGTAGGGGTAGAGAGCGGTATCTTGCAGTTTGGCCGAGTAACGGCCGAATGTGGCATCGTCTCCTCGTTCAATCGCTCTTTTGGCCGTCCAGAACGAGGCTTTGTAATCGTCGGCACTGTAGGTTTGTGCCTGCGACAGGGCAGGATAGAACAGGGTGTACGCCAGCAGCAGGGCACCTGCAGGAAGCGTGATCACAGAGAGCCGCCGTATACGACGCACGGTCCGATTCGTTACCAGCGGTTTTCTGAACATTGCCTACACCCTTGTTCTTTTTGGGGGGGATCCTGTACGCGGAAGTGTAGGAACTGGATCGGAACTATTCAAAAAAACTGTACAGATAAGTTTACGCTTTGAGAGCAACCGGGTTGTGGGGGAGGCACGGAAGGGGTGTCCGGGAGATGTTGGCGCGGGTTTGGACGAGGCCTTAACCAGGCTCGTCGGTGGCTGGCGTGCAGTCATTGCAGTGGCTGAGGGTGCCTGGGTCGCCAACCGGGGGCATGCGCTGGCTGAGGCGTCGGATTGGACGCTCGAGGCGCTGGTCATAGAATACGGCATAGGCCATGACGCGGCGTACATAGAGTCGGGTCTCATGAAACGGCATGGTGTCGACCCAGATATCCGCATCGATTGTGGAGTGCTCGGGGAACCATCGCTGGACACGGTGGGGGCCGGCGTTATAGGCGGCGGTTGCGAGTACCGGGTTGTCGCTGAACCGTTCCAGTACTTCGTTCAGATAGTAGCTGCCTAAGCGGATATTGGTTTCGGGCTGCAGCAGTTCTTGCTGGTCGGTGAGGTCAGTGGCCAGTTGTTTGGCGATAGTCTGGGCGGTGGCGGGCATTAGCTGCATCAGGCCGAGGGCGCCAACCGGCGACTGGGCGTTGGGGTCCATGGCACTTTCCTGACGGGCTACGGCGTAAACCCAGGCGGGATCCAGTGAATGCTTCTCTGATTCCCTGGATACCGTCTCGCTGTAGGCGAGTGGGAAGCGGATCGCCAGGTCGTCAAAATGGTTTGCTCTGGCAAGGGTGAGCAGAGCACGGTCATACCACTGCCAGCGTGCTGCAAGCTTGCCTGCGACTTTACGTTCTTCGCGGCCCATTTGCGATACGGCATAGTCCCATTCGCGGCGGGCATCGTCGGTCAGAGTGAGGTGATAAAGCTCATAAGCCCGCACCAGGGCAGGATGGCGTTCCAGTTGATCGAGGGCCTTGGAGCTGACGCTAAGTGTTTCATGAGAAAGGTTGTAGTCTGCGCCGACCCGGTCAGCGGCAAGAAAGCCGTAGTAACTACGTGAGGCACTCACGGTGCGGTAGAGCTCCTCCGCCTGCTCTTGCTTGCCGAGGGCATCATAGGCGCGGCCCCGCCAGTATGACCACATCTCTGATTGGCGCTCAGTGGCCGGCATGCTCTCGATCCAGGCGATGGCCGCCAGCCAGCGCTTGTGGCGCAAGGCAGTACGCACCGCCCAGCCACGGCTGCTGGCGGTGAAGCTTTCCTGCGGCAACGCGGCATACCACTCGAGGGCGTGAACATTGGCCTTGAGAGCGAGGTGCAGGGCGATAGCATGGGATGCTTCGTGACGCTGTTGTTGATCAAAACGGTGGCGAAGCGAGAGCTCCGGCCACACGGTGGCCGCCTCTTCAGGCTGAGATGAGGCAAGTCGTTTGAGCCCATACAAGGCGATGGCGCGATGACGTTGGCTACCGCTTGGTAGCAGCGTGCGGTCGGCGATGAGGTGCGGATTCGCATGCACCTTGCGCCAGAGGTCGACCTCGCGGCGATCCTTTTCTTTGAGCCCCTGGGCCAGGTAGCCGGCCAGGTCGGTGTTGCCGCGTGCCATGGCAAGCTCGATGCGCTGCCAGCGCCGTTCCGGGGTGAGGTGTTTTGCCTTGTCCCAAGCAGCAAAAAGCCCGTCACAGGCCTGATGCTGGGAGTGCCCAACCAGCCACAATTCACCGGCACCCTCCCAGGCTGCTGCCTGGTTGCCGGTATTGAGTTGCGCGGTATGAAAATGGCAACGCAACTCGGCGTGGAGACTCCCCTGGTAAAAATCCAGGTACTCTTTCCAACGTTTCGCCTTGGCCAGGTGTTGCAGCCAGGCGGTCCGAAGCTGGTGGGCAAGTGGCGTGTCGGCATGATTGCTGAGGAATGCCCGGATGGTGACCGGTGATTGCTCGTCAAGCTTGTTCAGCAGGTGCCAGTAGACAAGATAGGGATAGAGTGGATACGCCTGAAGACCAGAGGCCGCTTGCGTAAAACGCAGGCCATCGTCTTGCTCCAGGGCCTTCTTCGCCGCGAGGAAGCGAGTGCGCTGCGCCAGGGGGCCTTCCGGGTCGTCTGCCTGGAGTGGAAGGGCGGCGAGCAGCAGACTACCTGTGAGAAAAAAGGTAATTCCCCGTGCAGTGACCAAGCGGTGACACCCCATTACAGCCCCTTCCTCCACCGGAAAAGGCTTTGAGTCTAGAGATAAGCGTCTTTCTTTACAAAGCAAAAGTGATTTTTTTGTGATGAATTCGGCCGTTACCATGGCCATTGACTGGAGTCTGGGCATATGACGCTTGTTGCGCAAGTGAGATGCTGGGGGGAGCATCGGCCTCTCCCGCTTTTTGCCAATGGGGTGCTATGCGTCGTTACGCGATGACTTCAACGGCTGCAACAGCCGCTCCAAGCCATTGATGCGGATCTCCAGTGCGAGCTGCAGCAGCCGACCAAGTTGACCCTCCGGAAAGCCTTTTTTGGCGAACCACAGCAGGTACTCTTCTGGTAAATCGATAAGCACCTTGCCCTTGTACTTGCCAAAGGGCATGGGCATGCGCGCGAGTTTGAGCAGGTCTTGTTCGTCGAACATTCAAGTTTTTCTATTTACGATACAGATGTGTTGCAGAGCACGTGAGCGGCCATGCCGTCGGTGTGGATGCTCGACTCTGTGGGTGGGTTTAGTGGATTGGTGCCATGGTAGCCGATGGGAGGCGGTTGGGAAAAGAGGGCGGCGGTGGTCGAGAGCGCGGGAGAGAATATACTTGCAGCAAGACAGTGACGGAGCAGTAACGATGAGTGAAATAACGGGACGACGGCGGTTTTTGCAGTGGCTGGCGGGGATGGCGGCAGCAGGCATGATCAGCCCGCGGGGAGTTGGCGCAACCCCTTCCCCGATCCTGCGGTCGGTCCCGGGCAGCGGTGAGAGGTTGCCTGTGATCGGTCTGGGCACCTGGATCACCTTCGATGTGGGCACCCTTTTCGGAGAACGTGAGCGTCGTTGTGAGGTGTTGCAGGCCTTTTTTGAACGGGGTGGCGTCGTGGTCGA
>JBFFNE010000144.1:0-3849 GCA_041563315.1 Thiohalomonadaceae bacterium
TCTGGCATCTTTGCTCATAGGTCAGCTGCTTGTAATTGCTCATCGTTGCATCTCTTGCCGGAGAAGAAGCGGTTAGCCTACTTGCAGCTGGCCGCTACTTCCAGGGTTTCAAGTTATGCACTTATGAGTTGAATCCGGGCTTTCTTAAATTCCTCGATCTTACGGATTAAGGTCTGAGCGGCTTCGTATCTTGGCCATACCTCTGGCGTAGTTACATACATAATAAAAGCTACTAGAAGTATAAATACAACAACAAGAAAAAAAGAGAGAGCGCGTTTCATATGCTTGTTTCGCTAACGGCTAAACTCAGGTGGCCGCTGCCGCAGGGCGACGATAGGAGCGGCGCTGTAGTAGTGCACTTGGAGTGCTGCGTCAGAACTCATTATGCCCAAGCCGCCAATGTACAAGCCCATCCGGAAAATGAGCTTTACTGCCAATATACTGCCCATCCTTGAAATACAGTCTTGTACCATCTACTAAAATCGCAAATTTATCAGCGTGGACTAACAGATTGTCAGAATCAGTGATAGGGACGATCTTGTATTCCCCTAGCTCCTTACCCACCAACTCTTTCATGGCCTCAAAAGATACATTATTCCCTGATTTTCTATATAGCCGCTCAATATTCGCTGTCGTTAGCATTTGTTGAAGCCACGCTTCTTGCCAATCAACAACCAGATTGAAAAGGTAGGCATTTGCAGCCACAGAGATTGTGAATACTATCCCTAATAAAGCAAATGGCTTTTTCAATGGTTAAATCCCTTTATGGTTCTAATCGTTTTGGGTAAGGGGCCGAGTGTGCGAAAGCCGCCCGAGGTTTCCGACCGAGTTTACGCGATTGTTATACCTGGCTTTCAAATTTAACTGGCTCAGATTTATTGCTTCTGATGACTACTGTGCCAGCAAGTTTGTCATGCCAGCCTTGTTTTCTTTTATCAATACCAACCCATATTATTCCAAGAAACAATGGAATCATTGAAACATAATAGCCAAGGTAGCGACCAATGAATTGACCTGTAGAGGGCCTACCCCAAGTTTTTGCATCTACTATGGTTAACCTCGTTGCCATTTTTCCAGGAGTGGCGGATTTATAAACCCAGAAAATAATAACCGCAATTGCGGGTAGTACGTAATTGAACATGACATCCCAAAAACCCTGAACAAAAGACTCACTTAACCAATAACTTGGTCCATATATGGCGGTAAGTATTGGTAGAATTATTATTAGCATCAATATTGTATCTATAATCGCCGCACCAGTTCTAATCCAAAACCCGGCATATTCCTGATCGTTCATGTATCTGTTCTCCTCAAGGTATAACGTCCCACATGAGCCGCGTCTTTCCCTGAAGCATAGTGGAAGGGTAAGTCGTCGGAAGGGGGGTATGTTGCAGTCTCATTAATGATCTCAATCAAATCGGTTTCCCCAAAATCCACGCCGGACTGAGACAATAGTGTGGTGATCTGTCCTCTATGGTGGGAAAAAGCTGAGCGAATCGATGCTTTGTAGGTCAGCTGGAGGTGATTGTTAGCAGATAACGCGACTTCTGTCTCGTTATCTATTTATAGTTAGGCCTGTTTATATCACTACAACTCGCTAAAATTCAATGCGATAGTGAGATGCTGTCTCGATTAGTCCTCACCTTGACTCTATTTTTGTTCGTTCATCCGTGATTATCTGTCTCGTTGTCGAGTCGCTGTTTCAACCAGCCTGCTAGGTTTGATGTTACCGAGTCGACGCCAAGTTTTTGATACTGTTTTGCCGTCCGCACTTCATTCACGGTCCAGATATGAATCTCCTTATGGGCCTTTCGGAGTGTCTGTATGAAGGGCTGATCGATGGCAGGGTGGGAGCAGCAGTCCACGCCATCGCCACCAATGTACTTGAGTGTCGCAACAATCTCTTCTACGGACGGGCTCAGGGTACCGCGCTTTTCGTCGGTGGTGAAGTTGGTTACCCACAGCGCTTTGATATGCGGAAGCTGCCGTTTTGCTTCGGCAATCACGGCGGCCTCAAGGGAGATAATGGCGATCTGTTCCGGTGCCAATCCGGATTCGGCAAGGGCCACTTTCAGGGGCGGGAGGATCGCCTGACCGCCCTTGATTTCGATGAATATCCGCTTTCCTTCCGGCACGGTGGCCAGGACCTCGTCGATGGTGGGGATTCGAGCGCCTTGCCACCGCTCTCCCTTCCAGGCACCCACATCGAGTTGCTGAAGTTCGGCGAGGGTGGTTTCTGCTACCAGGAGGTTTTTCCCCGCGGTCCGTTGGGTTGTGGGGTCGTGGATACAGACGATGATCCCATCCCGGGTCAGATGAAAATCCCCTTCGATGCCATCGACGCCTTGTTGCCAGGCAAGCTGGAAGGCCGGGAGGGTATTCTCCGGCGCCTCCTCGGAGGCACCGCGGTGGGCGATGAAGAGCGGCGTGGCCATTGTGGCTAGAGCTTGCCTGCGATTTCCCGCAGTTTCGGTACCGCCAGCCCGGCGTCGTCGGCAAAACCCAGGTTGCGCTTCAGGCGCGCCGGGGCGGAGCGGCCCATGCACTTGTGCTGCAGATCGCCCTGGATCCCCTCGACCATGCCTTCGATCAGCTTCTCCCGATCCAGCGCCTTGCCAATGAGATGGAACTGGATCTCCATCACCTCGTTGGCGATTTCGCGGGCCAGTGGTTGGTGGTCGCGCCATAGGGCATCGACGTCGGTGCCGGGCGGCAGTTCGAGCCCGGTGATGTTGGTGGTGAGGATGTAGACGTTCTTACGCACCAGCTCGTATTCGATCTCGGCATGACTGCCCACCTCCCAGGAGGGGATGTCGAGCGAGTCGAGCGCAGCCTCAAGGATCGGTGCGCCGGCGCCGTAGGTGGGGGAGGGGATGAGGACCTTGTAGTCCTGGCCCTTTTTCTTCTCGAACCAGACCGAGATTACGGTCGGCTCTTGCAGGCTGTGGGCCTCCCAGTCGCGCGGGAGCAGCTCGTTCTGCAACAGTGCCAGGCAGTCGCGCCAGGCGGTGGGGATCTTCTCCAGCACCGGGTGCAGGTCATCCTCGCCCACGGCGACCAGCACCAGGGCCGGGGCGGTTAGGGCCCTGGCCATCTTCTCCATGTCGGTGTGGCGGGTGACCGGAAAGACCGGATAGCCCTGCCTGAGAAAACCACGGGTGAAGACGCCGGACATCTCGCCGGTGCCGATGACGACGATGGGATCATTCATAACTAGCCTCCTGGTTTTTATTCTTCACCGTAAAGGGTATTTGACGAAATACATATCAGACAATCAGCAGCAGAGGTAAAGCCATTGCCGGTTGCCTTTATCAATACACACTCTTTGCGTTCTTTGCGCCTTTTCGGTGAAGAATTTTAATCTTGCTCGATCACTTCCATGCGCATTTCCGACTGCTGCTCGATGATGCGGAACAATCGGTCGATATTCGGGTGCTTGCCGGGATTGGCCTCAGCATCGGCCACGTGCTCGGCATAGAGCTCGAGCCCCTTGCGCGCGGCATCAGCGTTGAGTGCACCATACTCCTTCAATAGTGCATTGTAGACGGCAACGGAACCGGCCTTGCCCGGTTTGTTCTCGATGATGTCGATGGGAGGAGCACTATTTCCCTGGTAGAGAGTGATGCCGGCTACATTGTCGATAGACGGCAGGGTTTTCAGGATCTCGGCAAATGAAGTCATGGTCTCGCTCGCGGGCAAAAGGGCAATTATCCCGCTGAGCGGGATTATTTCAAGGAACACTCTGTCCCAGTACAGATGTTTTCCGCGTTGAACCGCAGGGCCAATACCCCCCAATTCTCTCGCCAAACGCCAAACGCCAAACGCCAAACGCCAAACGCCAAACGCCAA
>JBFFNE010000145.1:0-3789 GCA_041563315.1 Thiohalomonadaceae bacterium
GTTGCCGGATGGGGAATGCGTCCCACTGCCGCCAGGGCGATGCGCTATGCCAGGGAACACAAGCTGCCTTATCTTGCCCTCGAGGACGGTTTTTTGCGTTCGGTTACGCCGGGAAAAAAGGAAGCCCCGCTCTCCATGGTGATCGACGATGTGGGTATTTACTATGATGCCCGCCGGGCTTCCCGTCTGGAAATACTGATCAGCCAACCGCTTTCCCATCTCGAGATCCGACGCAGCCAGCGGCTGATTGCAGACTGGCGAAAGGGCAGGGTCTCCAAGTACAACCACCAGCGCGACTGGGACCGGAAGGCTGCTGCATCTCATGACGACATCCTGTCCAGACCTTATGTACTGGTTGTCGATCAGACCCGGGGTGACGCCTCGATCAAATATGGCCTGGCAGATCAATTGAGCTTCGAGCGAATGCTTGAGGCGGCCCTCGCTGAAAATCCCGATCGCTCCATTGTGCTCAAAACACATCCGGAGGTTTTTACGGGTAATAAACGCGGATATTTCGATCCGGCAGTGTTGGCAAGGTACCCACGCATCAAGGTGTTGACCGAGGATCTCCATCCTTCCTCTCTTCTTGAGCAGGCCGAGGCGGTCTATGTTGTTACCTCCCAGATGGGGTTTGAGGGGTTACTTTGGGGGAAAAAAGTTCGCACCTTCGGTATGCCGTTCTATGCCGGGTGGGGGCTGACCCAGGATGAACTCCCTGCACCTGAACGACGCAGGGCGGCGACACTCGAGCAGCTCGTGTATGCCAGCCTGATTGCTTATCCGCGCTACATTAACCCCGAAACCGGACGAACCTGCGAGGTCGAGACGGTAGTCGATTACCTGACACTGCAACGGCGTATGCGTGGGCGATTTCCACCGCAGGTTTATGCAAAAGGCTTTTCCCTGCTAAAACGACCCAGCGTTCGGCGGTTTTTTGCCGGGACTGCAGTGCATTTCTGCCGTTGGAGTCAAACTGTTCCGCAAGGGAGCACCCTGGCGTTGTGGGGTTCTGATTTGTCACCGGCTACGGCGGAAACGGAACTTGATTGCGTGCGCCTTGAGGATGGATTTCTCCGATCGGTGGGATTGGGTGCCGAGCTTGTCCGCCCCTTGTCCTGGGTGATGGATCGGCGTGGGATCTATTATGACGCCACGCGCCCTTCCGATCTGGAACACCTGTTGCAGACCGCCGGGTTTGATACCGAGCTCTGCGAACGCGCAGCACGTTTGCGGCAACGCATCGTTTCCCAGGGTGTGACCAAGTATAACGTTGGCATGCGCCCTGCAGCAGCGGATGCGGCAGGTGAGCAGGGAGAGGGGTCTCCTCCCCCTGGCCGTCGTTTGATTCTGGTCCCGGGGCAGGTGGAATCGGACGCCTCGATCCGCTATGGGGCCTCCACCATTCGGAGCAACATCGACTTGCTGCGTGCGGTACGCATAGCCAATCCTTCGGCTTATATTATCTATAAACCTCATCCTGATGTGGTGAACGGACTGCGGGCTGCAGGCAAAAATGAGAACCGTGCTAGCGCCTATTATGATGAGCGGGTGGAGAATGCGTGTATCCATACCCTGTTTAGCCGGGTGGATGAAGTGCATGTGCTTACCTCACTGACAGGGTTTGAGGCGCTGTTGCGTGGCGTTCCGGTGACCACTTATGGCCAGCCTTTTTATGCAGGATGGGGTTTGACGATGGATCGCGCATTAAGCGATGAGGTTGCACGGCGACGAAGCCGAACGCTCACCCTCGATGAGATGGTGGCGGGTGCATTGATATGTTATCCCACCTATGTGAGTCGCACGACAGGGTGTTTTACCACACCGGAACGTGTGCTCGATGAATTACTGGCATGGCGTGAGCGAGTTGAACATGGGGAGACGCTAGGGCGGTTCTGCCTTCGCTGGGTATTAAGGGCTCGGGGGGAAACAAGATGATGACACATGGTCTTGCCGCTTACCGGGATAAGCGGGTGTTGTTGTTGCAGGGGCCGGTCGGGCCGTTTTTCTGGCGGCTTGCTCACGATTTGAAATGGGCCGGGGCACAGGTGTGCAAGGTCAACTTTAATGGCGGAGACTGGCTGTTCTACCCCAAGGGGGCGATCGCCTTTCGCGGCAAAATGAGTGAGTGGCCGGAGTTCTTCGATCGTCTACTCCGGGAGCACAATGTCGATGTTGTTTTTTTTCTTGGCGACTGCCGGCCGATTCACGGGGTGGTGCAGGTCATTGCGGACCGCTACGGTGTCGACGTCGGCGTTTTTGAAGAGGGTTATATACGTCCGGACACCATCACCTTTGAAATGAATGGGGTCAATGGTTTTTCGCAGGTTCCATCGGCCCCGATTTATTACCTGAACAGCGTCTCTTCGGCAGCGCCTGAACCGATGCCGGTCGGCAATACCTTCCCCTATATGGTGCTGTGGGCCATGCTCTACTACTTGGCCAGCGCTGTGCTCTCCCCGTTGTTCCGCCATTACCGTCATCATCGTTCGCTGAGTCCGCTGGAGGCTTTGCCGTGGCTGAAAGCACTATGGCGCAAGGGCTACTGCCGCCTTCGCGAGCGCGGGGTGGAGGCACGGCTGAGCACACAATTTTCCGGGGATTTTTTTCTTGTGCCGTTGCAGGTGCATGCCGATTCCCAGGTGCGTGTGCATTCGCAATTCGATTCCATTAAAGACTTTATTCATCAGGTGATGCATTCCTTTGCGCTGCATGCCCCGCCATCCACAAAACTGGTGATCAAGCACCATCCGCTGGACCGCGGCTATCGGGAGTATGGGCCGTTCATTCGCCGCCAGGCAGAAGCACTGGGGATCCGCGACCAGGTGATTGTAATTCACGATCAGCACCTTCCGACGCTGCTGGAGCACGCGCGAGGCGTAGTCGTCATCAACAGTACGGTCGGGCTCTCTGCGGTGCACCATGGCACACCGGTGAAGGTTTGCGGCAAGGCCATCTATGATATGCAGGGCCTGACCTTCCAGGGAACGTTGAGTGCCTTCTGGCAGGCGGCGGTAGGTGAACGGATCGACCGGGAACTCTATGGGCGTTTTCGCCGTTACCTCATTGCACAGACGCAGCTGAACGGGAGTTTCTACAAGCGGCTGGACATTCCGGGTTCTCAAACGGGAGTGGTGTGGAAGATGGGTGCCAATGTAAGTCGCGCCTATTCCTCTGCAGCCTGAAGCGCAGAGGGGGGATCGAGGTCTGCGCTCATCACTCCCCTAGTTTTGTATAGAATCGCCGCCACCACCGGAAGTCGCTCGTTAAAGCTGACGGCAACTTGTCAGTCTCTCGTATTTAGGCGGCAAGTTTTGCCGCGTCCCTGGTATCGTGCTCCGGCCAACTCGTTTTCGCTCGGCATGTGCTCACCTTGTTCCCCGGCAATGGTTGAGGGCAACATAGGGTGAGCATCCGCTGATCTCATTCCTGGTCATCTGGCCGCCATGTTGGGTGGCACTGCTGGTAATGCACTGTCCGCCTAACCAACCAGAGCGCCTGACTGCCAAAGCTGTCCTGTAGCGTCAAGGAATTACCTCATCTGGTCACACATGTTTCCGTAACGCGTGGGGGTGCCGAAGTGATGGCATCGGCCGCTGCCAGTTCTTCCACCCGACAGACAGGGATATGTGCTGGGTTTTGCGGTGTTGCCTCAGCGACGAAGCGGGGCAGAACCGGGCTCAGGTACCTCGACCTCTTCGGGAACCAGACGCCCTTTGTTGTGGTAGGCCGTATACTCATCTACCGATAGCGAACCATTGCCGTTGGTATCGATGGTGTCGAAGTTCTCAA
>JBFFNE010000146.1:0-3687 GCA_041563315.1 Thiohalomonadaceae bacterium
AAAATGGAACGGCATGGCGCCGCGCGACCCGCTCAAACCTGGCCGCACACTGGTGATATGGACCCAGGATAAACAGAAGGTATCAGCCGTTAACCCTGCTGAATTCCTCCACCCTTTTGAAAAGAACACCCACCAACGTATCGGTTATACCGTACGCAGCGGCGACTCGCTTGCACTCATCTCTCAACGGTTTCGCGTCAGCATCGACAAGCTCAAACGCTGGAATCGCCTTGATGGCAAAAAATACCTGCAACCGGGTCAGCGCCTGACACTCTATGTCGACATCAAGCGCCAGTACGGGAGTCTCTAGCCAGAAGTCAGAAGTCAGAAGTCAGAAGTCAGAAGTCAGAAGTCAGAAGTCAGAAGTCAGAAGTCAGAAAAATAGTGTCTTCTTCGCTCCGCCCATCACCACCTTCCACACTATTATCTGTAGCGGCATCTTGTCCGCAACATGGGGGGAAGATAAGTCGCGGCTCTGTCGCCAAGCTCACAACTCTTCGTCATTAAGCCGCCAACAGCCGCGAGAAAAACGCTCCAGGTGGCGGCGCATGCGTTTGACATGGCTTCCCTGCCAATAGGCTTTGTCGCAACGGGGACAGTAAAGCAGGGTTTCCTCTTCACGCAGGGACTCTGGGGGCACCCGCGCTATTACTTCAGCTGGTGCCGACTGCAGCGGTGTGTTGCACTCCATACACCGACTGAACGGCTGGCGCTGCCAGTCTATATCGAGACGAGAGCTGAGCTCAGCAAGTACCGCCTCCAGCTGGTTGGCTTCCAGCAAAAGTACATAATCGGCGGCATCACGGTACTCCATCAGCCCACGATCCCGCGTCAGCAACAGTCGCCCCTCTTTCCTGGCCAGCTCGAGCAACTCCCGATCTCCCTGCCCCGGCTCAGCGATCACCACATCGTAGCCGGCAGCGCGTAACCAGCGCCCTGCACGCTGCAGCATTTCGTCACAGAGAAAACGGTCAGTCCGGATCAAGGTAAAGCAAGGATTCAGGGATCTGGGTGGCAAAACCGGCAGCGTTGCGATGACCGCCACCACCGAATAGCTCGGCGATCTTCGCCACATCGGCGCCGTCACGGCGCGAACGCAGTGACCAGCTGCGTTTGCTGCCCTTGTCCTGATAGCCGGCTGCAAAGGTATAATCCTGTGCCAATTCACCGAGAAGCTCGCTGATGATGGCATGGGGGGCATTAACCACTGGCACCTCATGGCCGGCCAGCTTACCCATAGCCGCCCGACGCTTGTACTGTTCGATAAGCTGTCGGCGATAACGGTTAAGAGTCACCCCCTCCGCACGCAGCGCGGCCAATTGCGCTTCCGAGACTGCCACTTGCTCCCAGAATTCGAAGCTAAAGGGATAACTCATCAGTGCCGTGTTGATCTCGTCGGTTCCCTCAAGCGCGAAACGCCACAGGTCACGGTCCTGCACATGCTGCAACAGGCATGGCACTGCGGCCTGGTGAAAGTGCTCCCAGCTCAATACCGCACCAGACTTATCCATGTCGAAAACCACCCGGAGGTTGCTGTGTTCCTGCTCGAGTCCTTCGAGCTCCTCCTGTGCGGTGATATGGTGGTCGAGTATTGTGATCTTTTCGGCAACTGCACAGAGTTGTATCAATACATCCCGCTTATAGGAGAAGTCGACGATATAGACCTCTCGCCCGCTACAGGCCGGTGGCTCATCACCATGACCGGCGGCATGATATTCCACCTCAATATTCTGCGAGGAAAACCAGGCATGGGCGGCGAAGGCGGCACCAAAACCATCGAGGCAATTGGCGTGATAGATAATCAAAGGTTTCATGCTGTATTTACGCTTTCCTGTATGACTAAGGCGAGAGTTTTATCCATGTGAATTGAAACGACGGTTCTATTTTGGTCTGTTATACCAGAAACCGCAAAGACGCTTGAAGCGCACAAAAAAGGGAAACAGAATCGCCATCAGAAGCAACAGCGCCTGTTGCCAAGTGCCAAACCACTCCAGCTTGCGCCCGGACGATTGTGCAGGATAACGGTTGATCAGGAAAAATGCCTGCCCTCGCTCATTTCCCCAGCGACGCAATCGGCGGGAGAGCCAGATCTCCTCACTGGCATAAACCGACTCACTGAAGCCTCCTACCTCCTCGAAAGCTTCTCGACGACAATAGACGAAGCAACCAGCAGCCAGTCGCAAACCCCTAGACAGCGTATTCCAGATGCCAAGTCCGACACGGCCTGCCGCACTGAGTGGAGTGTCGAATGCTACCGTGGCGCCTCCCCCACAGCACTCTCCGGTCTCGAGGTTTTGCAGAGCCGTTGTCAGCAGTTCTGGTGAGATGAGCGTATCTGCATCGACGAATACCAGGTAGTGCCCGCGTGCGACGCGTGCGCCGGCATTACGTGCACGTGATATCTGGTTGTATCCCTCGAACACGACGCGTGCGCCGTGCTCTGCTGCCAGGACAGCGGTCGAATCGCTGGAATTATTGTCCACCACGATAAGCTCACCATGAAGCGGTATTTTCAGCATGGCCTGATGCAGTGCGGAGAGGGTAAGCGGTAGCCACTGCTCTTCGTTATAGGCGGGAATGATGATCGAGTAGTCGATGGTATTCATAACATCTGGCGCAGTCGCGTTTCAGTGAGACTTCCCAGATGCACCTTGACGACGGTACCTTCCATCAGCTGCACGAAGACAGGAGCACCACGTGCCCCGAGACGTGAGGCCAGCTCCCCATGCTCGTTTGCGTCCAACTTGACCAGATTACCTGTTTCGGCACCAAGCCTTTTGATCATCGGTGCCATCGCTTTGCACGGTTGGCAATAGGCACTGGAGAAATAGAGAACCAATCGCTCCTTATCCAACCACCTCTTATCGAGCAAATCACCTAGCTCCCTGACTGAACGCCCGCGCATGCGTCGGGCTGAAATGCGAATGACGATTTGCAACAACGTCATTAACGCGATGAGCACGAATGGCAAATACTTCAGGTTATCGCTCATAGGGCCTCGCGAAACAGTGCCGCCTCAAGCAGCGTCCGGGTGTCGGGGTGTTGCGGTGCATTAAACAGCTGTTCCGTAGTGCCAGTTTCAACCACGCTCCCCTCTTTCATAACCAGAACACGATGAGCGATAGCATGTATTACTTTCAGATCATGGGAGATAAAGAGATAACTCATGCCATGGCGCCGTTGCAGATCGCGCAACAGTGTAAGCACCTGCTTCTGCACTGAAATATCCAGTGCGCTCGTGGGCTCATCGAACAAGATCAACTTTGGCTCCAGCACTACGGCACGTGCGATGGCAATACGCTGACGCTGGCCACCTGAAAACTCATGGGGATAGCGCTGTAGCATGGCATGCTCCAGCCCCACCTCATCCATCACCGCCTCTATCCGCTCACGCCGCACCACCGGACCAAGCTGCGGGTAGTGGAGCTTCAATCCTTCACCGATGATCTCCTCAATACTCATGCGCGGCGACAGGGAGGAGAAAGGGTCCTGGAAAACGATCTGAAAATTACGTCGCAGCGGACGCAGCGAACGCGTACTCAGTTGGTCAATACGTTCGCCTGCAAAGTGTATCGGCCCTTCACTCTCCTGCAGTCGCAGCAGACACATGCCGAGCGTGGTCTTACCGGAGCCCGACTCACCAACAATGCCCACGGTCTCGCCCGGATGGAGTACGATATCCACCTC
>JBFFNE010000147.1:0-3625 GCA_041563315.1 Thiohalomonadaceae bacterium
AAAGATGTCTTGGCGGTTGTTACCCAACTCAATCAACGGCCACGAAAAACATTGGGCTTTAAAACCCCTGAGGTTTTGATGCAAAATCACATGGCGGCGCAGGCCGCTTAACCGATATGCACTTCAGAGTTGAATCCGCCCATTATTTAATCATGGTTACTACACAAAAAGATGCCTGAAGACAGAGGTAACTTTTTACGAGACGAACCCTATCTCATTATTTTCTGAAAATCAGGGGCGAGATAAGCGACCTCAGAACACATTTCCCTCGTGACATCGTTGTCACTCTGTACGAGCAATTAGCGAAGTTTACCTAGAAGAAAAGGGCGCTGCTCCATTTCTACTTGTTCACTTGTAAAGTGTGCGGTCTCCTTTGTTTTTTCACCTACACTTAAGTTTAGTCAACTTATGCCCCTGAAGTTACAATCAGAGGTGAACCCGGACATGACCGCACATACAACATTGCATGTGAGTGACTACACCAGGTCAAAGGCATTCTACGTTAAGGCACTCGAACCGCTCGGTTATACGAATAACATGGAGTACGGCGAGGCGGCTGGTGTTAACGACGGCAAGAATACCAACTTCTGGATTGCGTGCGAGGATACCGACGTACCGACTCATCTTGCTTTCGAGGCTGGCAGCCGACAAGAGGTTGAGGCTTTCTACAAGGCGCGCTGGATGCTGGCGCGACGGAGAATCGCGGCCCGGGCTATCGCGACTACTGGCCGGGCTACTATGCCGCGTTTGTCTATGATCCTGACGGTCACAATATCGAGGCCGTCTGGTACGACTACAGTAAAGTAGGTAAAGTCTGTATCTGTGCCCCATCTACTAGCGGGCCATGGCCAACCTACCCAACGCCAAGATTTTTCGCTAAACTTACCCCTTCATTCAACAGAAAACTGCCGGAGGATTGATGGATATTGTCACCAGCGCCGGCCTGCAAAACCACTAGACATTATCTCGGTCTGGCTGCAGGCAGCGGCCTATCTCAACACACCCGTATCGTTAACTGGTTGGCGAAGTTTTCACTCGCCGTTACAAACTCGATCCCGTTGAGAGGATGAACGACCATGTCCATCGATTTTATCCTGCTCCGCCCCCTGGGCTGGAGCAACGATTTTTCTATCCAGCTTTCCCTGGAACAGCTGAGCACCCGGCGCGCAGCACGCGTGGTTGGTGTCGAGCGCACCAATTACCGCGTCGATACCGGCGAAGAGGTCCTGAACGCCGCACTGGCCGGCGCCTACCGCTATCACCATGAGGATCCTGAGGACCTTCCCACCGTCGGCGACTGGGTGTTGCTGCAACCGGAGGAGTCACTCATTCTCGAGCGGTTGGAACGCCGCACGCTCATTGCCCGCAAGGCCGCCGGCAGCAGGGAAACCCAGCCGATAGCCGCCAATATCGACCTGCTGCTGATCGTCAGCGGGTTGGATGGCGACTATAAGCTGCACCGCATCCAACGCTACCTGGTGCTCGCCGCCCAGTCGCACGTCACACCTCTGGTGCTACTGACCAAGGCCGATCTGGTTGAAGACACCGAGGGCCCGCTCGATGAAGTGCGAGGTGTGCTGCCTGCTGGTGGCGAAGTGTTTGCCATCAATGCGCTGCAAGGCGGCCTTGATGCACTACTTGCACCCTGGCTCACTCCCGGTACCACGCTCGCATTGGTCGGATCATCGGGGGTCGGCAAATCATCCGTGGTCAACAACCTTACCGGCACTGCGGCGCAACGCACTCAGGCGACACGGCGCGATGCCAAGGGACGGCACACCACCACTTCGCGCAGCCTCATTCGCCTACCGGGTGAGGTCTGCATTATCGATGTACCGGGCATGCGTGAGATCGGTCTTGCTCCGACCGAGGGCGGTGTGGACAAGCAGTTTCATGACATCGCCAGATATGCCAAGCAATGCCGCTACAGCGACTGCACACACCAGCAGGAACCGGGATGCGCGGTGAGGGAAGCGGTCGAACGGGGTGAGCTTTCGCAGGACCTGTGGGAGCATTACCTCAAACTGCTTGCCGAGGAACGCCACAACGTTTCCGAGCATGAGCGCAGGAGGCAGGGCCGGATATTCGGCAGGATGGTCCGAAATACCAAAGCAATAAAGGAGAAGAATGGAAAGAGGTAGTTCCGATTAAAGTCTGGTAAACGACGGAGGAATTAATGTCGCTCAATAAGGCCGAGCGGAACCTTAATTCCTCCGTTCACTTTGCAGAACTTTTCCACCGGAGACTGCGCTACCTTGTCGTAGTGTTCGCGTTGTTGAGCTGAAAGGCTGGCGATATTGGGTACTACTTCCTGTGGTAAGGAGCGCCATCATACCCAGGCCAATCATTCACCGGGCTACCTTGGTATCCGCTTCAACTTTTGGCTATCCGGCGCGGGCCGGTGTTTAACTGCTTCGGGGCCACATCCACTACCGCGAGTAACCTTCACGGTCAGCGAGATTGCCCCGTTACATGCGCATGGTTCAGGTGTGCCGAAAACACATATGTGGCATTACCGGTCTCATCGGCTTTGGTCATGGTATAGGAGTAAGTATGTTTACCCGTGCTAAGCCCGCCCCCTTTGATCAAATTAAGCTTCCCACCCACTCTTTTATACAGGTAGTACCCTGAACGGATACCAGTTGTTTAGCACCGCATGGGTCTGCATGTCAGAGAGGATCTCGCCGCTGACGGTCCAGCCCTCGAATAACAGGGTCAGAGTCGATTATTTTAAATTTCAATCGAGTCTGACCCTTTTTGTTTACCTTTCTTTTTTCTTATAATTCATTATAACCTGACTATAAAACCGAAATTCACAAAAATGCTTGAGCCATCGACATAATAAGTATTTACATTTTTAAATTCATCTTTCCGTTCAAGCGTGTATGATGAAAATACCGCACCACCTTTTGCGACGAATGAAGTTGAATCATCGGAGTGGATATTAATCCCGACAACCACACCACTATCGAGCCTCCTCCAGACCAGCCCCCCAGAAGTACCATTTTGTATGGAAAACACAACTTCAGGGCCTACCCAAATCCGAACAGCTTCATTATTAAAAACTCTAAATCAAAAATCATGGACTAGGGAAACCTTATCCAACTTAAGCTGATCGTATTTAATGACATCTATCTCAATCGCACCTCGGTAATTAAATATTTTCCTTTTAGAAATATTAGTATCGAATACAAAAGCAAGACCACTGCTCTTAGTATCTGTAGAGGAAGTCCAACCCAAAGACGCATCTTCAAAATCAGCCGTTCCACTCGCTGACATTACGTACCCTCCTATACCAACACCGTAAACACTCTTTGCACCAAACAACCCCATAGCAACAATCACAGCACTGGCAAATATTTTCCTTTTTTTCATATTATTCCCTGACATATTGAGTATTCACTCGAAGATATAGCAAGTCATGTATTAATACAATTAAGCCAAAGGGTCCGACTGAACCTCCTCCAGTTTAACGGGGCTCTATAAGGGGTCAGTACCTGAGGAATCCCCACGAACCTCTACCACAAATCAATAAGTTATAACCTTTTTGCATCTTTAATGGAACATGCATGGTGTTTTGAGATCAGATCAAGGTAACCACACCGACGATGAGATCACACCATGC
>JBFFNE010000148.1:0-3599 GCA_041563315.1 Thiohalomonadaceae bacterium
CCGATGTGGAAGTCATCGAACGCTGGCACCAGCTCTTTGCCGGAGACCCGCTGACGCATCAACTGCTGGCAGGCCAGCCGCTGCTGCAGGTCGAGCAAAAGCTGGTGGCGGAACGGGTTGCCCTGTGGCGTTCGCGCCTGATGGATATCAGCAGGTTTATGCGTTGCCTGAATGAGGCGATTGCTCGCCAGGCCAATGAGGAAGACAACTGTACCGGCCGTTTCTGGGATGGCCGAGACGCCTGAAAGGTCGGAGTACACCTCATTAGAACAGCCGCTGCAGCCGACCGCGCTTCTGCCCTTTGTCGGAAACCCCAGGGAGGAGATCCCCAAGGGCTTGCCCTTTCGTTTTGCCGACTGCCTTGAGCTGATGGACTGGACAGGAAGAGCACGGCGAGAAGACAAGCGAGGCGCGATTCCAGGCAACCTGCCACCAGTGCTTGAGCGGCTACAGATTGACCCGCGCTATTGGCTCTACATGACAGAAAGCTTCGAGAGCCGTTTTGAGGGACGAATCGGGGCGGCATATTCACTCAGAGCTGCCTGTGAGTCTCTCGGTTATAGGCGTACGCCCAACCTTGCGGCATGTCGTGAACTCCTGACCTGATTTACCTCACTTCATCATTTGAGGTTTCAGAGCAAGTCTGAGGGGCGCTCACGGCCTGTTGAAGGTGAAAGCCTTACCACTCCCTCTTTGCGGCTCATTTTCGCAGAAAAGCCTCCTTTCACTCCTATACGCCGGATGCAAAACGAGTGTTAGCCGGTGGCTTTTGTAAGGGTGGGTGTCTTGTTAGTTAGTAATTTTTTGTTAAATTAAAACAACTTACCCAGCGGCAGATAGCGCCACTGCCCCGGCGGCAACTTCCCCATCAACACACGTCCGATGCGAATGCGCTTCATCGCCACCACCGTCAGTCCGACACTATTACACATAAACGCAATCTGCTCAGGCCGAACCGACTTCATGGCAAAACGCAGACGCGTCTCACTTTGGCGGCTCACCTTAGTGTCAGGAATCGGCCAGTTATTAAAGGTCATCGGGCGATTCAGCCGCTCCAGTTGCTCAGGCTCAACCTCGCTACCCACCTCCACGATATACTCCTGCTCGTTCTTGCTCGCATCATCCACCAGCCTGCGCACCACCCGCCAGTCATTGCTAAAGGCCAAGAGACCCATCGCCCCGGGTTCAAGCGGCGCAGTGGGTTTAAGCTGTATAAAGTGACGTTTAAGCAGGCGAATGCCCGAGCGGTCATCCTCGGCATGGCTATCCGGTGTAATCAGCCGTAGCGGCGCGGTGGGGTCACGCACATCAAAGCCCGTCGGCAGATTCAACAGCAGTGTCACCGGAGGTGTCGGCTCCAGGCTGGCATTGGCATCTAACTCAACCACTTCATCCAGTACCTTGAACTGCGGCTGATCCACCACCTCACCGTCCACCCGCACCCAGCCACCTTCAATATACTTCTGGGCCTCGCCACGGGAGCAGCCAATCAGCGCCACCAGATGTTTGTCGAGACGAATGGGTTCACGCATAACAGTTACTCAAAAGGCAGGATAATCGAAAAGTCATCATGGAAAGGCGTTACCGGTGTTGTGGTTAAGGTTTAATTGTAAACGATTCTGGGCGGTTCCTTCTCGCTCTCAATCTTCTTCCAGTCGGCAAAGTGCTCCCAAGCGCTGGAGATGGTGCCAACCTTCGACTGCACCCCGTTGGAGAGCACTATTAATTGGTTGTACCAGAAGAGGTGGGGAATGGTGTTACGGTAATCGGTCAGGTTGTCTTTATACGCATTGATAAGCTGTCGGTGACTGGCCTTCAGCTCCACAAAGAAAAGCGGCAGGCCGTTAACAAAGCCAATCAGATCGGGGCGGCGGGTCTCAATCTCCCCGGTAATGCTCATCTGTGAGCAGAACAGGTAATCGTTATTCTCCGGCTTCTGCCAGTCGATAATGCGGACGGTAACGTCCTCTTCTTCATCATCACTGACCCTGTACTTGTAGCCTCTCGCAGGAGTTGGTATATATCTTCGTTGGCCGGAACAATTCAATAGTCACCCAGCCAAGCGCTGAGTAGAGCTTGCCGGCGGGTTGTTCGACTAGGATATCTGCCGTGTAGGTCATTGGTTTTATTGAGTTTACCTGACTGATCCAAGTCTTTGATAGTAAAGTAAGACTTGCGGTTTGGTAAACAGACAATATCGACTATAATGGGTACATGAAAGCCAATTCTCTAAAAATGACCAATCCCCACCTTAAAGCGGGCAAGAATCAGGTGCAAAACATGCGCATCCGTGGCATTGCCAGCTCAACGGCTATCGAAACGGGGGAAGCCATTCTTGAGATCGAAAACAAACTTAGAACTGCGAAGCGCTCACGGCATCGTGTAACGCTTGCCTGACCAGCTTCTGCATCGGGAAATAGTCTCTCCCCATCCCCTCATGGATAGCCGAGAAATATTTCTCTTTCATCGCATCCCAACTGCTGAAATCCAGTTCAGGATATCCAGCTTGCAAACCATCACATCCGCCAATAACCGAGCCAGACGACCATTCCCCTCACGACAGGGATGAATCAAGATCAGCTCAACATGCACAATGGCGATAGCCTCGATTAACTGTTCCTCATCGAATCCTCTGCAAGGGGTATAACGCTCCAGGTATTCTCGCTCCAATGCTGACATTAGCGCCGATAGCTGTGTGACAGCGGCAAATGGAAATCCGTCTTTACTCATTGTTACGGTACGCAATTGACCTGCCCAGGAATAGACATTCCCCAACCACATACGATGCCACTCACACAGATCACTTGCCCGTATAACCTGATCATCCGTGACCGACTCAAATACACGCTCGTAAAGATCAACAAGAAGTTCCAGTTCAACCCGATCCATCTCCCTGGAATCAGTAATGCCAAGCCTGTTTAGCAAAACTTGTCCATCAGACCCCGGCTGCCAAGTCCCTTCCGGGTTCCCTTCAGTGTCGTATCGGTCAGCCATCTGAGTTACTCATGTGAAATAGCGTGCCAAGTTGTGAGCATACCCCAATCAGCCACGTCTGCATTGCCCTCTCAGGCCACAGACACTCGCCACCCCTCATGCCTTTTATCGTCACAGGGCACCGGTTGAGGCGGAATAAACAGGCAAATCCAACACATCGGATATCCCTCTCAAATAACCGTCCAGCTCCTGACGGCTTACCCTCATTGTCCCCTGCACGGAGCGGTCACAGACCGTATCGAACTGCAACGGATCGACCAGTGTCATCACCTTTTCGATTAGTGCCGTATCGTAGCCCAGCTTCAGCATGGTGTTGGCGTAGAGATCCTGAAACCAGAAGTCCAGGTTGGCGAAGTCCGCCTTCTTCAGCCCGGCCATGAAGAGCGTAAAGCGAGTCTGATCGTGACAGAACATGATGCAGTTGCGCCGGTCAATCACATAAAGATTGGCATGCCAACTACCTAGAGGATTGGTTTCACTCAACGCCTGCTTGCTGACATTAGGCAGTTTGGCGGCCAATTTCTGGGTGCAGTGGATAATCATTCAGACAGCTTTCAGGAATTCATACACCATAAGGCAAAAGGCAAGACCTGACCCTGAGCCCG
>JBFFNE010000149.1:0-3524 GCA_041563315.1 Thiohalomonadaceae bacterium
CCAGGCTTGAACTCATATCGGCATGCCACTCACTTCTCACAAAAGCCATCCACAGCGGTCTGGGTGAGAAAAACATCACATCTTTGATAGATTTAATAGATAAGACAAGGATGCCACAATAATACTTAAGGGGTCAGCACCCGAGGAATCTCCAGGAAATATCCAATCAGATCACTGCTTGAATGGATAAAGAGTTCCAAAGGGTCAGGTCGTGGTTCTTGAACTCACAATTCAAGACCCCGTTCATTGTCTGTATCTGAAGCTTTAGGTTGTCACTACCACTCTGTCAATTTAAATGTCAGCATACCTATAGGCTTTCCTAATCCCAGGCCTACCGCTTCGAGAGCTGATGCCACTCCATAGCCTGCAAATCCATCAACCACACGGTCGCTACCATCCCTGTTACTAAATCCGTAGGCTGCAACAGCAAGTATGAGCGGAAACACCACCTTGGCCCGTTCCTGGTGCCGGTACAGCCTGTACTCATCAATGATGGCCTCTCTTTTCTCATTGGCAAACTTGAGGTTAGTCACAATTGCGCTGTACTTTCCCTCGATATCCACATACTTAAGCTTAGCCTCATCAAGGGAGATACGCTGCTCCTGAACCTCCTCCTTGAGGTTCAGACGCTCTTTCTCAAGAGAAAGAAGGGCTTGTTCTATTTGATCAGTAGCGTTGTCTCGCTCCGCTTTAAGCACTCCAAACGCCTCATCTTGATCTAGTGTCTCAGCCACCTCCTGCGACTGTGATGGTGCACTTATCCCTAACAGCAGAAACAGCATCATCATAGCTCTGATTGATTGCCCTAAGCTTTTTAATACCACTGAGTCCTTCATCGATATCTTTCCCTGCCTTATCCAGTATTGAATTAATAGCAATATTTGCCGCATCAACCGCGTCCACCGCTTCTATGTATTGTGACTTTGATATTTCCAGTTCCCCCTCCAGCACCCTCACCCTTGCTTCAGCGGCAGCGATCTGCTTTTCGAGGTTTTCAATTTTATCGCTATCAACACCCTCATCATACACCCAAAAAACACCAACAAGAATAAGTAGCACCAAAAGCAACTTATCCATAATCCCTCCTTGCATCATTACTTAAAAAAAGCTTCAGCAGATAATCACTGCATAGTGATCTGCCAGTTTCAATAAAGCCCATTAATTTCTCATTATTTATTTTCGCATCCTGACTTTGTATACCTCTGATCGATGATAGTTGTTTTTTACAATTACAGTAATTGCTCTCTGATCCGGATTTCTATTCAAATAGGCTCAAACTCTTCGCAAACAGACCTGAACTCAACCCACAAACGCACCATTTTTGAAAATAATTTCTGATCCTCGGAATTCCATTGATGACCCACATTTGGAACAAAATATCCAGCTGCATTTGGCATTGCATCGCTCAGATATGAAACACCGTTTATCGCTAATTTTGTATCCTTTTTTCCCGTTACCACCAAAGTTTGGGCTTAAATTCCATCAATCGCATGCGGGATCGGCTCTTGAAGAACTTCTCTTGTTAACATTTCTAATGACTTTAAATCGGTTTGCGTTGCCGTTAACAAAAATGCCTCCATTGATTCATCATGCGGGATGCCGAACAGATTTGCGATTAGCCGGGCACCCCATGGACGACCATATAGTTTCAACATAATCTTATTTAGCAACTGCAAGGGAATCGGAAACTTGCCATAGGGTACGCCAGAAACAATGAGTGATTTGATGACGTCAGGTCTCTTCGCTGCAAGGTGCAGAGCAACAATGCCGCCTAAAGACAAGCCGACCAAATGTGCTTTTCCACCGGGGCAATTCTTCAAAATCAGGTCAGTAATCAAATCACAGGTGTTCGATAACCCCTTCCAAGGCGTATCCCCACTATTCCCAAGACCAGGCAAATCTGGAAGAAAGCAGCGATAGGCTGGTAGGTCTTGAACTTGACCTAGCCACATCCAGCCAGCCACCATGGAACCATGAAGAAATACTATTGGCTCTCCATCTTCAGGACCATACACTTCTACATGCATTTACTTACTCCTTACTTATAAGGGAAATAAAAAAAGGGGAATGAAGGTATTTTTTCTGCAACGCGAACTGCTGTCTACAACTGGGCATTATGTAGTCCCCCACCCCCTTATACTCAGACCATCTCTTTAACCTGGAGAGCTAATTCGTGCCTGAGCTTAGCCAGTTGTTCCTGGACTTTCTCGAGCGCAATGTTAGTGGCAGCGGTGATCAACTATCCAAATCGCGCTCTACCCCAGATGTTTTACCCTTTTTTTCGAATCAGAAAACCGCCTATCGCCTCAAACACTCTATCGAGGTCATTGTCATTAACATGGAGGTGAGGTGCAAATCTCAATGCATTACCGCGCTGGCTGATATAGACCCTTTCAGCCTTCAGGTCGGCTACCATATTGCCAGAATAGCCCTCAGGTAATTGCGCACCGAACATGTGCGGGGAACGGTACTTATCTTCAGGAAGGGAAAAGCCCAAATCTTCAAGATGTTCAGCGATTCGGTTATTGATCGTGGAAAGCGTTGCAGCAATGCTATCGACACCCCATGCCTTAATTTGCTCAAGTGCGGCAATCGCTCCCGGGAGGATAGTGGGTGTACACTTTTCACCCACATCAAAGCGCCGGGCTCCTGGCATATAGGTATCGGAATAGTTAACCAGAGAGGAAAAATCTTCCGCATTTGATCTGGCTAACCAGGTTTCCTCCAGTGGACGTGCTGCCTGCCATTTCTTTGAGACATACATCAAACTGAAGCCGTAGGGACAGAGCAGCCACTTGTAGCCTGCAGCAACCAGGAAGTCTGGCTGTATCTCATCAACCGACAAAGGCATCGCAGCAAGTGACTGTGTGGCGTCGACGGCAAATAAGGCATTAACTTCACGACAGGCACGACCGACAGCACTCAGATCTATTATCGCCCCATTCGTCCAGTGACAACTCGACACCGCCACCACACGAACTCGGGGTTCGATACGTTTAAGGATCGCCTCTGTCCAGTCACCATCCGATGGTGTAGGGACAGTAACTATCTCTGCCCCGGTCTCTTTGCCGACTCTCTGCCAGGGAAGATAGTTGCTGGGAAACTCCTCATCGAGGAGCACTATTCGATCGCCCGCTGTGAGATGTGGCTCAATGGCTCTTGCCGCGGTACTCAATCCGTAACTGGCGGCAGGAACAATGGCATAGCTATCCCTATCTCCACCAAATAACGATGCGGCGAGATTACGTACACGCTCTGCATCATCGAAGAAATCTTCCGAACCGCGCTCCCAGGGGTGGCTTTTACTGTCAACACCCTCGATTAAACGCCTGCGGCTTTCATTCAACTGTGGCGAGTTATAGGCACAATTGAAATAGGCTTCAGATTGTGGGATATCGAATAACGCTCGCTGGGAGGGTATTATTTGCATCGGGTTTCCTCGCTAAAGCCGCTCTCATTCAAGACAACAACTCACCCTCATCCTTTTTTAACTGCAGTTTTGATGCCAGGTGCCTGACCCCAAC
>JBFFNE010000150.1:0-3403 GCA_041563315.1 Thiohalomonadaceae bacterium
CTTGTCCCTTGTTACTGCCTACAATAAAAAAGCCCCGCTAATGCGGGGCTCACTATTCCAGGACTTCCAGTCCAAATCCACTCTGTGGTAGCAGAGTTAATCCCTCAAGAGCCTTTATGGCTTCTTCTTATGTACTCCCCCCAGAGTTCGTTACTGCCAATAGTCTTCCTTAACCTCGCCACCGGCGACCTTGGTAAGTGCCTTTTTGATCGCTTCCGGTGACTCAACAATGTTCATGAAGCTGTTGCTACCCATCATGGAGAGATCGGGGAAGTTGATGGCGATACGGAAGCGGGCATAAAGGTGATAAACCTTGTTACCGGACACCATGATTTCATACGGCAGATGCGCTGTTGACTTGTAGTCCTTGAAATCGATGATGTTCATGACAAAACTCTCATCCATATACTTGTCGCCACCTTTTTCCGGCATTTTTCGCGACACGCCAAAAACGATTTCATCCTTGCCCGGGATCTCGACACGGTAAACCTTGTTCACCCCGGCAACCCCTTTGGCGAGGTTCGCTTCAACCGCTTTAAGAGCCGCCTGGTGATTAGGATACTGGGCCAGTTCATGCATGTTCAGATCATCGAAATACTCCATGCCGAACATGTAGTGATACTTGCGTAGCTTCTTCTCACGCAGCCCCTTCTCGGAACCGAAGGTGTCCTTCTTGCCGAGGGTTTTCTCCAGCTGGGCGGTCACCTCGGCCAGGTCCCCGGCCATACGGTAGGCATGAGCCATGTAGGTCGGGTTGGTGTAGGCAATCTGGATATCTTCGCCCACCTTGGTAAGGGAGACACGCTGCACCGCCCCATACCCGCCGAAGGCGGACTTGGCCGCATGCTGCTTCAGTGCATTATTGGTGATAGCGATCACCACCGCGCCCTTGTAGGGTGAATAGGTGCCAACGATGTCAAAACCGGCATCGGTGAGCTTCTTTTCCACCGACAACTGAGCCGCCGCGACATCACCCTTGGTGATCTCGGCAAGGACAAACGGCCGATACTTCTCACTGGCTGCCTGAACCGAAACGGCAAAGGCAATCATGGCAAAGGCCAATAAGGCTTTTTTGATCACTTTCATAAATAACCCCGAATCATATGATTGTCCAACAAAACCAATCAATAGACAGTAAAACGGGACAGCAAACATTATTACTTACTGCCCCGCCCTTACATAACCACTCTATCCCGCTATAACTCCAGGCTTAGAAACGGTGGCTATACATTGCCTGCCAGTTCATCTGACTGTGGGTAATCTCTACGTTTGTGTTGGAGTTGGTGGCTGAGACCTCCGGTGCATAGGTAAGCGAGAAATTCAAATCGCTGGCCTTGTTAAAGGCGTAACCAAAACCTGCCATGTAATGGTTCTCCACGATAGCGGGGAACAGCGGATGTACATACTGATCCGGAATCGGGTTGCTGGACAGATTCGCACCGGCACGAACAGTAAAGACGTCGCTCACCATGTAAGAACCCCCGAGGCTGATCACAGTCTGGTCATCCCAATCCTGATAGAAGGTGATATCTGCGCTTTCGCCTCCAGTGCTGAAGACCATATTAAAGTTTTTCATCGTGTCAGCCCACTGCAGAATTTTCACATCAGCAGCAACCATCCACTTTTCATCGGGTGTAAAGGCCACACCGGCGGCAATAGTTGCCGGCCACTGGAAATCCTTGATTGTAATCTTACCCGGCACAGATCCCGCTGAAGTACCACCGGCATACATGTCCATGCTGGCATCGCCTTCCCAATCGGACATGGAGGTCTTCGTATGGTAGGCCGCCCCCATAGTTACCTGGGGATTGATCTTATAGGTCATGCCAATCTTCCCCCCGAAGCCAGTCCCGCTTGCTTCTTGAGTGAAATCACTGCTGTCAGAGAAGTTGATAGCGACTGTATCAACACCGCCACTAATTGCAGTTCCAAGTTGAGTTTGCAAACCAGCCGTCATAGTCGCCTCACCCAACACCTGGCTGCCGCCAAATGAGGGGAAGAAATCGGCAAAAGTACCTGCCGTGGCTGTGCCGGACAGAGGATTAAAAATAGGCATTGGCATTTTCATGTCCAGCCCACCCCAAACATAATCGATGCTACCGCCGACAGTCAGTTTCTCATTGACGTTGAATGCCAGCGGCACCATGAATCGGCCTACGCCGAGCTCTGAACGGGCATCCTGGCCGGTGCCAGCGCCCAACCAGCTGCCTGTGTCGTATTCGGTCCCCATACCGCCCTGAGAGAATACACCGACACCGTAGGTCAATCTGTCTTTACGGTGAGCCCAGCCGATGGCTGGCATCACATAGGAGTCACCGCCGGAGGCAGCCTCTGCTCCACCCATCATTGCAGGTGCCTTTGAGGAAACATCAGGTCCAAGTAAACCAACGGCGGCATCGACTCGATTTCCTTCGACCATCAGGCCCAGAGTCGCGGGATTGTTCATCATCGCCGCCGTGCCGTTGTCGTAAGCCATAGAGGCCCCGCCCATACCGCCGGCGATGGGGCCGTAAGCTTCAAGATTCATGCCGTTGGTTGCATGGGCCGCCATCGGTGCAGCAATTGCAGCAGAAACCGCCAGGGCGAGCAGGCGCTTGGAATTTTTCATGTGGTCACTCCTCACAGGTATGGGTACTTATTAATGTTATGTGTTTTTTTGACGCTTCTATTCTGAGGCCTACAGTATGAAGTTCAACTAGGTATGTCAAGGACTGACACTATAAAAAATTCTTTGAATTCAGCGGCTTATAAGAATACCCTTATATTCGCACCTTCTAATTCAGTTTACCGTTAAGGGGGGGCGGTTAATTGCACGTGTGATAGGTATCAGATTTGTTTAGTGATTTTTTGGTCTTCGCGCATTTGCGGGAAAGATGATCTTGTGTCGCTGTCGCGACGGCTTAATTGAAATCGGTTCTCGCACCGCAAGGCGAGGTACTTTCTTGTAGCGGCAAGAACGTACCCAAAGAAACGCTCCCGAAATTCCCGCCCTTCGGGTGCCTGCGCGACGTGCAGGATGCACTAGTGCCGCGGAGCACATGAATGTACGAGAGCGACTTGCTCACTCCAGGAAGGCTTTGCAGACAGGCCTTCCCTGGCCTGGCTGCACAGTTGCGCGCGTCCTGCGCGCAACCCTGCGGGCTGTTCCTCCTTCCACTGCGCTACTCGGCGAGAATTAACGGAATGAAAACCCCTTCGCCAACGTCAAACAGAGGGCCAAAACCCGTGGACGCTGCCGAGCATCGCAGTCATTTCAGGGGAAAGTAAGGGCATGTCTGAGCGAGGCGGCTTTTTTCCTCGCGAGTTGCGCGAACGGCCCTGAAACGACGAGAAGCACAGGGTACCGCGTAGCGGCAAGTCCCCGGGCGACCTTCTCTTTGGTTACTTTTTCTTGGCCGCGCAA
>JBFFNE010000151.1:0-3363 GCA_041563315.1 Thiohalomonadaceae bacterium
TTAGAGCCGTGATCATGGAATATGTAGGGTTCTATAATCGAAAGAGGATACACTCATCATTAGATTATATGACGCCAGACGAGTATGAAGTGAGAAGGGGATAAGTGGTTAATGGATATAACAAGCAGTGTGTGCAAAATCGGGGGAAGTTCCCTGGGAGCCTTTCGTCGCTCAGCGACAGCGGCCGCCTGAGCTGGACCGTTGAATGTCCGCTGATGAAGTGGCTGCGGACTTCCTAAGCATACCTGGCTAACGTCACCTTTGGTCGCTTAAGGGGCATTAGTGCTGGTGGGGCAGGGGCTGTAGGCTGATTTCGACAGGATACGCCCAGTAGCTGACATTAGATTTGATTGTTAACTGCGACCGCTTTCCTTCACTGAGGAGACATTAGCCACGTCTTTACGCTATAGCCTGATTAGGTATACTGGAGCAAGGTCTAAATCAGGGTCCCGATATGCTGAAATCGACATGAGACTGGAAATTGTCTAATGCCCAAGGAAGAAGCAAAGAAAAGCCTGTTTGAATATATTGAAGTCTTCTATAAAAGGCGCAGGCGGCATTCTTATCTGGGCTACATCAGCCCGATGGAATACGAGGCTGAGTACGCCTCTTAATTAAACCGTCCGTTTTATTGGGGAAACTCAGCTCCAACATTCCAACAAATTTTTAATGCGAACAATCTCTCACGAGTAAACAGGCAAATTCAAACCCATCTGGTAAGGAGCGTATGGTGAATGGTGTCAAGCAACAACGTCCCATCTGGCTATCACTGCTGATGGCGCTGGCTGTGTTGTGCGGGGTAGGTGTGCTGCTGTTGTTCGCAGGTTTCACCTTGATCACGCTGAGTGAAAACGACTGGGTGACTGGGATGTGGAATCTGTTCACGGTTGTGGCTGAGGGGTATGCACTCTATCGTGTTAACAGCGCGTACGGTGGTGCAGGCCCAGACTCGGCGGTGGTGTTGTGGACCCTGGTGGTGGCGATAGGTGTACCGTTGGTCGCGTTCGGCGGGTGTGCTGTGATACCGAGTACCCTGCGGATTGCCGGCTGAGTCATAACCCGGTGCTGTGGCATTCACTGTTCGATCTGCTGGCGCTGCTCTGTGGAGTTTCGCTGGGTGCGTGGTTTCGCAGGCGTTACGCGCTGGCCCAGCCTGTCGGCATCGAGTCAGCGTCGCAGCAACACTATTACCTGGCCATTCTGTTGCTAGGGTTGGCGCTCGGTAGTGTGCTGTTCGGGTCGTGGAATCTGTGGCTCGCAGGTGGCGAGGGGCTGGCCAAGAGCCTGGCGGGTGGGCTGTTTGGCGCCATCGTCACCGCCGAGCTGTTCAAGTATTTCAGCGGCATTCGCCGCTCCACGGGGCTCTATTTCGTTCCGGGTTTGCTGTCGCTGATCATAGTGGGGCGTATCGGCTGCTTTTTCGGTGGGCTGGCCGATTACACCTACGGCATACCCACGGATCTCCCTTGGGGCGTGGATTTCGGTGATGGGCTGCGGCGTCATCCGGTGCAGCTGTACGAGGCGCTCTCCATGCTGCTGTTGCTGCTCTTTCTGTTGTTCGATTATCCACAGCGCCGTGCATTCTGGCTGCGCCAGGGGTTTTACTTGTTCGTGCTGGTGTACGCTGGGCAGCGTTTCGCCTGGGAGTTTCTCAAGCCCTATCCGCCGCTGGTCGGTGGGCTGAATCTGTTTCACCTGGTGAGCCTGGCGCTGCTGGTCTATGCGTTGGGGATGTTGCACAGGAGTTGGCGGCATGCCGAATAAGTCGCGCCCCTATCTGTTCTACGGACACACGCAGTCGCTCTGCGAGGAGTGCCTGGCGGTGGTACCGGCGAAGATCCTGTTTCAGGATGACAAGGTCTATTACCAGAAGCGCTGCGCTCAACACGGTGTGCAGAAGACGCTGGTCTCTACCGATATCGCCTACTACAAGCGTTGCAAGGAGTACCTCAAGCCCGGTGACATGCCGCGGCATTTCCAGACCGAGATTACCCGGGGCTGCCCGCATGACTGTGGGCTGTGCCCCGATCACGAACAGCATTCCTGCCTGGCGCTGTTCGAGATCATCGACGAGTGCAACATGCGCTGCCCGGTCTGTTTCGCCGGTTCCGGGCCTGGCCAGGGTAAAGCCCTCAGCCTGGATGAGATAGAGCGGATGCTCGAGACGCTGGTGCAAAGCGAGGGCGAGCCGGATCTGGTCCAGGTGTCGGGCGGGGAGCCGACTCTGCACCCGCAGTTGATGGCGATCTTACGGCGTCTCAAGGCCAGCCCGATCCGCCACCTGATGCTCAACACCAACGGCATCCGCATCGCCCGCGACCCGCAACTGGTCAGTGACCTTGCCACCCTGAAACCCGGCTTCGAGGTCTACCTGCAATTCGACTCGCTACAGGCCGAGGCGTTGCTCAACCTCCGTGGCCAGGATATGCGCAAGATTCGTCAGCAGGCCCTAGAGCAACTGGAGCGGCACAACATCTCCACCACCCTGGTGTGCGTGATCCGCAAGGGGGTGAACGATACGGAGATCGGCGAGATCATCCGCCAAGCGCAACAGTGGCGCTGTGTGCGCGGCATCACCTTTCAGCCGGTGCAGGACGCCGGACGAAACGAGGGCGGCAGAGCCGCGCAGCGCATCACCCTGAGTGAGATCCGCCGCCGCATCATCGAGGCCGACAACCCGTTCGGCGACGCGGACATGATCCCGCTACCCTGTCACCCGGAGAACATCTGCATCGGCTACGCCATCCGCACGGGAGACACCCTGACCCCGGTCACCGGGCTGCTGCCGCGTGAAGAGCTGCTCAAAGGGGTGGAGAACACTATCACCTTCGAGAAGAGAGGGCCGCTGCGCGAGGCCTTCTTCCGCCTGTTCTCACTGGATGCCTGCGGCGAGCAGACCACCGATAATCTGTAGACGATGCTCTGCTGCCTGCCACGGGTCCAGGGCAACGAGCTGAGCTACGAGAACGTGTTTCGCATCGTCATCATGAGCTTCATGGACCGCTACGATTTCGATCTGGGATCGGTAAAACGCTCCTGCACCCATTTCGTCCAACCTGATGGAAGGATCTACCCGTTCGAGACTTGGAATCTTTTTCACCGCTAACTGCTCAGCCGGATTTCAGGAGACAGTTTACCTATTTCCATTCCAGAATCAGGATAAGGGTACTGACCCCTTGTATGTAACTAAGTATAGGAACCTACATTTATTAACCAAGTTATTATATGTAGGAAGCATTAATAGATATAGGGACTTTTGCAGTGGGAGGGTGTGCCTGCCATTGCATGTTATCTTTCAAAAGGTGCTTCATGGAAATAGTCATCATTAGGCACGGACGGTCAATATTAAATACATTGGGTAAA
>JBFFNE010000152.1:0-3302 GCA_041563315.1 Thiohalomonadaceae bacterium
AATTAAAGGGGTCGGTGACAACTGGTAATTATAATGATTCGCATTTGTCACCGACCCCTTTTATTAAAAAGCCGAGGAAGGCCGCATCGCGGCCAGGCATCTCTGGAGCGTCGAGTTAGAGCAGCACTGCCAATAACAGGGCACCGATACCTCCTTCGATACCGACTCCCCCAAAATTTTTCGCGGAAGCCTCGCGTTCGATAACGATAGCTATAGTTCGAGCTACTGCCGCTACAGACCAAGCAATCCCAGCAACTAAAAAAGCTTCAGTCGACTGAAGCCAGAGGCAAGATGAACCGAGGCCAATGAATAATCCCCCATACGTTGCACGGACCTCCGACCTACCTAGTCCGCTCACCGCATGGATACCAACCATTCCCGCTGCGAGGTCCGGCCTGAATAGCCCCATAATTCCCAAGCCAATCGTTAAAATTGCACCTATGTAGGCAAAAATCTCACCCATAATTTACGCTTCCTCGCAAAGACCTTGTGCTCTTGCTCTAACTATAATTCGACGTTGAATTTGACGTGTTATAACACGTCAATACTGACGTATAACACTCATCCAGCACCATAACCTATTGAAACTCAACGCAGTGACATGTTATAACACGTCACACATACCACAAAAAAACCGGACCCCACATTCTCTGCGAAGCCCGGTTTCATGTATTCCCTCAGCGACCTTTGCTTTGAGTCATTAAAGGCTAGATTGCTTCACCACCTGGTAGTTCGCAAAGACAAAGGGATTGCTTCGCTGCGCTCGCAATGACAGGAGTCCTGCACAGCCAGGGACGCGAAGGTAAGGCGCGAATCGTTCGAGCAGCGGAGAGCACATGTAGTGCATGAGCACGCGCAGACGGATTCAGCAACAACTAACCGGACACCCACCCCAAACTTGCCAGCCAAGTTGTTTCCTGTCAACCTCTGAGTCACCGAATGGATATCAAGGAGAGATATCATGCCAAAGCCAAGGAAAGTCCAGGTTTCACTGGAAGCGACTCCCTACTACCATTGCGTTTCCCGCTGCGTCCGCCGCGCCTTTCTCTGCGGTAAGGATTCCCACACCGGTCAAAGCTTCGAACACCGCCGACAATAAATTCAGCAGCGTATGCTTTCGCTTAGTAGGTCTTTGCCCTCGATATCTGTGCCTATGCAGTGATGTCCAATCACTACCCTGTGGTGCTGCATGTGGACAGGGAGCAAGCCGAAGGCTGGACTGACGTGGATGTCATCGAACACTGGCGCCATCTCTTTGCCGGTCACCCGTTGACACATCGATTGCTTGCAGGCGACACACTGCTGAAGGTCGAGCATAATCTGGTGGCGGAACGGGTCAAGAACGCATTGCTGCAGTAACCGAAGAACCGACACAACAGTCCACGGCTCTATTGCCCTTTGTAGGCAATCCCAGAGAAGAGATGCCCAAGGGGTTACCCTTTCGCTTTAGCGACTACCTTGAATTAGTGGACTGGACAGGAAGAGCACGGCGAGAAGACAAGCGTGGCGCTATCCCTGCCAACCTGCCACCGGGCTCGAACGCCAACAGATTGACTCGCGCTATGGGCTCTACATGGCACAGCACTTCGAGAGCCGATTCAAGGGGCTGGTCGGTACCGCCTATACACTCAAAGCCGCCTGCGAGTCACTGGGCTATAAACGCACCCCCAATCTTGCGGCCTGTCGTGAACTGCTGACCTGAGTTATTTCACTTCCTCTTTCTACTATCAGATCGAGTCTGAGGGTGACTCATACCCTGATGAGGGGAATAACCTCATTCCAACAGAACAATTCACCATTCTTCGCGCTCATACAGGGAAGTTCCAATCCCATTACTGATGCTCCATCCCTATCCACATAAAGCGGAAAGTTACACCGTGGCATTTAAGGTGGGTTTCTTGAGGCATTTACGGCATTTACCGGACTCCAGCCGCCGTGGGAGAATTGACAGAGTCGCAATTACTGCTAACGTATTTTTACACTCTGCGTTTCACCTATATTGGCGAACAGGCAGCGGTTCCCGCAAGCTATAATGCCGAAAAAATAAGTGCTGAAATGCCACCTTGCCGCGCCATACCCTCTGACTTTTAACTCCGCAAGGAGGTCTCTCATGGTGAAGAAGCTCACTACCGCCGCAAAACCGCCGAAGGTGTGGGAGCAGCTGCTGCACAACGAGCCGATGTTTATCCTCGACGTGCGCAACCGTGATGAGTTCGAACACTGGCGGGTGGAAGGCCCCAACCCCGTCCCCACGCTCAACATCCCCTACTTCGAGCTTCTCGATCTGGAGAGTGAGGAGGAGGACGTCACTGAAGCGGTGATGCGTGGAGTGCAGGCGCAACTCATGGACAAGCTGCCCGCCGATCGCCCCATCCTCGCTGTCTGCGCCGAGGGCAATACCTCGAATTATGTTGCCGAGGGGCTGCGTCGCCTGAAGTTCGATGCGGTGAACATGGAAGGCGGCATGGAGGCCTGGGGCAACTTCTACTACTGGCGCCCGGTGGAAGAGAACGCGCGCTACTCGCTCTTCCAGGTGGTGCGTCCTGCCCGCGGCTGCCTGAGCCATGTGCTGGTCAGTGACCAGCACGCCGCCGTGTTCGACCCAGCACGGCACATCGAGACCTATCACGATCTGGCCGCCACGGCTGGGGCACGGATCGATCTGGTGCTCGATACCCACCTGCATGCGGATCACCTCAGTGGCGGCCCGGCGCTGGGGCAGCAGGACAAAATCCCCTATCACCTGCATCCCTATGACGCCATCCACCCGATGGACATGCTGCCTGCCCGCATCGCCTATCGCCCGTTGGAGGAAGGGCAAACCCTGCGCGTCGGCCAGGCCGAGATACAAGTCCTGCACTTCCCCGGCCACACCCTGGGGATGGTCGCCTTTCTCATCGACGGTTGCTATCTGCTGAATGGTGACAGCCTGTTTCTCGAGTCCATTGCCCGTCCGGATCTGGGCGGCAGGGCCGATGGCTGGGCGCCACTGCTCTACGCCTCGCTGAAGCGGATGGCAGAACTGCCCGACGAGACTCAGGTGCTGCCGGCCCACTTCAGCGATAGCAAGACGGGCGATGAAAACGGCGTCTACCGCGCCAAGCTGGGAGAGCTCATGCAGCGCAACCCGGGCCTGCTCAAGCTGGCCGAAGGGGAACAGGCCTTCATCGACTATGTGCTGTCGAGCCTGCCGGAGTTTCCCGAAGCCTATATCGAGATCAAGCGGGCCAATGCCGGACTCGCCAGCCCTGATGAACGCAGGGCACAGGAACTGGAGCTGGGAAAGAATATCTGTGCGGTGG
>JBFFNE010000153.1:0-3291 GCA_041563315.1 Thiohalomonadaceae bacterium
CTCTCTAACAAAATGATGAACTCATCACCACCAAACCGGCTCACCAGACAGTCCTTGTAGCACACACTGTCAAGGCGCTCGGCAATAGCTTTGAGCAAACGGTCACCAAAGGAGTGACCGAAACTGTCATTGATATTCTTGAAACGGCAAAGGTCAAGAAACAGCACTGCGAAGTGCTTGTTGGTCCGATTGATGCCATTGATCAGGGTGTGAATGCGGGTAACCAGAGAGTGTCGATTGGGCAGGTCGGTCAGTGGGTCATAGAACGCCATCCGTGTGATCTTCTCTTCGCCCTCCTTGCGCTGGGTGATGTCGAGATTGGTCGACCGTACCCCGACCTGGCGCCCTTTTTCGTTATAGACCGGGGCACAGGTATGCTGGAACCAGACCACCCGGTTATCCCGACTTAATAACCGAAGTTCGAAACTCTCCGGCAACCCCCCATCGTTGATGTTGTGTACATGATGAGACCAGCGCGCCCGATCCTCGGGATGGATGAGCACGTCCATCAGGCTCGGGGTTTGGTAAAAATCCTGCGGGGCATAGCCGGTCATCGTCCGGCTCGCCGGGGAGACATACTCATAGCGTCCGTCGACACGGCGAAAATAGGTGAATTCCTGAGCCAGATCGGCAATAGCGCGGAACTGCTCCCCCTGCTCCTGCATCTGTTGGCGCAACAAGGCAGAACGCCCCAGCAGGATACCAACCGCCACACTGACGCTGAACGGCAGAACAAAAAAGAGCGGGTCGATAACTCCGTCATGAAAATAAAACGCCTGGGAAAATACCACAGGGGACAACGTCATCAGGGTCAGTAGAATATATTTGAGGTATACCACCAAATGAGAGTGCGGTCGCGCAAAAGCGACTGGTTCCTTGTTGTTTTTTTTATCTTGCATTGGCAACTCCTGGCCATTGTGTGCCAGCTATTTCCCGGCAGACGCCTTGCCTATTCCATTACAGGGGTGAACTTACAATAAGTAGATAGTGTGCCGCCGGTTCGCTTTTCATAGTCCTAGGCGCTTGAGAATTCCTGCGCCTCATTATCGTTTTTTTAATCCGCCCGTTAGTCTACCGTTTCATGCCTGATATTTCATCAAGTTGCGGCTTTTGTGCACTGCCTCTTCGCCACCTTATGCGTACTAATTGCATTGATGACTTTTCGTTCCAGGGAGGAAGATTGCGACAAGTGGAACGCCTTGGCAGACGGCGGCCATCAGAACCCCACCATAGCCCCTCACAGTGTGGTTATCAATTTATTTTATTGCTTAATGCGCCGTCCCCCATTCCCCCAAAAAAATTCTATAGAAAAAAGCCAAAATAACTCCCTCCAACATCTTTACACCCACTTAATCTTGGATATATTTGCTCTGCCTGAGGATGAGTTTGTTGGCCGCCAGCAACTACCCAACCGCACATTCCAGCACAACCGATTACCACACATTAGTGACTACCCAGGATACGACGATATGAGTGAGAACAATCTTTGGTATGGCTACCTGGATGCAGGTGAGAAGAGTTCCCCAGTGCTGATGGACCAGCGTTTAAGTACCGCTAACCCCAGTACGGTTTATGTTTTCAATCTGCGACGTAGCGAGATCATCGAATATCGGCGCGACATCGTCGAGCCAAAGCTTCGCGATCTGAGTGAAGAGGAGAGCGTCGTCATCAAGGACATGACATCGGCCTACACCCAAGTCTCTGGAAGTTTCATTGCCCGTGGCGCAAAGATTACAAATATCCCGGAAAAGGCGAAGGAGCCCCGCACCAGTCCCCCAAAAGCAGCTAACATCGAGGCCGATGAGGAGGAGTATGATGAACTCGTCACCGCCAATGATGATGCGGATGATGAATGGGGTGATGACGAAGACTAGAATCTCCACTCCAACACGCCGCACCGTTTATAAACTGTTACCGTCCAAGGCGCCCAACCCGGCCCAATTCCCCAGTGTATGTCCCGGGTTCGGGTGTCTCTGTCGGCATCCCAGTTTCCATCATGGACAGCGGCCCATAACCGTGACAGCCGCAATCGACCATACCGTCACAAAATACCCGTATGCAACTTGCATCCCCTCGTAATGGTCTATATTGAATAACAGATTGACTCAGCGAGATTGCTTACGGGAGGTGCTCCATGAATACAATCAACGTACACATTGACGAAACCATCGGCAGCAACGAACTCAGTGACTTGCGCCAGGAGCTGCTCTCTGCCCCTCATGTCCGCGACGTACAGCTTAACGCCAGCATGCCACACGACGTGCTGGTCGAATTCGATGAGCACGAAAATGTCCCTATGCATGTACTGGATATTTTCAAGGAGCATGGTCTCCATGCCGACATCGTCGGTTGCTAGCTAACCTGTTTTTTCTCCGTTGTTACTCCTGATTGCCGGTCCGCTTCCGCTGTTTGCGGAACCGGCTCTTTTTTGCCTGTAACATTGCTCGCCACGTCTTGAGACCGCATAATTAGTACAACATCGTTTGACCTGCTGAGCCTTATGAAAAAATTCTCTCTTGTTCCCATCGGCGAAACCTTTGAATACCAGGGCGAGCAATACACGAAATCCGGACCGCTAACGGCCAGTCGGCTTAAGAAAGGCAGCCAGAGGATGATTCCGCGATCAGCGGTCGTTGCTCCTCTCTCTGGTTCCACCTCACCGCCACCAGAGGCCACGGAAAAGGCACTCCCGGCAGATCAGGTGATTGAGGCCTTTGAGCATTACCACAATGGCTGCCTGGAATGGCTGGGGATGACCAAAGAGGTCGACAAAGCGCTGGCAGCCAACATCCGCGAGGCGATGAAAAAAGCGCGGGAGCGGTTTCTGACGGAGTTGCAGGGGTTAGGGGAGCAGTAGTCAGCAGTCAGCAAATCGGGCCTTTTCTGATAACTGACGGCTGATGTGGCGGCTGATGTGGGACAGCCACTCCTACAACGCGTTCAAGTACCGCTGCACCGACTCGGCCACCCCGATCTCCCCCTTCTTGACCGCCTCCAGATAGACTTGCCGCCAGGGTCCGACATGCATGGTGGCCTCGAGGAACTCCCGGAAGATCAGCCGAGTCAGGCCCCCCCCCTCTTCGAGAAAACCACTTTGTTCGAAGTCGCTGACAGCCCGCTGACGGTCGTAAGACACACGCTGGATCGCCGCCTCCCAGCGCGCGCCACGGAATACCAGTCGGGCATAACTGGCACGCACATCCCCGTCAAAAGGCTGCCCCACCGACCCGGTATTGATCACCAGATTGCCGCCATGGACCCGGCTGAAGGCGCGGTGGGTATGGGAGGAGA
>JBFFNE010000154.1:0-3251 GCA_041563315.1 Thiohalomonadaceae bacterium
CACTCACAAACCAGTGATCCTCAAGCGTGGTATGTCGGCTACCATCTCTGAGTGGCTGATGGCGGCCGAGTACATCGCCGCCGGTGGCAACCACAATATTATCTTCTGTGAACGCGGTGTGCGCAGCTTCGAGACCTACTACCGCAATATGCTCGATGTCACTGCCATTCCTGTGCTGAAGAAGGAGACCCACCTGCCGGTTATCGTCGACCCGAGCCACGCCGGCGGCAAGGCGTGGATGGTCCCTGCGCTGGCCCGTGCCGCGGTGGCGGCCGGTGCCGATGGCCTGCTGGTGGAGATGCATCCCAAGCCGTGCGAGGCGTGGTGTGATGCAGATCAGGCTCTCGACCCGCAAGAACTCAAGGATTTGATGGGGCAGCTCGGCGGTATTGCCCAATCCATCGGGCGGACACTTTAAATTTAACTCATCGCAAAGGTGCAAAGACGCAAAGCAGGTTATCAGGTTGTGGTCGGTGCAGGAGTCCGAGCTGATCACAACCACAAGGAATCTGTGCCGTTTTTTCTCTTTATTTTGCGCCTCTGCGTCTTTGCGGTAATTTCTCGTAATGATTAAACGGCTTAGTATCATTGGTGTGGGGTTGATCGGCGGTTCGCTGGCCCGGGCGGTGAAGGCCACCGGGGCCTGTGGCGAGGTGGTCGGTTTCGGTCGCCGCGAGGCCGAGCTGCAAAAGGCGCTCGAGTTGGGCGTGATCGATCGTGCCGAGACCGAGATCAGCGCTGCGGTGAAGGGGGCCGATGTGGTGGTGCTTTGCGTGCCTGTGGGTGCCATGGCAGCGGTGCTCGTGCAGCTCAAGCCACACCTCGAGCCACAGACCATCCTTACCGATGTGGGCAGTACCAAAGGTTCAGTCGTTGAGGCGGCAAGAACGGTGTTCGGTGCACTGCCGCCGCGTTTCGTACCGGGCCATCCTATTGCCGGGACCGAACGGAGCGGGGTGGAGGCCTCTTTTGCCGAGCTTTATCACCAGCGCCGCGTGATCCTTACTCCTGCAGCCGATACTGACCAGGAGGCGCTGGAGACAGTGCGTTGGATGTGGCAACAGGCCGGCGCCGAGGTAAGTGACATGTCGGTGCAGCACCACGACGAGGTGCTTGCTGCCACCAGCCATCTGCCGCACATGTTGGCCTTCACCCTGGTCGATACGCTGGCGCGGCTCGAAGATCACGACGACATCTTCCGTTTTGCCGCCGGCGGGTTTCGCGATTTTACCCGTATTGCCTCCAGTAACCCGCAGATGTGGCACGATATCTGTCTCAATAATCGTGACGCGTTGTTGAAAATGCTAGCGCGCTATACCGCCGAACTGAATACTCTGGCCAGCGCCATTGAGGCGGGCGACAGCGAGGCGATCCTCGCGACTTTCGAGCGTGCCAAGAGTGCGCGTGATGCTTATTGCGAAAAGAACTGTTAAGTGAATCCATAAACCATGAGCACCGAGAAAAACATAACTTTTATCGTTCAGCCCGGTGGCAGTCTGCGTGGCGCCTTGCGGGTACCTGGTGACAAGTCCATCTCCCACCGTTCCATCATGCTAGGCTCATTGGCCGAGGGCGTGACCGAAGTGAGTGGCTTTCTCGAAGGGGAGGATAGTTTGGCTACTCTGCAGGCGTTCCGAGATATGGGAGTGCAAATCGAAGGGCCGAAGCAGGGACGTGTGACCATTCACGGCGTTGGGCTGCATGGGCTTAAAGCCCCGACAGAACCGCTCGATCTTGGCAATTCCGGTACCTCGATGCGTCTGCTGGCAGGTCTGATGGCTGGTCAGGCCTTCGATGTGGAGATGCACGGGGATACTTCGCTCTCCAAGCGCCCGATGAAACGGGTGACTGAGCCGCTGGTGGAAATGGGGGCGAAGGTTGAGACCACCGGGGCGGGGACTCCGCCACTTAAGGTACATGGCGGCCAGCAACTGCACGGCATCGATTATCATATGCCGGTCGCCTCAGCGCAGGTCAAATCCTGTCTTCTGCTGGCCGGTCTCTATGCCGATTCTCCTACCTGCGTCACCGAACCGGCACCGACTCGTGATCATACCGAGCGCATGCTGATGGGCTTCGGCTACCCGGTGACGGTGGAGGGGGCAACCGCCTGTGTCGAGCCGGGCGGCAACCTGACCGCCACCGCCATCGATGTGCCGGCCGATATCTCCTCTGCCACCTTCTTTATGGTCGGGGCGGCCATTGCTGAGGACTCCGATGTTACGCTCGAACATGTGGGGATCAATCCCACCCGTATCGGGGTGATCAATATCCTGCGTCTGATGGGGGCTGATTTGACCGTGACCAACGAACGTGAGGTCGGAGGTGAACCGGTGGCTGATATTCGTGTGCGCGCCAGCAAGCTCAAGGGGATCCGTATCCCCGAGGAGCAGGTGCCGCTCGCGATTGACGAATTTCCGGCGCTGTTTATCGCAGCGGCCTGTGCTGAGGGCGAGACTGTACTTACCGGCGCTGAAGAGCTTCGGGTCAAGGAGTCCGACCGCATTCAGGTAATGGCTGATGGTCTGACCATACTCGGTGTTGACGCTCGATCCACGGCTGACGGCATTGTTATTCAGGGTGGGCCCATCGGGAGTGGCACCGTAGTAAGCCACGGGGATCACCGTATCGCCATGTCTTTTGCCATGGCAGCGTTGCGTGCCTCAGGCCCCATCACCATCCACGATTGTGCAAACGTCAACACCTCCTTCCCCGGCTTCGTGGCGCTGGCCGCCGGTGTGGGGCTCAACATCACTCAAGAATAGAATTGATTCACCGCAAAGGCGCGAAGGGCGCAAAGCTAATTCTGTATAAGCCGCAACCGGGGAGTGACCTCCAGGCCACTATATGCCCCGTTACGGCCGGGGCGTCCGCTCCCACAGGGTAGCCATTTCAAGCTGACAACAGTGATAGCACAACCCTTTGCGACCTTTGCTTCTTTGCGGTGAATAACAAGGAGTCAACATGACCGGAACGGTTCCCGTGATTACCATTGATGGCCCCAGCGGGGTGGGCAAGGGCACCATCAGTCACATGCTGGCCCGCCGCCTGGGCTGGCACTTCCTTGACAGCGGAGCGCTTTATCGCCTGACTGCTCTGGCCGCACAGTATCACCAGGTAGCGCTGGACGACGAGTTCGCGGTAGCGGCGGTAGCCGCGGAACTGAATGTCGAATTCCTGGCTGAAGAGGATGGTGGTATCAAGGTTGTCCTTGAAAAACAGGATGTTAGTAACGAAATCCGCACCGAAGA
>JBFFNE010000155.1:0-3211 GCA_041563315.1 Thiohalomonadaceae bacterium
ACGGCTATTGCGGCTGATTTTGACCTTAGCGATGCCTTCTGGACAAAGATGGACATGATCATGCAGCGCGAAGCGAAAATGGTTAATGGTCGAATCCGCGTGTCAGAATTCAGGGATTAAGTTTTCATCGCACAGATGCGAAACAAACCAAGCAATCTGTCCCGCACTAAAACTCAGGTTAGTTTTAGTTTTTTAAGCATGGCACTTTCTGCCCCTTTGTGGTGAATCAACAGCTATGAAACTTATCATTCTCGACCGGGACGGTGTCATCAATCAGGACTCCGATGATTTCATCAAAAGTGTCGATGAATTCATTCCTCTACCGGGCAGCCTGGAAGCTATCGCACGTCTCAATCAATCAGGCTACCGCGTCGCCATTGCTACCAACCAGTCCGGTATCGCGCGTGGCTATTACGATATTGCGACCCTGAATGCGATGCACGATAAGCTCCGCCGTCTGCTCAGCTCTCTTGGTGCAGGCATCGATATGATCGCTTTTTGCCCCCACGGGCCCGATGATAACTGCAGCTGTCGTAAACCCAAGGCAGGCATGTATCGGGAAATCGCCAGTCGATTCGAAGTGAGCCTGCAGGAAGTCCCAATCATAGGTGACTCACTGCGTGATCTCATCGCCGCCAATGAGGTGGGAGCCAGACCGATACTGGTGCGCACCGGTAAAGGTATGCGCACTCTCGAAAAAGGTGTGGGTCTGGAAGGCGTTGCGGTATATGACGATCTTGCAGCCGCTGTGTCTGCGCTACTAGAGGAAACCGAATAGTGTTACATCTTCGCGCCTTCTTGTTTTATCTTGGAATCAGCCTGTTCAATCTAATCATTGTTATTCTTTCACCGCTGATGCTGTTCTTGCCCTACCGCTGGCGCTACTTTCATTTTACCCGCTGGGGGTGGTTTACCATCTGGTGGCTTCGCCTTACCTGTGATCTCGATTTTCGTGTCGAGGGTAGAGAAAACATCCCTGAAGGCACTGCTATTATCCTGGCCAAGCACCAATCTGCCTGGGAGACCATTGTTATGCAGCAAATCTTTCCGCCACAGACCTGGGTACTGAAGCGGGAATTGTTATGGATACCCTTTTTTGGCTGGGGACTGGCGATGATGCGCCCCGTGGGTATCGACCGTAAGGGTGGCAAAAAAGCCCTTAGGCAGGTCATTACACAAGGCGCGGACCGTCTCAAGAAGGGCATGTGGATGGTGATCTTTCCTGAGGGTACCCGTACTGCACCCGGCGAGCGCGTTCGCTATGCCATCGGCGGCGCGATGCTTGCCGAGAAAAGCGGCTATCCTGTTGTGCCTGTTTGCCACAACGCAGGTGAATTTTGGCCAAAACAGGGCTTTATCAAGCGACCCGGTATCATTACCCTCGTCATCGGCAAGGCAATCGATCCACATGGCAAGCGTGCCAACGAAATTAATGCCGAGGTGGAGGAGTGGATTGAGTCCACTTATCAGCGGATCACAACTCGAAAGCCCTAAACAGCCTGTTGTCTTCCTTAAGTCCTCACCCAGTCAAACCTTGAACCATGGACGGTCCGTTCGGACTACCCCGTATCTTTCACTGCATATTTCCCATTCATCGGCGTACCGGTGCCAAAGCCCTTTCATTACTCCATAGCGCCAGAGTTCCTGTCACCAGTGCTCCTGCTTAGGGGCCGTCCTAGACTAAAAATTTTTAATGGACCCATTTATGGTATAATCGACAGTTATTTGCCAGTCATCGCATACTCTCGCAGCTGCGCAATCCCCCGCTATGTTTTTTCCTGCGGGCGTCTCCCAGAGACCTGAATTCACCGTGTGCCATGCATTCGGGACAGTTTTTATTACTTAATTTCAAAGGAAAACTACGATATGCACAACCATCGTACCAGCGTCACTCAGTTCATGATTGAAGAGCAGCGCAAGCTGCAGGGCGCCACCGGCGACTTCACCTCTCTGCTTAATGATGTCGTTACCGCCTGCAAAGTAATCTCCAACCTGGTTAACCATGGCGAGCTGGTTGGCGTACTTGGCGCTGCCGGCTCTGAAAACGTTCAGGGCGAAGAGCAAAAGAAGATGGACATCATCACCAACGAGGTCTTCCTCAAGACCAACGAATGGGCTGGCCACCTTGCCGCTATGGCCTCCGAGGAGATGGAAGAGATCTACCACATCCCTGAGGGTAACCCGCGTGGTAAGTACTTACTGACTTTCGATCCACTTGACGGTTCTTCCAACATGGACGTCAACGTCTCGGTCGGTACCATCTTCTCCATCCTGCGTTGCAAAGGCGATTGCGCCAACCCCACCGCCGAGGACTTCCTGCAGGCCGGTACTGAGCAGGTCTGCGCCGGTTACGCCCTCTACGGCCCCTCAACCATGCTGGTCCTGACCACCGGGAATGGTGTTAACGGCTTTACCCTGGATATGAATATCGGTGAGTTTGTACTCACTCACCCCAATATGACTATCCCCGCTGATACGCGTGAATTTGCTATCAACGCCTCCAACATGCGCCACTGGGAAGCTCCGGTAAAGCGCTACGTCGACGAGTGCCTGGCCGGAGAAGAGGGCCCGCGTGGTGAAGACTTCAACATGCGCTGGGTTGCCTCGATGGTAGCTGAGGTTCACCGTATCCTTACCCGTGGTGGCGTCTTCATGTATCCGTTGGACGCTAAAATGAAGACCAAGGGCACCGAAGGCAAACTTCGCTTGATGTACGAAGCCAACCCCATGTCTTTTATCGTGGAACAGGCAGGCGGTGCCTCCACCACTGGCCGTGAGCGCATCATGGAACTTCAGCCTAAGGAGCTGCACCAGCGTGTACCGGTCGTTCTCGGTTCAAAGAACGAGGTCGAGCGTATTACCGGTTACCACAACCAGTAAACACGGACCTGTTCCAATAAAAAAGGGGAGGGTGCCACAGGCACCTTCCCCTTTTTTTGTTACGTTTACGCAAAACGACAGGACAAAGAATATCGTAGTACTGTAGCTTCTCTTTCCTTCAATCTGCTAACTGTTGCTGCCTAATAACGAAGTAAGCGCTAACAAACCCTATCTACTCTGCATCTTTGCGGTCAATAACTGTTTAGATATCCAAATTTTCCACATACAGGGCATTCTGTTCGATAAACGCACGACGTGGCTCGACATTGTCTCCCATCAAGGTGGTAAAGACATCGTCTGCAGCGATGACATCTTCTATCGCCACCTGTAA
>JBFFNE010000156.1:0-3207 GCA_041563315.1 Thiohalomonadaceae bacterium
CCTCCCAGCGCGCGCCACGGAATACCAGTCGGGCATAACTGGCACGCACATCCCCGTCAAAAGGCTGCCCCACCGACCCGGTATTGATCACCAGATTGCCGCCATGGACCCGGCTGAAGGCGCGGTGGGTATGGGAGGAGACAAACAAATCGCGCGAATCGCCCAGTCTCTGTCGCAGCTCTTCCCCCTCGCACTCCGGCGCAATGCCGTGTCTATCACCAAGCCGCGAACCGTGAGTGATGTGCAGGGAGCCGCCCTCGATGTCGGTCAGGTCCAAGTGGTCGTCCCAACCGGCCACCGGTGCCAGCGCCTCGCCCAGCTGCGCCACCGACCAGTGGGCGAAGCGGTCGATCTCGAAGGTCGAGCTCCCCGGCTGCGGGCCCTGCCTGGCGGTGTAGAGCAGCCAGTTTTCGTGGTTGCCGCGCAGCAGGCGCGCCGCCGGCCACCCCCGTTGTAGCAGCTGCAGTACCGCCAGGCTGTAGGGCCCACGGTTCAACAGGTCACCGTTAACGATCACCTCGTCGGGCTGCCAGCGGGCGATATCCCCCAGCACCGCCTCCAGCGCGGGAACATTACCGTGGACATCGGAAAGGACCGCGATCTTCAAACGGTTACTCCTCCAGCATGCCGTTGATCAACTCGACTACCTCGTCTGCATCCCACTCCAGTCCACCGAAATAGCCGTAATGCAGGCGCCCCTCAGGGTCGATAAGGAACGAGGTGGGAAAAGCGCGAATCTTCCAGGGAGCGGTCACCGATCCCTCCGGGTCCAGCAGCACGGGGAAATCCGCCGGGACGCGCTTCAGGAACGCCCGCACCTGCTCAGCCTCTTCGCCCACATCGACACTTACCACCCGGAAGGGTTTACCGTCCAGGCGCAGGTTAAGACGCCCGAGCGAGGGGATCTCCTCGACACAGGGCGGACACCAGGTAGCCCAGAAATTGAGCAGCACCACCTCACCGCGCAGTCCCTCCAGCGTCCATGTTTTGCCATCGATATCGGTCAATTCGAGCGCAGGCGCCGGTGGCCGCCCCTCAACCGGTTGCAACTCTGCTGTCACGCTCGAGGATGCGGCAGCCGGAGCCGCGGCCAGTTCTGCAGCCGGCTGGCGCCGCTCACGGTTGTATGGTCCGAGCAGGCGCAGCGCCGTGTGGAACATCTCCGGCAACTGTTGCCGCACCTTACGCTCATAGGCAGTAGCATCGTCACGCACCTGAAAGCCGTCGCTAACCTGGGACAGGGGCTGGAAGTAGACATCACTGCCGCCCAGGCCAAGTTTCTCCACCAGCTCCTCCAGGTACCAACGCTTGGCCGAATTCATCGGCTGAAAGACAAAGAGCGGCAGGTTGCTGGCACCGGCAATGGGAGCAAACACCGCACGCTCACCCGCCTGCGGGGTCCCGGCTGCAAGGTTTGGATAGAGCAGTATCGCGCCGCCCAGCGGCTCGCCATTGCTATCGTCCGCCATCTGCCACAGACGCGCAGCCTCCAGCGCCAGTGCAGCGCCGCGACCGTAACTGAGCAGATAAAGATGTCCTGTTTCCGGCTGGGCCGTGGCGATCAGATCACGAATATCCTCCCGCGGCACCTTGTCCAGACTGCTGCGGCCGGGCACCAGAAAATAGCTGCTGTGCAAGTCTGCCAGCCACACCTCCCACCCCTTATCGGCCACGGCCCGGATCAACTCACGCTCATTCGCACCGCCAATGCCGTATTCGGCGGGCAGCCACAGGATACGATCCCCGTCACCGCCGAAACGCTCGACGGTAACCACCGCCCCGCTGTCCAGTTCCAACTCCAGCACATCGGCAACCGCCGATGGCGCTACCAACCAGGCAGCAAGCACCCAAACCCATCCGGTCTTCAAGCAGAATTCTCTATACATCTTTCTGTTTCGTTTTCTTTATCATCAGCAACATCAAAGCACCATAAAACCTTACGAACAACAGGCAAAACGGCATTCAGCCGGGAACCGTGCAACACTTGCACAGTCGGTAGAGGATACCGACAATATCCGACTCCCTAAACCCCCGGAACGTTTTTCCCATGGCCGACGACAGCATCAAAATTCACGGCGCCCGCCAGAACAACCTGAAGAACCTCGATCTGGAGCTGCCGCTCGGCGAGCTTATCGTGATCACCGGGGTCTCCGGCTCGGGTAAGTCTTCACTCGCCTTCGACACGGTCTACGCCGAGGGCCAACGCCGTTATGTGGAGACCTTCTCGCCCTATGCGCGGCAATTCCTCGATCGCATGGACCGGCCACAGGTGGAACGCATCGACGGCATCCCGCCCTCCATCGCCATCGACCAGACCAATCCGGTGCGCACCTCCCGCTCCACCGTGGGCACCATGACCGAGCTCAACGACCACCTCAAACTGCTGTTCGCACGCGCGGCCCGCCTCTACTGCCACGGCTGCGGCCGTGAGGTACTGCGCGACACCCCGGACGGGATCTATGAGCAGTTGATGCACGAGGCCGGCAGCCAGTCCCCGCGGCTGGTCGTCACCTTCGCGATTGAAATACCGCACAACTTCACCGCCGACGAGATCAAAAAGGTACTGGAGCAGCAGGGCTACACCCGCATTCATTCCGAGCACGACAATATTATCGAAGTGGTGCAGGACCGCATGCGCCTCAGTGAAGAGAATCGCGGTCGCCTGGTGGAGGCGCTGGAGATCGCCCTCGACAAGGGGCACGGCAAGGTGGCGGTCTACCCGCTGGGCGAGAATCGCGAGCCGGGACAGCCGTGGAAATTCTCGTCAGGACTGCATTGTGCGCACTGCGATATTCATTACAAAGCCCCCCAGCCCAACCTCTTCTCCTTCAACTCGGCGCTGGGCGCCTGCGACACCTGCCGCGGTTTCGGCCGCACCATCGGCATCGACTGGAACCTGGTTATCCCCGACGAATCGCTTTCCCTGCGCGAAGGGGCGATCAAACCGTTCCGCAGCGGCTACTCCATGGAGTGCCAGGAGGACCTGGTGCGCTACGGGCGCAAGCGCAAGATCGACCTCGACACGCCGTGGAAAGCGCTGGACGCAAAGACCAAACGCTGGGTCATCGACGGCGAGGGAAGCTGGGATGGTAAGACCTGGTACGGGGTACAGGAGTATTTCGATTTTCTCGAGAGCAAAGCCTACAAGATGCACATCCGCGTCATGCTCTCCAAATACCGCAGCTACGACGTCTGCCCCACCTGCCA
>JBFFNE010000157.1:0-2966 GCA_041563315.1 Thiohalomonadaceae bacterium
CCACGAAAACCGAATTATCGACCTCTCCTATGCCGCAGCCAGCAAGCTCGGCATTGCCCAGAGCGGCACGGGTATGGTGCAGATCCGCGCCATAGAGCCCGGGCAGCCACCCGGCCAGTCAAAGCAGGTTGCAAGCAACCGTAAGCCGGTCGCCATGCCCTCGCCTCCCCCTCGCAGTGAGAAACAAGGACGACTCTTCCTCCAGCTGGGCTCATTCATCAGTCGCGACAATGCCGAATCACTGCGGGCGCGCCTCGCCCTCAATAACGTCGTCGACGCCATCGTGCAGACATCCACCGTGGATCGTCAAAACATCTATCGCGTGCGCATCGGCCCACTCACATCAATCGAGGAAGCCGACAGGCTCGCCGTCCGCATCGATCAAATGGGGATCGGTGTGCCCAATATGGTATTTGACTGAACTTCAAGCTTGCCAACGCGGTCTACTTTTCCGCACAGCAAACCGATAAACTATGCTTGTTCTGGCAACAACGTCACCATTCACCGGTAAATTGAGCACAATGCGAGCATTATACAAAATAACCACCCTCCTTCTCCTCCTCTGCCTGCCCGTGGCCTACGCCACCGCAAGCCTTATCCCCTCTCCGCCTCGGCTAGCCGCCAGCGGCTATCTGCTTATGGACTTTCAAAGCGGTCAGATCATCACCGAATCCAATGCATCAGAGCAGATGGAACCGGCCAGCCTGACCAAGCTGATGACGGCCTATGCCGTATTCCATGAACTGAAATCAGGAAATATTCAGCTCAGTGACAAGGTAAGGGTTAGTGAAAAAGCCTGGCGCATGACCGGCTCGCGCATGTTCATCGAGGTCAACACCTTCGTTACCGTCGAGGAGCTGCTCAAGGGCCTGATCATCCAGTCCGGCAACGATGCCAGTGTGGCGCTGGCCGAATACATTGCCGGCAGTGAAGAGGCCTTCGTCGGCCTGATGAACAATCATTCCTCCCGGCTCAATCTCAATAACACCAACTTTGTCAACAGCACGGGGCTGCCGGCTGAAGGACATCTCACCACGCCTAGTGACATGGCGATGCTGGCCAAAGCGCTGATCACCGAGTTTCCCGAGTACTACGGCTGGTACTCGGAGAAGAAATACACCTATAACAAAATCCCCCAGTCCAACCGTAATCTCCTGCTATTTCGCGACGCGAGCGTGGACGGTCTGAAGACCGGCCACACCGAAGCGGCCGGTTACTGTCTGGTGGCCTCGGCCAAACGCGAGGAGATGCGCCTGATCTCCGTGGTGATGGGTACCAATAGCGAGAAAGCACGCGCCCAGGAGACCCAAAAGCTGCTCAACTACGGCTTCCGCTTCTATGAAACCCATCGGCTCTATGCCCCGGGCGAGCCGCTCAAGGAGATGCGCATCTGGAAGGGTGACGCAGAAACCCTGCCCCTGGGACTTGGCGAGGAGCTGCACGTTACCGTGCCCCGTGGCCAGTACAACGACCTCAAGGCTACCATGAGCGTTGACCAGAACATCATCGCCCCGGTCAACCGGGGGCAAGATTTCGGCACCGTCAATATCAACCTGGGCGACGAGCTGCTGGTCCAGCGCCCCCTGGTGGCACTGCAGGATATTCAGGAAGGTAGCCTGTGGCACAATGCCCTGGACCACATATTAATGATGTTCCAGTAGCGCCATAGTCGGAGAGTTGATGACCGTCTACCTCAACGGCAAATTTCTCCCCGTCGCTGAAGCGAAGATATCGGTTCTTGATCGCGGCTTCATCTTCGGTGACGGGATCTATGAGGTGATCCCGGTCTTTGGTGGCCGCCTGTTCCGTCTCCCCCACCATCTGGACCGACTGGACCGCAGTCTTGAGGGGATACACCTGGCAAATCCTCTGGATCACAGCCTTTGGCGGGAAGTGCTGGAGGAGCTGGTGCGACGCAATGGCCATGGCGACCAGTCGCTCTACCTGCAGATCACCCGTGGTGTGGCTACACGCCAGCACGACTTTCCGCGTAACGCCGAACCGACAGTCTTCGCCATGAGCACACCGATGGAGTCGCCGTCGCCCGAAATGCCGGTCGCGATCAATGCGGTAACCGTCGAGGACATTCGCTGGAAGTGGTGCCATATCAAGGCCATCGCTCTGCTGCCCAATATCCTGATGCTCCAGCAAGCAGTGGAGCAAGACGCCGATGAGGCGATCATGCTACGTGATCATTTCGTTACCGAGGGCGCCGCCAGCAATATCTTTATCATCAACAACGGCGTGGTACTTACACCACCCAAGAGTAACCTGCTGCTTCCCGGAATAACCCGTGATCTGGTCGTGGAACTGTGCAACAGCAACGGCATTCCCTGTGTGGAGGGTGCCATCAGCGAACAGCAATTACGCAACGCCGATGAAGTCTGGGCGACCTCATCAACCAAAGAGATCGTCCCGGTAGTACGCATCGATGGAGTACATATCGGTAACGGCCAACCCGGACCGATATGGAAAAGGCTGCACAACCTCTACCAGGAATACAAACAGGCCTTTCGTGAAGGCCGGACACAATGAGCCATCGTATGAGCAAGCAAGAGACCCTACTGGAATTTCCCTGCAATTTTCCTATCAAGGCCATGGGCCTGTTCGACGCACAGTTCGAAGCGCTGGTTGTTTCACTGGTACGCAAACACACCCCGGATCTGGGTGAAGGCGCGGTCAGGTGCGTTGACAGCAAGGGGGGGAAATACCTCTCCGTTACCGTCACCGTGCGCGCCACCAGTCGAGAGCAGCTGGACAATATCTATCGCGAGCTGACGGCCTGCGAGCAGGTTTTGATGGCCCTGTAATAACAGAGGGCGAAGTATAAAGATGCGAGGGACGAGAGAAGATTTGCGCGACGCGCACAGTGATCATAAAGAGGCCCTCGACTCGCGTCCCTCGGCTCGCGTCCCTATTTTCGTGCGCCGCCTCGGTCTGGTCGATTACCTCCCCACTTTTCAGGC
>JBFFNE010000158.1:0-2944 GCA_041563315.1 Thiohalomonadaceae bacterium
ACTTCATCGATATCTTGCACAAGGCAAGCTACGACGGAGTACCCACACAAATTACTTAGCCAACTTTTTAAAGAGCGTCGCTGAAGTTCTTCAGCGAGGAGGCCGGCATTCTACCGGAATCCTTATGTTTGTCAACTCATTTCGGAGTTAATTTTGCGTCTGTAAACTTTCGTTTTCAAGCCGCCCGAGGCACCTTTTAGCATCCCCGTTTCTTCGCTTCTGGCTAGTGGCCGAGGCCATTACCGCCGAAGAAGCTGCGCATTATACGCGGCGATTCCCGATGATCAACAAAAAAATCGATAAATCATCAAAGTAATTAATAAGGACATATACATCAACAGGTTACACAAGCCTATCCTGCTGATACCAGTTCAAACCACACTAACCCGGGCAAACCGCCGTTTCCCTACCTGATAAACATGGACCGAACCGACGCAAATCTCAAGCTTCTTGTCCTCTACCCTCTCCCCATCTATCCGAACCGCACCTTGTTGAATCATGCGCAGCGCTTCCGAGGTGCTCTGCACCAGACCCGCCTTGTGTAGCAAATTGGCAATCGGCATGGCATCTTCATCGGCACTCAGGGTGAGCTCAGGCATCTCCTCCGGCATGGCCCCTTTCTGAAAACGGGCTATAAAGTTCTCACGTGCTTTGGTTGCCGCCGCACGATCATGGAAACGGGCAATGAGCTCCTCAGCGAGAAGGAATTTCACATCGCGGGGATTCTTGCCCTGCTCGATTTCTGTCTTAAAACCCTCGATCTCACTCAATGGGCGGAAACTGAGTAGCTCAAAATAGCGCCACATCAGTTCATCAGATATAGACATCACCTTGCCAAACATATCGTCAGGGGCATCGTTAATCCCTATATAGTTGTTCAGGGACTTTGACATCTTCTGCACTCCGTCCAGCCCCTCGAGGATTGGCATGGTCAGTACCGTTTGCGGTTTCTGACCAAAGGATTCCTGCAGCTGTCGCCCCACCAACAGGTTGAACTTCTGATCAGTGCCACCGAGTTCCACATCCGCCTTCATTGCCACCGAGTCGTAGCCCTGAATTAACGGGTAGAGAAATTCATGTATGGCTATGGACTGGCCAGAGCCGTAGCGTTTGGAGAAATCATCGCGCTCGAGCATACGTGCCACGGTATGGCGGGAAGCCAGCTGAATCAGCTCAGCCGATCCCATGCCGTTCATCCAGCTGGAGTTGAACATCACCAGTGTCTTGTCCGGGTCGAGGATCTTGTATATCTGATGCTCATAGGTCTGGGCGTTCTCTATAACCTGATCCCGTGTGAGCGGCGGGCGGGTGGCACTCTTTCCGGTCGGATCGCCGATCATGGCGGTGAAGTCACCAATGAGGAACATCACCTCATGACCCAGCTCCTGGAACTGTCGAAGTTTATTAATAAGTACAGTATGCCCCAGATGCAGGTCTGGAGCGGTCGGGTCAAAACCTGCCTTGACGCGAAGAGACCTCCCCTCCTTGAGCTTTGTTTTCAGCTCCTCCTCGACCAGGATATCTTCAGCACCCCGTTTGATTAGTGCGAGTGCTTCATCCAGCGTAACCATGCCTATCTCCCCGACTCAGAAAAATGGCGCTAGATTACCACAGGCTATACTCCTTCTACATAATGCGAAACGGATCATTGACCTATATGGGTAATGGCAGTATGTTAAGGAAAAATTTTCGAGTGATTTCCGTGAATTACAGCCATTATTTAAATAAAGACTACAAATCGTCCGGTAACGATGTAAAGCCGAAACGGTCCCGTCTTCGGCGCAAGCACTTGCATCTGCTGGCCATTTTCTCTGTCGCAGCGGGTATTGTCGCTCTGTTAAGTCCCAGCCATCAGGCCGAGGCAACCAGGCAAATCACGCAATCAGCGTCAGACTCAGGCCTTAACCGAGCCAATACGAATGGTGTGCGGAAGGAGATTCTCCAGTTGCCCCTGGCTCTCCCCGGCACCCCCAGCCAGCGTAACCAAGCAGATGCCACGGGCATAGCACAAAATGATGAGCTTCCTTGGCAGACAGTCACCGTACGAGCAGGTGATAGCCTCTCCTTGATATTTGACCGACTGAAATTGAGCCCGCAGCAATTACATGCGGTTGTCGAAACCGACAAGGCGAATAAAATCCTTTCCAACCTGCATCCCAAACAGCAACTGCATCTGCAGATTGAGGAAAGCCGGTTACAGGCCATAAAGTACATTATCTCCCCTGAAAAAACCCTGCTTATCACTCGCCATGGCGAGATTTTCAACAGCCACGTTATAGAGCATCCTGTAGAGATTCGCCTGACGCATGCCACCGGGGAGATCGAAAACTCCCTATTCCAGGCAGGACGCAATGCCGGCCTGTCAGATAACATTATTATGGAACTGGCAAATATCTTCGGCTGGGATGTGGATTTCGCTCTCGATATCCGCAAGGGTGACAAGTTCTCCCTGCTATTTGAAACACACTACCTGGACGGCGATAAACTGCGTGACGGAAAAATTCTTGCCGCTGAGTTTACTAATCAGGACAACAACTACCGCGCGGTGATGTTCAGAGATCCGGCGGGCAACACCCAGTACTACTCCGAAGATGGCAAGAGCATGCGCAAGGCATTTTTGCGCAGTCCTGTGGATTTCCGCCGTATCTCCTCAACCTTCCAGCGTGAGCGATACCACCCGGTACTGGGGAAAAAACGCCCTCACCGTGGTGTCGATTACGCAGCATCCACCGGAACCCCGATCAAAGCGGCCGGCGATGGCAAGGTGATATTCCGCGGCGTGAAGGGGGGCTATGGCAACACAGTGGTACTACAGCACGGTAGCAATATCACCACGCTCTATGCCCACATGTCCCGATTCCGCAGAGGTGTCGGCAACGGCAGTCGAGTCAAGCAGGGCCAAACTATCGGTTATGTGGGCAAGAGTGGGCTGGCCACGGGTCCG
>JBFFNE010000159.1:0-2873 GCA_041563315.1 Thiohalomonadaceae bacterium
CCTGCCGTTTCGTGGCGCCTACAACAGCAGCAAGTTCGCCCTCGAAGGGCTCACCGACACCATGCGCCTTGAGCTGCACGACACCCCGATACACATTTCGCTAATTGAGCCCGGCCCGGTCACCAGCCGTTTTCGCGCCAATGCGTTTGCCATGTATCAGAAAAATATCGACAAGGAAAACAGCTCCTTCCGCGACATCTACGAAGCCATGGAGCGCAGACTCACAAAGAAAGGACCAGCCGCCCCCTTTACCTTGCCGCCAGAGGCGGTGCTGGAGAAGGTTATCCATGCCCTGGAAGCCAAACGGCCAAAAGCCCGCTATTACGTCACCTTCCCCACTTACCTCTTCGCCACCCTCAAACGCCTGCTGCCCCACCGCGGGCTGGATTGGGTACTGCGCCGGGTGTCGCGGGGGGAAAACCAGTAACAATGATGGCCTGTAGGAGCAGCGTCTCGCCGTGATAGAACAGTGACTCTTTAGGTTAATCGCGACCGGGACGGTCGCACGGTTGGGGAGCGGTTTTGTTTTTGTGGGAGCAGTTGGTTTGTGGGAGCGGACATCCTGGCCGCGATTGATATCGGGTGCTTTATTGAATAGGATAATTGCAATCAGGACTGGCATGGATGCCGTTTATGAAAAAACCTCAGTGTCACCGGCTGCGCACCGGCCGTATATCAGAACCCAATCAGCTCTATCTGCTCTCCACGGTGTGCAACAACAGGGAGCCGTTGTTTTCCGATATCACTCTGGGGCGCATCGTGGTCAGGTCCCTGCGCCATCATCACGAGCATGGGTATGTCAGTTCCCTGACCTTTGTTGTGATGCCGGATCACCTGCACTGGCTGGTCCGGCTTTCTCCCGGCATCGTCCTGCCACACCTGATGAAGTCAGTCAAAAGCTATACCGCCAGAGAGACTAATCAACGCTGTAATACGCAGCGTAAGCGGATCTGGCAGCCTGGCTTTCATGATCATGCTTTACGCCATGAGGAAGAGGTGTTGCATACAGCGCGCTATATCGTCGCCAATCCCTTGCGCGCCAGGCTGGTGCGCCGGTTGGGGGATTACCCTTTATGGGATGCCGTCTGGCTGTAGCTGGTGGTTGGTTAATCGCGACATGTAAGGTCGCTCCCACGGGAATGTAGTGGGGTGCCGGAGTGCACCAATTGAAACTTTGAACTCATTCACAGAGAGAATCCGAGTGTTGAAAAGAAGCCTCTATCCAAGCCTCTTCGCCCTGTTTGCCAGCACCTCCGCGCACGCCATCGTCAGCATGGAAGCACTGCACACCGGAAGTCCTAAAGAAGGCTTTAGCGGTAACGGCGATCTGGCCATGAGTGTGTCCAGCGGCAATACCGACAAAGAGGACTACACCCTCGGTGCGCGCCTGCAATGGCACAAGGAGAAAATCACCAACTATCTCTTGGTCAGCGGTGCCTACGGCGAAAACGCCGGTGTCAAAAGCACCGACAACCGCTTTATGCATGCGCGTCACATCTATCAGTATCACCCACGCTTTGCCATGGAGGGTTATCTACAAGCTGAGCAGGACACCTTCGCCCGCCAGGCATACCGCGCACTGGCCGGTGCAGGCGCACGTTACACCCTCTATCAGCGGGAGGAGGTCGGCATTGCCAATCTCGGCCTCGGCGCCTATTACAGTAATGAACGCATCGATGATGACTTTACAGACGGCGGTACCAATAGCCTGTGGCGCGCCAGCAGCTATCTCATTCTTAAATATCAGGCCACGCCCAACACCACCCTGGTCAGCTCCACCTACTACCAGCCGTCGCTCGAAGGTGCTGATGATTACCGCTTGTTGGAGCAGGCGGCAATGAAGGTCAAGCTCAACGATAGTCTGTCGCTGGTTGTCTCACTCAATCACCGTTTCAACAGCGTACCGCCCGAGGGTGTGGAGCAGACAGACAGCACCTGGACCACCGCGTTTTCATACGAATTCTAAGTCCAGAGGTAACAGCATGACCCACCTGACGCAAAAGACGAAAAAAAGAAGCGCCAGGGAGCGTGACACATGGCGCTTTCGACAACTGAGCCCTGTGGTGTTGAGGTTCAGGGCTCCGGAGGGGGCAGCCTGGCCTACTCGGCTCCTTAGGTTAATCGCGACCAGCACGGTCACACGGTTGGGGGAGTGGTTGGTTTTGTGGGAGCGGTAGGTATTGTGGGAGCGGACATCCTGGCCGCGATTGATGTCGGGTACTTTATTGAATAGGATAATTGCACCCAGGACAGGCATGGATGCCGTTTTGAAAAAACCTCAGAGTCACCGGCTGCGCACCGGCCGAATATCAGAACCCAATCAGATCTATCTGCTCTCCACGGTGTGCAACAACAGGGAGCCGTTGTTTTCCGATATCACTCTGGGGCGCATCGTGGTCAGGTCCCTGCGCCATCATCACGAGCATGGGTATGTCAGTTCCCTGGCCTTTGTTTGTGATGCCGGATCACCTGCACTGGCTGGTCCGGCTTTCTCCCGGTATCGCCCTGCCCCACCTGATGAAGTCAGTCAAAAGCTATACCGCCAGAGAGACTAATCAACGCTGTAATACGCCGGGAATGCGATCTGGCAGCCTGGCTTTCATGATCATGCTTTGCGCCATGAGGAAGAGTTGTTGCATACGGCGCGCTATATCGTCGCCAATCCCTTGCGTGCCAGGCTGGTGCGCCGGTTGGGGGATTACCCTTTATGGGATGCGGTCTGGCTGTAGCTGGTGGTTGGTTTAATCGCGACCTGTAAGGTCGCTCCCACGGGAATGTAGTGGGGTGCCGGACTGCACCTCTTTAAACTTGTAACTTTGAACTTGCTTCGTTTCAAGATTCAGTGTCCGGGCGCGGCTTCTTCGCGAGAATCA
>JBFFNE010000160.1:0-2821 GCA_041563315.1 Thiohalomonadaceae bacterium
TTGCTGAACACCTGCTCGCCTGGTTCGACCACGGCGGGCGCCATGACCTGCCGTGGCAGCAGGAGACCACACTCTACCGGGTGTGGGTCTCCGAGGTGATGCTGCAGCAGACCCAGGTGGCCACCGTGATCCCCTACTACATGCGTTTCATGGCACGTTTCCCCGAGGTGACGGCGCTGGCTGAGGCGCCGCTTGATGAGGTACTGGCCCACTGGAGCGGGCTTGGCTACTACAGCCGGGCACGAAACCTGCACCGGGCGGCGCAGATGATTCAGGATGATTATGCGGGCCGCTTTCCAGAGGATTTCGAGACGGTTATCGCACTACCCGGCATCGGCCGCTCCACGGCCGGAGCCATTCTCGCCATCGCCTGCGGGCAGCGCCACCCTATCCTCGATGGCAACGTCAAACGAGTATTGAGCCGCTTCCACGCCGTGGAGGGCTGGCCCGGCAGGGCCGGGGTGGAGCAGCGCCTGTGGCAGCTGGCCGATGGGCACACCCCGCCACAGCGCATCGCCGATTACACCCAGGCGATCATGGATCTCGGGGCCACCCTCTGTGTGCGCAGCAAGCCCCGCTGTACAGAATGCCCGGTCTCCACCGATTGTGTTGCGAACGATCTGGGTCGCGTCACTGAGTTTCCGGCAAAGAAGCCGCGCAAGGCGCTGCCCTCAAAAGAGGTGCTGATGCCGGTGGTGCTCAATGCTCGTGGCGAGGTGTTGTTGGAGCAGCGGCCGCCAAGCGGGATCTGGGGTGGGCTGTGGAGTCTGCCCGAGTGCGCCGATCAGGCCGCCTTTGAGTGCTGGCGGGAAGCGCGATTGCCAGCGGGACAGACTCCAGTGGAGATGGAGCGTCTCAAGCACACATTCAGCCACTACCAGCTACTGATCCGACCGTTTCGCATTGAACTCAATAGCGAGAACAGCCGGGTGGCTGACGATGGGCGGGCGCAATGGTATCCCATTGCTCAGCTTGAACAGTTAGGGCTGCCGGCTCCGGTCAGGCGGATTCTGGAGCGGCTCTAGATGGGGCGTGGAACAAAAAATTGCGTAGGAGCCCAGTCCCCTGGGCGAATATTCGCCGAGAGGACTCGGCTCCTACAGATTTTCCCTTCCCTGTGGCCTTAACCTGATGGGTTAGGTAGCAAGACCGGCCTTCTTATGGGGCGATAGAATTAGAGATCAGCCCAGGGAATGGTTGCATTCGTCTCGTAGACATCGTCAATCGGTGCGATGTCGTATTCAAGATAGGCATTGGTGGCATCAGGCTGGGCCGTAAGGCGAACCTTGGCATTGTCGGCACCAGTTACAATCAGCTGCCCCGAGATGGGATTGGCGGAACCATAAAAGTCAACGACAAACGGATTGACGGTAAGAACAGTGATCGAACCCCCGATCTCAGCACTGGCAACGGTGAAATTGCTGTCGAAGCTACTTTGCAAAGTACTTATGTTCCAGGTACGACCAAAGGAGAAGTTTGTTAGGTTTACCTGTTCGGTTATCCCGGCGGTGTTTGTTTCCGCCACCATGGCGCTCCCGGAGAGTGAACTGGTTATTACATCGCTCAGTGCTGTGCGGGACAGGTTATACTGTAAGGTGCCGTCCAGCCAAGAATAGTCACCATTCGCAAGGTTGGTAACTTTAAAGTTGGCTAAGCTGATGCTTATCGACATATCGTATGCATCGGCATTGAAGGAATAGGTGTTATTGTGGAGACCAGACACTGTGCCGTTGAGCTGTTCGGTTATTCCGGTGTCTGGATCGGTTTCTACACAATTGGCGTAAGAGAAACTATAGCTGTCACCACTGTAGGTCTGGCTTAGTGTCGGATCGCTGTAGTTAAGGTTTATGGTTACAGTACCACCACCACTGCATGCTTTTGTGTCTGTAGTGGTCACACCGGTTAGTGTAGTGGTGCCAGAGACATCGGCTGCTTGAGCTATATCCGTATATTTCTCGAGACGGCCGAGAATGGTCAAGCTGGTCGGTTCTGTCCCGCTTTCACTGGGGCTGGCAGAAACCCCGGCAATTACCAGATTGTTTTGTGTCTCGGTGGAGGTTGACTCAGAGGCCGCGAATCCGGCGACAGTGTTGGCATTACTCTCGCTGATCGCAACCGGGGCGGTCGGCCCGTTATAGGTGAGGCTGGATGAGGAGCTGCTATTATTACTCCCGCTATCACATCCGGCAAGCATCAGCGAAGCGCTGACAAGACCAATTCCAGCTTGTTTTATCATGACTAACTCCCTGTTGATTTGTTAGGGGCGCCATCTGGCACCGTATTTTCACCTTGGAGTGTAGGGTAATGGCGGCCGAGTGTTAAACCTTTGTCGCAATGAAACGCGAAAATTGGAAAAGTGGTCACACTTTGGTATAAATCCGACTCTTCTTCTCGGTTGTCCTTGCCAGGGCAGGGACATCGAATCAGCTATCAGGAGTATCCGATGAGCCGTATGGTGCAGTGTGTCAAGTTGGGCAAAGAGGCCGAAGGGCTTGATCGCCCCCCCTACCCAGGTGAGATGGGCAAGCGTATTTTCGATAACATCTCCAAGGAGGCGTGGCAGATGTGGCTCAAGCAGCAGACCATGCTGATCAATGAGTACCGCCTTACCCCCATCGATCCGAACCATCGCAAGATGCTGGAAAACGAGATGGAGAAGTTCCTTTTTGGCGAGGGCGGCAGCCAGCCTGAAGGTTACACCCCGCCGGCGGGCTGATTTTTTGAATAATGGCGTTTTCGGTGCTTGACTTCCGGCGCCGCAAACGCTTAAATGAGCGCCCTCTTGGCCGGGTAGCTCAGTTGGTAGAGCAGGGGATTGAAA
>JBFFNE010000161.1:0-2810 GCA_041563315.1 Thiohalomonadaceae bacterium
GCAATGACCCCCTCGACCAGTACATCCGGTGCCGAGGCGCCCGCCGTAATGCCCACCCGTGCCACGCCCGCGAACCATGCTTGCTGCAGTTCGCCGGCACTGTCTACCAGATAGGCAGGTTTGCCGAGTCGCTCGGCCAGTTCGCGCAAGCGGTTGGAATTGGAGCTGTTGGGAGAGCCGACGACTAATACCACATCGACCTCCTCAGTGAGCTGTTTCACCGCATCCTGGCGGTTCTGCGTGGCATAGCAGATATCGTCCCGCTTGGGGCCGATGATGTGGGGGAAGCGTTGTTTCAGGGCGTCAATGATTTTCCTGGCGTCATCCATGGAGAGGGTGGTCTGGGTGACATAGGCCAACGCCTCGGGGTTGGCGACCTGCAGTGCCGCGACCTCCTCGGGGCTGTCGACCAGGTACATCCTGCCGCCTGCGGAGGTGTCGTACTGTCCCATGGTCCCCTCTACCTCGGGGTGGCCGGCGTGGCCAATCAGCACCACATCGCGCCCAACCCGGGCGTGGCGAACCACCTCCAGATGCACCTTGGTCACCAGCGGGCAGGTAGCATCGAAGACGGTAAGGCCGCGGCGCTGCGCCTCTTCCTGCACCGATTTGGGAACGCCGTGCGCACTGAAAATCACGGTGGCGCCATCCGGCACCGCATCCAGCTCTTCGACGAACACCGCGCCCTTGCTGCGCAGGGTATCCACCACGTAGCGGTTGTGCACCACCTCATGGCGCACATAGATAGGCGCGCCGAACAGTTCCAGCGCGCGGTCGACGATGGCAATGGCGCGGTCGACACCGGCACAGAAACCGCGGGGATTGGCAAGTTGGATCTGCATGGGAATTACCTTAACAACGGGCGTCTCTACACTTTGCTAACCTTGCGAGCAGGAGCCCCAAAAAATGTCTCGACTCAGTTCTCGACCGAGAGGATCTCCACCTCGATGTTGAGTACGTGACCGGAAAAGGGGTGGTTGAAGTCCACGCGCACGCTGGCCTCGTTCACCTCCAGCACCATGCCCGGCAGCTCCTCGCCGTTGGGCAGACTGAAACCGATCACCATGCCGGGTTCGAGCAACATCGTCGGCTCGAAATCATCGCGCGGCAGGTCATGGATATTGGCGGTATCCTTGTAGCCGAAGCCCTGTTCAGGGGAGAGCTCAAACTGCCCCCGGGAGCTGGCGACAAGGCCGAACAGCGACTGCTCCAGCCCTGGCAGCAGATCTCCGTCACCCACGGTAAAGGCCACCGGTGCGTTGTCCTCCCAGGTGGAGTCGGCCACGGTGCCGTCCTCGAGGGAGATCCGGTAATGCATCTCGACCTTACTGTTCTCACCAATGGTGTTATTGCTCAAGTATTCGCTCCTGTTTTCTCTGTTCCGCTGAAGCTCCGGCGCCTGCGGCCCCGGTCGCGGCTGGAAGCCGCTCCTACCAATCCAGTACGTTATCTGTAGGAGCGGCATCTTGCCGCGACCTTCGGTGTGTCCCAATGGCAACCCGGCCTACTGGGCACTTTGCGCTAGTGTAGCAAAACATCCGACAACAGAACTCAGGATTTTTTTCCGTTCTCGCTGCGCAGACTGTCGATAATCAGCATAACGGCGCCCACGCTGATGGCCGAATCGGCGATATTAAACGCCGGCCAGTGCCAACCCTGGTAGTAGAGGTCGATAAAATCAACGACATAACCGAGATAAATCCGATCCCAAACATTGCCCAGGGCCCCGCCCAGCACCAATGCCAGTGCCACGGCCAGCCACACCTTCGTGCTCGGCAAGCGCTTGAGCCAGAGGAGGATCACTGTGCTGACGGCCAGCGCCATCAGGGCAAAGAACCAGCGCTGCCAGCCACCCGCCTCACTTAAGAAACTGAACGCGGCGCCAGTGTTGTGCAACAGGGTAAGGTTGAAGTACGGGATCACCGCTACCGGAACGGCATAGTCGAGCGCACTGCTCGCCCACAGCTTGGTCAGTTGATCCAGTCCAATCACCACCACGGACACCCATAACCACTTCAGCATATCAATCGCTCTCTGTAAAAAATTCAAGCTCACCGCTAAGGCGCAGTGGCCCCGTGGGAGCGGACCTCCGGGCCGCGATTAACCGGTGGCGCCCCACCTAGCGCTGCCCGGAGGTCCGCTCCCACAATACAGCGCCGTCCTACGCGAAGCGCCGCTCCTCACCCTCGCCCGCCACGTTATCCACACAGCGACCGCACAGTTCAGGGTGCTCATCGTGACGACCGATATCCTCGCGATAGTGCCAGCAGCGGGGGCATTTCGGGTGCGCGCTGGCGGCCACAGCAACCCACAGTTCATCGCCATTCTCCAGGGTATAATGCATCGCCTCGGGAGGGGGCTCTTTTGTCACCAGCGCCAGTTGCGCGGTGGAGGTGATGAGGACAAAGCGCAGTTCATCGCCGAGACGGGCCAGACGATCATGGAGTTCCCTGCCACAGTAGAGGCTCACCTCTGCCTGCAGATTGGCGCCGATCTCACCGGCGTTGCGCAACCGCTCCAGTTCCTTGTTGACCGAATCACGTACCTCCATCACCTCGCCCCAGTAATCGAGCCCCAGCTCACCCAGCTCCAGGGCCGGGAATGGGTACCAGGTTTCGAGGAATACCGACTCGCCGTGCTTGCCCGGCATCTGCTGCCAGATCTCCTCGCCGGTGAAACTGAGGATCGGCGCCAGCCATCGGCTCATCGCCTCGATGATGTGATAGATGGCGGTCTGTGCCGAACGACGTGCCAGCGAGTCGGCCTGGGTGGTGTACTGGCGGTCCTTGATCACGTCAAGGTAGAACGAA
>JBFFNE010000162.1:0-2748 GCA_041563315.1 Thiohalomonadaceae bacterium
CTGACCCTCCGCCATTTACATGCTTTATCTCACCTCTGTTTTCTTTTCTACCCTTCAGTGAAGAACTCGACAAAGTTGCCGGTGGCGAGGGATGTCGTATCGACGCCTATCGGTAACTGAAAACCTGCCTCCCAGCAAGTCTCTTCGGGGGAAGTCCTTCATCGATTCGCCCGCTTTTTCACACCAGATTGCATCGGTTTCCTGTGGAAGCCGGCCGCTTGTGCCCCTGGGACAGGTGAGTGGCACAAGCATAAGAGTTTAAAGTCCGGGCATGCACGATAAATGGAAGCATAGCCAGTCAGGAAGGGTTATGGACTTTTCGCCAGTTTTTCTTTAGTGTTCGCTGAACTATTAGGAAGGCGGGCTGTAGTACGATGATCAAGGTCCTGCTCGTTGATGATCATGAGCTGGTACGCACTGGGATTAGGCGGCTGCTGGATGATGCCAGCGGAATTAATGTCTATGCCGAGGCCACCGATGGAGAGTCAGCGATTGTTGCGGTGCGTAAGAAGCGTCCCGACGTCGTTTTAATGGATGTCAGTATGCCGGGTATCGGCGGCCTGGAGGCGACGCGCAAGATCAAACAGATCGACGCCACCTTGCCGGTCATCATTCTCACGGTCCACACCGACGATCCTTTCCCCACCAGTTTGCTCAAGGCTGGCGCCTCCGGCTACCTGCACAAGGGTTGCAGTGTGGACGAGATCGTCTCTGCGATTAAGGAAGTCCATGCCGGGCGTCGCTACATCTGTACCGAGATTGCGCAAAATCTCGCCCTTTCGCTACTGCCAGGGAGCGAGGGCTCTCCCTTCGATAATCTCTCGCAGCGTGAGATGCAGGTGATGTTGATGCTGGTTCAGGGGCATAAGGTGCAGGACATCTCTGAAAAGCTCTGCCTCAGCCCAAAAACAGTCAGTACCTATCGCACACGTTTGTTGGAAAAGCTTTCCGCGCGTAGCGACGCCGATCTCACCCGCCTGGCCATGCGCCACGGGATGTTGGACGGTCTATCGTAATTTTCACGCCGATAAAACGCCTGATACCGCACCGGGAAACTCTGTTAAAATTACAAATTGAGCCGGAGCCTCTTTCGGCATACCTAAGCACAGTCAGCCATACTCCCGCTCGCGTGTAGGGTTTGTCGCCGACATTACCATCCAGCGTCAGCATGAGCCAGTTACCTCCCGATAACTTTGACAGCAAAGCCTTTCTCAAAACCCTGACCAGCCGTCCGGGGGTCTACCGCATGCTCGATGCGCAGGGAGAGATCCTCTACGTTGGAAAGGCGAAAAACCTCAAGCGACGCGTCTCCAGCTACTTCAGTCGTCACGACACCAGTCCCAAGACGCGAGCGATGGTTGCCCAGGTCCGCAATATCGAGGTCACCATCACCAACACGGAAAACGAGGCACTGCTGCTGGAGAACAATCTGATCAAGGCCCTCCGGCCACGCTATAACATCCTGCTGCGTGATGACAAAAGCTACCCCTATATCTATCTCTCGGATGACGACTTCCCGCGCCTCACCCTGCACCGAGGCCGCCGCAGCAAGAAAGGACGTTATTTCGGCCCTTACCCCAGTGCCGCTGCGGTACGCGAGAGCCTGAACCTGTTGCAGAAACTCTTCCCGGTGCGCCAGTGTGAGGACAGTTTTTACCGCAATCGCCACCGTGCCTGCCTGCAGCACCAGATTAAGCGCTGCAGCGCCCCCTGTGTCGATTTGATCGACAAGGAGAGCTATCAGGAGGATGTGCGCCACGCGATCATGTTTCTTGAGGGCAAGGACAACGCCATCATCGATGAGCTGGTACGCAAGATGGAGGCGGCTTCCGCGGCACTGCAATTCGAGCGGGCAGCCCATTACCGTGATCAGATCGCCAACCTGCGCCGGGTCCAGGAAAAGCAGTTTGTGATGGGCGCGGGAGGGGATCTTGACGTCATCGCCGCGGCGCTGAAAGATGGCGCCGCTTGTGTTCAGGTATTTTTCATCCGCAATGGGCGAAACCTGGGCAACAAGAGCTATTTTCCGCAGCACACGGCCCAGGCCGACAGCGCCGAAATCCTTGCCGCCTTCATTCCGCAATACTACATCGGCGGCGCCGCCGGAGAGCGCCAGATCCCCTCGGAGATCCTGATCAGCGAACATCTGCCCGAACAGGAACTGCTGGAACAGGTGCTGAGTGAGCAGAGCGGACGCAAGGTTGCCGTCAGCGACAAGTTGCGCGGCGATCGGGCTCGCTGGCTGCAACTGGCCCGGACCAATGCGGAACAGGCGCTAAACAGCCATCTGGCCACCCGCCAAAACATCATGAGACGCTTCGAGGCCCTGCAGGAGGCCATGGAGCTGGATGACATGCCACAGCGCATCGAGTGCTTCGACATTAGCCACACGATGGGCGAGGCCACCGTCGCCTCCTGCGTGGTGTTCGATACCAGCGGGGCAGTCAAAAGCGACTATCGGCGCTTCAACATCGAAGGGATCACCCCCGGCGATGACTATGCCGCCATGGAACAGGCACTCACCAGGCGCTTCAAGCGACTCAAGGAAGGGGAGGGTAAGTACCCTGATATTCTCCTTATCGACGGCGGCAAAGGCCAGCTGAAGCAGGCAGAGAAGGTCATGGAGGAGTTGCAGGTCATTGGTGTGCTCCTGATCGGCGTGGCCAAGGGGCCTTCGCGCAAGCCCGGCCTGGAGCAGCTGATATTGTCCGGCCATAGCGCGCCCATTATACTGCCCCCTGATTCACC
>JBFFNE010000163.1:0-2681 GCA_041563315.1 Thiohalomonadaceae bacterium
AAACACCAACCGCCGTGCCGGTACCGACCCGCCGAATACCTTTCCCTCTATTAAACAGTGTGCCAGCCTGATGGGCGGCTTAGTCCAACAGACATTTATCCGCCATGCTGCGCACGGCGTATAAATGCTTAGATGTTATACGGACACCTCAGTGTCCGTATATCAATATAATTGGGTTCTAATACGAAGATGTAAGTGCTTGTTTTCTTGGGCATTAGACAAATCCCTGTCTCATTATCAATTTCAGCAAATCGGGACCCTGATTTATGCCTGGCTCCAGTATACCTAATCAAGCTATAGCGTAAAGACGTGGCTAATGTCTCCTCAGTGAAAGAGTGTGGTCGCAGTTAGAGTAAAAAACCGGGTCAGTAAAAAACCGGGGCAGAGAGCAATTGTTTCTAATATTAGTGAAAATAATATGAATTAAAGGGGTCGGTAACAACTGCGTTTACAAAACATAAATCCGGGTCAGGAACAATTGGCGCTAAATATTAGAGAATAATGCTCACTGACGCGCTTACTTTTGCTGACTTTTCACGTCATCGAAACCCAGCCAGGTAATTTCTGAATCCTCTCCAGCCAGGCTCGAACAGCGGGATACGGTTGTAGCGAAACTTCTCCTTCAGGGGCTAGCAAAACATAGGGATAACAGGCGATGTCGGCAATGGTCACATGTTCCGTCGCCAACCAGCCCTTCATCTGCAGAGAAAAAAAGCGGGTCAGAGAGCAATTATTTCTAATATTAGCGAATATTGTTCACTGACCCGATTTTTCACCACGTACGATCCAAGACCTGCACTTCACATTATCTCAGTTCACTCCGGAACCTCTTTCACCTTGTCCACCACCACCGCGAAACGGTCCGCCAGAGCAGCCAGGCTCGCCTTCTGCACAGCGCTGGCAGGAATGGTGCCACCCTGCCCATCGGGAAGATCGCGCGTAGCCGTGACCGAGCTCACCACAGTTGTGGCGTAGCCAAGATCCAGCGCTGCACGGACGGTGGAGCTGAGGCACAGGTGGGTCATGAAGCCGACGACAACGAGATGTCTGCGCCCGGTTGCGGCCAGTGTGCGTTGCAAGTCGGTGCCGGCAAAGGCATTCGGAAGCTTCTTTTCAATTACCGCCTCGCCGCTGACGGGGACAAGTGGTGCCGCGACGGCAAAGTAGGGTCCGTTGGGATTGAATAATTGACCGGCACCATGGTGTACCACATGTACCACCGGTATCTTCGCTGCCCGCGCCCGTTTCAGCAGCTTGGCTCCCTCTTCCAGCGCCTGGTCGATACCGACCAGGGGAAGCACACCATCCACATACTCCCGCTGCGCATCGATCACCACTAGCACGCTCTTGGAGAGTGGTGCCGGCACAGCAGACACCCCTGCCATCTCCATCAACGTCGGCGGCGGCTCACCGGCAAACAGCAGCGAAGGAAACAGAACCAGAATCATGAATAGTTTTTTCATCGACAGTACCTCGGTATAAAGAAGACCCGATCTTGACGCTTGGGTAAAAGGGCAGGAAGTGGCAGAATCGCCAAAAACTATGCGAGAACTGCCATGACCACCATCGCTCTGCTAGTCGAGCCCGGCGCCACCCCTTCCAGCGTCACGGCGACCCTGGACCTGTTCAGGATCGCCAACCGTTTCCAGCCCCACGACCCGTTCGATTTAACACTGTTCTCCTCACAAGGCGGCGCGGTGGCGCTGACAGAGAGTCTCAATGTCGATACGGCCCCGTTACCGCAGAGACTGGATGATTTTGGCGCCGTGATTCTACCCGGCTTTTTCGCACACGAGGTGCCGGAACTCATACAGACGCTCTCATCGCAATGGCAGCCGACAATCGAGCGGCTTCGCTCAATCAACGATACGACTCTCGTTGCCGCAAGTTGCTACGGTACTTTCGTGCTGGCGGAGAGCGGCCTGCTCAACGGACGTGAGGCAACCACCACCTGGTGGCTGCGCGCCGACTTCGAGGAGCGCTATCCGGCAGTGCGCCTCAGCGCTGATAAGTCCCTCGTGGACGCCGGTGCGTTCATTACCGCCGGCGCGATGACCGCCCACACCGACCTGTCGATGCACGTACTACGCCGACTCGGGGGAAATTCGCTGGCCCGGCGCGTAGGCTCCATCATGCTGGTAGACGAGGCGCGCTCCTCCCAGCTCCCTTTCGTCGCGCTGCAGCGCAGCTTTCCGGACCCTTTGATCAAAACCGCCATCGAGTGGATGGAACGCCACCTCGCAGCAAGCTTTTCCGCCCATGCACTGTCCGACGCGCTGCACGTCAGTTACCGGACGCTGCATCGGCGCTTCCAGGCGGTCACCGGCATGCCGCCGCTCGTCTACCTCCAGGCGTTGCGAGTGGAATGCGCCAAGGAAATGCTGGAGGAAACGCGTAAAAGCGTCGAGCAGATCGCCAATGCCGTCGGGTATGCGGATGTGTCATCGTTCCGCCGCCTGTTCACTCGGTCCACCTCGGTTACGCCCGCCCATTACCGGCGGAGGTTCCGGAGGCAGGAGATGTAAGCAAAAATATTTGGGAATATTGGGACAGACCACGGGAATAACAAATAATGTGGGACAGACCACGGTATCTATAATAACTTAACAAGTGGGGCAGAAGAGACTGACCTATCTTCACCCTTTAATTGCATGCAGACACCGTTAAAGGGGTCAGTACCT
>JBFFNE010000164.1:0-2620 GCA_041563315.1 Thiohalomonadaceae bacterium
AGAGTGCCTGGTACCCGACTTCAGGGGCCGCGAAGAACGGGCTCTGGCAATCCTTGCCGCGGAGCCGCCCGATGTCTTTAATCACAACCTGGAAACGGTGCCACGCCTCTACAAGCAGGCCCGCCCGGGTGCTGACTATATGGGCTCACTTGAGCTTATCCACCATTTCAAACAACACTGTCCTGAAGTGCCGGCCAAATCCGGTCTAATGGTTGGACTCGGTGAGACCAAAGAGGAGATCATCGAGGTGCTGCATGACCTGCGTGGGCATGGCTGCGATAACCTCACCATCGGCCAATACCTTGCACCGTCCCGCCACCACCTGCCGGTGATTCGCTACGTCCCACCAGAGGAATTTCAGGAATATGCAGAGATTGCCAAGAGGCTTGGCTTCGACAAGGTCGCCTCCGGCCCCATGGTGCGCTCTTCGTATCATGCGGAGGAGCAAGCCAGAGGCGAGCGCATTTCCTGAAGCCCTCCCGGTGGGTGCGCCAGTTCATCGCCAGGTAAAGGGCCGGCACTAAAAATCAGTCGTACGCCAGATTGAACGATCATACCGCGACCTCGGCGAAGCAAACCTTCGCAAAGGTATTCCAATACACATTATTTTCGCCTAACTTTCACGAACAGCCCTAAACTTTACTGCGTCCAGAATAATCGGGGTATTCTCCATGAGCGTTTAGGTACTCACAATAAACCGCTTTCCCCCTTGATGCATTAAGCACATCATCAGAAAATACGCCCTTGGTCGCCTCGGCAGAACACCAACCGGATCTGTCAGTTTTTGTGATGGCCTCATCCTCCGGTGATGCCGGAGTACTTTAGAATGAGAAAAAAATCCGGTCGATACCAGGAGCCACACATGTCCGGCAGCAACTACTTATTGGAACGTATCGAAAAACTCACCGAGATTGGCATCGCCCTCTCGGCAGAGAACGATACCCAGCGGCTGCTGGAAATGATTCTGCTCGGCGCAAAGGAGCTGACCAATGCTGACGGAGGCACTCTCTACTCGGTGCAGAGTGACAATAAGGTGAAAATGGAGATTATACGCACTGATTCTCTCGACTTTGCCATGGGAGGTACCACCGGAAAATCGATCCCCTTCCCACCGATTCCGCTTTACGATGCGCACGGTAAACCGAATCTGCAAATGGTCGTCACCAACTCGGTGCTCAACGACCAAATCATTAATATCCCCGATGCCTACGACGCGGAAGGTTTCGACTTTTCCGGCACCAAGCAGTTTGATGCCAATACCGGTTATCGCTCCACCTCTTTCCTTACCATGCCGCTAAAAAACCACGAAGGTGACATCATTGGCGTACTGCAGCTGCTGAATGCCAGGGATGAGCTGAACGGTGAGATAATCCCCTTTAGCGAAGAGGCCGAACGCCTGGCGGGCTCGCTGGCATCACAGGCTGCCATATCGCTGACCAATCGGCGCCTCATCGATGAGATGAAGCGTCTCCTGGAATCCCTGATCCAGCTGGTCGCAACCGCGATCGACGAAAAATCCCCCTACACCGGTAGTCACTGCAAACGCGTACCGGTTCTGACGATGATGCTGGCCGATGCGGCAAACCGGGCAAGCGCAGGGGCATTCAAGGATTTCTCGATGAACGAGGAAGAGCGCTATGAGCTGGAGATTGCCTCCTGGTTGCACGATTGTGGCAAACTCACCACCCCTGACTATGTCGTCGACAAATCGACCAAGCTGCACACCATTTACGATCGCATCGAAACGGTCGCAACGCGCTTTGAGGTGCTCAAGCGCGATGCGAAGATTGCCATGCTAGAGAAAAAACTCGTAGCAGCTGAAAACGGCGATAACATTCAGGCACCGGAAATGGAGCAGGACTACCAGGAAACCCTGCGGCAGCTCGACACTGACCTGCAGTTTTTGCGCACTCGCAACTTCGGCAGCGAGACTATGTCGCCCGAAGACAAGCAAAAAATCACCCAGATAAGTGAGCGACACTGGCAGTCCGATGGAAAGAATCTGCCGCTACTGAATGCAGATGAGGTCTACAACCTTTCCGTAGAAAAGGGCACACTCACCGTCGAAGAGCGCGCCATAATTAACAACCACATCGACGCCACCATCAAGATGCTCGAAGCGCTCCCCTTCCCAAAACATCTGAAGAATGTCCCTGAATTTGCCGGTGGCCATCACGAAAAGATGGATGGCAGCGGCTACCCGCGCGGCCTCAAGCGTGAGCAAATGTCAGTGCAAGCACGCATCATGGCCATCGCCGATATTTTCGAGGCTCTCACCGCCAAGGACCGTCCCTACAAAGAGGGTAAAAAACTGTCCGAAACACTGAGAATTCTGAACCGGCTAAAGGAGCAGAGCCATATTGATCCCGACCTGTTCGAACTCTTCGTCAAGGAACGTATCTTCGAGAAGTACGCACGAGAGTACCTGGATGAGAGCCAGATCGATGAGGTCAACCTGCCACTTGTCCTGGATCTATAACACCCCAACACGCACTTTCAAGGGGCAAAGAGCTGCCGAGTTGAGCATCGTTGGTGCAATCACGGCAGCCTCCTGTAACACCATCCTGTACTGAAGCTCCCAACCCCCTCATCTTTACCCAGATGGCACGGCCATTGCTGC
>JBFFNE010000165.1:0-2445 GCA_041563315.1 Thiohalomonadaceae bacterium
AATCCCCCCACCATCGGTCGTAACCTCCTGGGCGAGAGTCAATATAACTGGCTGTTGACGCAGCTCAAGCCCGGCGAGCATGCCATCGCCGTGATGGGCAACGGGGTTTATTCATTCAAAGGGTCTGGATATGTGCGGGGAGGGATATTCGATCGCATCCAGCTCAGTCAGGGTGAGGAGAGCATCAATTTTCGTGATCTGGACCACTACCGGTTGAGCGATGTTTATGCCGAAGGGATTCCTGATTTCAAGGAGATGGGGATATTTATAGTCCGCAATAATTACCGCTTTGATCCGGGAGCCGAGTGGTCTCTGTCGTTGCTTGTGCACCGGGCCACCGGCCCTCTGACCAGCGTATTCACCACATTCACCGGCAATTATGAGACCCCCGAAGCTTATCTCATAGAGCCGGTTCCGGGGACGGAAGATATCTCGGAAGCGCTGGAATGGCCGCTATGGGTAAGTGTCTGGGAGGAAAAAACGTTCCAGATTGTGATACTTGGAATAGGGCTTGTTGTTCTCACCCTCATCATGGTGTTGCAAGACTGGCTGGTGAGATACCGACGGCTGACCACTTGGTTGCGTACAGGGTTTTTGTTCTACACGTTGTTTGTTATCGGCTGGTACATGTTGGGTCAGTTATCGGTAGTGAATGTGCTGACCTTCACCAATGCCGTAATAAAAGATTTCAGTTGGGAAACCTTCCTGATCGATCCGATCATGTTCATTCTCTGGTCGTTTGTCGCGGTTACCCTCTTGCTGTGGGGGCGTGGGGTTTATTGCGGCTGGTTATGCCCCTACGGTGCACTGCAGAAACTAACCTATCAGGCCGCACGCCTGCTGAACTTACCTAAATTCAGGTTCCCATCAATAGTTCATGAGCGATTGTGGGCGCTTAAGTATGTGATCCTGTTGCTCCTTTTCGGCATATCACTGGGCTCCCTTAGCACTGCCGAGCGTTACGCTGAGGTGGAGCCTTTCAAAACCGCGATTACCCTGAAATTTGACAGGGAGTGGCCGTTCATCTTGTACGCCGGGGGATTGGTTTTGGTGTCGGCGTTTAACTGTAAATTTTTCTGTAAATATCTTTGTCCCTTGGGTGCGGCGCTGGCCATACCTTCAAGGCTACGGATTTTTAACTGGCTGCGTCGACATAAAGAGTGCGGCAGACCGTGCCAGATCTGTGCACACGAATGCGATATTCAGGCGATCGACGATGTCGGCGCGATCAATGTCAATGAATGCCATTACTGCCTTGATTGTCAAATCCTCTATTGGGATGCGTACACCTGTCCACCAATGGTGCAGAAGCGCAAACGACACGAAAAAGCTACGCGTGCACGCGAATCGGTGCGCTGGATGGAAAAGGAGCTGGGTGCAGAAGCGGGCCTGGAAGATATACCTGTAATAGAGGAGAGGGATAAGGGCGGGAACAGCAAGTAACAGTCCCGTAAATGAATTCAAGTCTAGTAATTGGAGAACGTGTCATGAGCAACGAAGAGGGAAAAACCGGAATTTCACGGCGTAATTTTCTGGCGGCGACCGGAATTGCCGGTGTCGCCGCAGGCCTCGCTCCTTACCCTGTCTGGGCACAGGCAGAGAAAGGCGGCCTGAGCATAGACGTGGGTCCAGGTGAACTGGACGATTACTACGGCTTCTGGAGTGGCGGGCAGTCAGGGGAAGTCAGGGTTGTCGGGCTACCGTCCATGCGTGAGTTGATGCGGATCCCCGTATTCAATTATGACGGCGCAACAGGCTACGGTCTGACGAACGAATCAAAGCGGATACTTGGTCCCAACGCACCGTTAAACGGAGACACCCACCATCCGCACCTGAGCTACAGGGATGGAACGTTCGACGGAAAATACATCTTTATCAACGACAAGGCCAACACCAGGGTGGCACGGATCCGTTGCGATGTCATGAAGACAGACAAGATCGCGAATATTCCCAATGTACAGGCCATTCACGGCATGCGACCACAGAAAGCACCGTATACCAAGTACCTCTATGCCAATGCCGAGTTTCGCATGCCTCACCCCAATGACGGCAGCAACATGGAGGATAACAAGCAGTACTACACCATGTTCAACGGTATCGATGCCGAAAAGATGGAGACGGCCTTTCAGGTTATCGTGGACGGCAATCTGGACAACACGGATGCCGATTACAGCGGCAAGTACGCGATATCCACCTGTTATAACTCCGAAGAGGGATTCCTGCTGAGCGACACCATGCGCAAAGAACGTGACTGGGTCGTGATTTTCAATATCCCCCGCATCGAGGCGGCGATCAAGGCGGGTGAGCACACCACATTGGGGACCTCAAAAGTCCCTGTACTGGATGGGAAGCATGGCTCTGACCTGACACTGTATGTCCCGGTGCCGAAGAGTCCGCATGGCATCAATGTCACTCCGGACGGGAAGTACGTTGTCGCCAACGGCA
>JBFFNE010000166.1:0-2342 GCA_041563315.1 Thiohalomonadaceae bacterium
CACCTCGCTGTATGCCGCGCTGAGCCGCCTCAATGACAACAAGCGCAATATCCTGACCGTCGAGGACCCGATCGAGTATTACCTCGACGGTATCGGCCAGACCCAGGTCAACACCAAGGTGGACATGAGCTTCGCCCGCGGTCTGCGCGCCATCCTGCGTCAGGACCCGGATGTGGTGATGGTCGGTGAGATCCGCGATCTGGAGACCGCCGAGATCGCGGTACAGGCCAGTCTGACCGGCCATCTCGTGCTATCCACCCTGCACACTAACACCGCCGTCGGCGCGGTCACCCGCCTGCGCGATATGGGGGTCGAGCCCTTCCTGCTCTCTTCCAGCCTCCTCGGCGTGGTCGCCCAGCGCCTGGTGCGCCTGCTGTGTCCCGAGTGCCGCGAGGCCTATCAGGCCAATGCGACCGATTGTGAACTGATGGGGCTGCCTGCCGACAACCCGCCGATGCTGTATCGTCCCGGCGCCGGCTGCAGCCATTGCAACCACATGGGTTACAAAGGGCGTACCGGGATCTACGAGCTGGTCGAGGTCGACAGCACCTTGCGCACGATGATCCATGACGGCAGCGGCGAGCATGAGCTGGAGATCCAGGCGCGTAAGAGCACCGCTGGGATCCGCAGCGATGGGTTTCGCCGCGTACTGGCCGGGGAGACCTCGCTCGAAGAGGTGCTGCGGGTCAGCCAGGGTAAATAGGCGGAGGCGGCGCGATGGGAGCATTTGAATACAGCGCACTGGACGCCCGGGGCAAGGAGCGCAAGGGAGTGCTCGAGGGAGACACCGCCCGGCAGGTGCGTCAGCAACTGCGCGACAAGGGGATGACCCCGCTTAACGTCGAAGCGGTGGCGCAGCGCGAGTCGCGTAGCCGCGGTGGATTGCAGCTTAAAAGCGGCGTCAGCGCCACCGAGCTGGCGCTGCTGACACGTCAGCTGTCCACACTGGTGCGTGCCGCACTGCCGCTGGAAGAGGCGTTACAGACGGTAGCCCGCCAGAGTGAGCGGGCGCGCTTGCAAAGCATGTTGCTGGCGGTGCGCGCCAAGGTGATGGAAGGGCACACCCTGGCTGATGCCTTGAGTGATTTCCCGCAGATCTTTCCCGAGCTCTATCGCACCACCGTCGCCGCCGGGGAGATGTCCGGCCACCTGGAGATCGTCCTCGAACGGCTCGCCGACTACACCGAAAAACGCCAGCAGATGCGACAGAAGATCATGCTGGCACTGTTCTACCCCACCATCCTCACTGTGATCGCCATCTTCGTTACCATCGCCCTACTCACCTATGTGGTGCCGGAAGTGGTCAAGGTCTTCGACAATATCGGGCAGGAGCTGCCGCCGCTGACACGCGGGCTCATCGCCGTCAGTGACTTTCTGCGCCATTACGGCCTGGGGTTGTTGGTATTGCTGGTGCTGGGGGGAGGGCTTTTCAGCTACCTGCTGCGCAATCCCGCCATGCTGTTTCGCTGGCACCTCAAGGTGATGCGCTTGCCATTGATAGGGCGCCTGGTGCGCGGTCTCAATGCCTCACGCTTCTCCCGTACCTTCAGCATCCTCAGCGCCAGTGGGGTGCCGGTGCTTGATGCCATGCGTATCTCGGCGGAGGTGATGAGCAACCTGCCGATGCGCGAGGCGGTGCAACAGGCATCCGATCGGGTGCGCGAGGGGAGCAACATTGCTCGGGCGCTGGAACATAGCCGTTACTTTCCTCCGATGACCCTGCACCTAATCGCCAGTGGTGAGTCCAGCGGCAAACTGGAGACCATGCTGGAGCGCGCCGCCGACAATCAGGAGCGCGAGCTGGAGACGGTGATCGCGGCGGTAATGGGCATGTTCGAACCGTTGCTGATCCTGGTGATGGGGGGGGTGGTGCTGTTAATCGTGCTAGCCATTTTGCTGCCGATCTTCAATCTCAACCAGTTGGTGTAAGTGAAATGGTAAATCTGTGACTGAGTGCACATTTTCCTGACGGAATCAACTGTCCAATGTACAATGATATTACATGGAGGAAGTACGATGACACTGAAGAGAAAAGGGCCTAACACACTATTTTTCGGGGCGGTAGCTGGCTGCTCGCTGCTGCTAAGTGCCTGTGGCGGCAGCGGCAGTGATGAGGTCTCCGTCTCCCCCGTAACCTATACCGGGGTTACCACCGCGGCAGCCGTCGATAACGATGCGGCTGCAGTGAAGTACTCGGAGACTGCAGTGAGTGGCTCAGCTCCATCGAGTGTTTTACTGATGGGGGTTAGCGCCGAGTCTGGGGAGCTAGGAACGTCTTATATCGAGCGCTTGCGCAGTTTTGCTGATTCGGTGATGGGGATGGATTACACCTCAATGGCAAG
>JBFFNE010000167.1:0-2308 GCA_041563315.1 Thiohalomonadaceae bacterium
ATCATGCGTGCTGTTTCACACACGGCAGGAGGCGATGCAGGTGGCCGAACTCAATGCCGTGCGCAATCATCGCGCGCGCTGCGATTTGGACTATCGTGCGCAGTACGAATACATGACCCTGCACGGGGGAGAGGACTACCGCGAGTGGCTGGTGACATTGCCCGATTACCACCAATCACACTTCACCGGCCACTTCTACGAGCGAAACATTTTATTGCACATTCGCAGCAAGGTGCGTTGCACGCGGGATGGTCGTCGGGTGTTGTTTATCGAAGAGCTACAGAGTGACTGGCTGCAGGCTGTTGCCCGTGACGGATTGCGCCGCGGCATCCCGCTGGCGCCGTTTCGCCGGGAGTGGCCATCGTTGGCGCTTAAGTTGATGTTATTACACGTGGTGGAGAGCGGGCTGGACGGCATTGCCTGGACCGATGCGGCAGTGCATGAGCTGCGCTACGAGAAGGTGCTTACGCCGCTACGTCGGCTCTATGACGATGAGCTGCCTCGCATCCTTAACCGGCTGGCAAAACCCTGGGGAGCCGAAGTAGGACTAGGGGCCTTCGATACGCGCCGTCCCTGGCTGCATGCGGTGCGCACCAAAGGGAACTGGAAGGTGGAGGGGGGCGCAGGCAAGTTCGCCACCCGGGCCCGGTACAGCAAGCAGGAGGCGCTGGCGCTGATTGAGCGTCATAGCAAGGCGGTGAGCCTGGAACTTCCCGTGTGGTATCTGCCCGAAGGCATGCGCCGCTACATCATTGAACACGGTTTACCGTTCTTCGGCGAACAACTGGCAAACATGACGCCGTTCGTTGAACGAGAACGGGCCACCGACAGCGAATAGAGAGATAGACAATGGCACTCGTACATATGCAGGACATGCTTCGCCATGCCTATGATAACGCTTATGCGGTCGGCTCATTCAACATCCTGAGTCTCGATTTTCTCGAGGGGGTCCTGCAGGCCGCCGAACGAGTCCGCGCCCCGGTGATTCTCGGTCTCTCCGAGCCGCATTTTTCGCGCTACGACATCCGTTATCTGATGCCCGCGGTGGAGGCGGCGGCGCAGCAGGCCGAGGTACCGGTGGCGATCCATTTCGATCACGGCAGCAGTGCACCAATGGTGCAGAAAGCGATAGGGCTTGGCTGCAACGGCGTGATGATTGATGCCTCGCACTGTGCTCTGGAGGATAACCTCAAACTCACCCGCCAAGTGGTGGAAATGGCCCATGCCTGCGGTGTGCCAGTGGAGGCGGAGCTTGGATATGTGCCAGAGGCCGACAGTGAGGAGAGCCAGGCTGAGGCCCTGAGTTTTACCACCGTGGACACGGCCCGCGGCTTTGTCCATCACACCGGTGTCGATTTTCTCGCCGTCTCTATCGGCACGGTGCATGGCAAACTCAAGGGCAAGCCGCGCCTGGATTATCAGCGGTTACGTCATATCAACGAGGTCCTCGGTATTCCGCTGGTCATTCACGGTGGCAGCGGTCTGAGTGAGGACCAATACCACCGCCTTGTGACCGGTGGCGTCGCCAAGATCAACTATCACACGGCACTTTCTGAGCTGGCGGTGCAAAGTGTTCAAAGCCAGAGCAAATCGGTACAGGGGTATGCCGAGCTGACCGCCGGCGTGCGTGAGGCGATCTCTGCCGAGGCCGAACAGTGTATGCGCCGCTGGGGCAGCGCCGGTCGCGCTGCCGAAGTGCTCTCGCGCTGCCGTGGCTGGGCGCCTGCCGAACAGCTCACCCTGTTTGATGTGGCCAGGGCCGATATCACCGATGTGCAGATGGTGCTTTCCAGGGGGCGTCGTCTGTTGAGTGATATCCCGGGCGTGCGTCAGGTCCAGGCCGCCCATGCCACGACCGAGGGGGCAAAATACCGCTTTATGTGGCGTCTGTTGCTCGCCCATGCCGAATCGCAAGCGGCTGTCATTACCCACCCCAATTATCGCGATTTTACCCAGCGTTTGTTGCCGACCATCACTGACGACAGTGTGACCACACTTTATCAGCAACTCGACACTTTCCCGTTCAGTGCGGACGGGATGCCGCTTGTCGGCAATTGGGGATAATTGTTGTCGCTTTGCGACCGATGGACCGAATGCGGGGATTTCGCCCCCGCAGGGTGAATTACTTTTGTTTTGGCAACGCACCTAAAAATCATCTCCCGAAGGCTTGCCGCTAGGCGTTGCCCGGAGCTCCTCGCCATTTCTGGCCGATCGCGCAATTTGCGAGGCGATAAAGCCGAGCGCTCAAACTGGCTCCCACTTCCCCTGAAATGCCTGTGATCCTCGACTGCGCCGCACGGGAAAAAAA
>JBFFNE010000168.1:0-2288 GCA_041563315.1 Thiohalomonadaceae bacterium
AACCGCATGATCATCTTCCACACGCTGCAATATCGTGCGCTTCGGGCTCCCATTGGCACCACCGCCTTATGGACAGAGATTGAACCGAAATACACCTTTACGCCTGATCAGCGTAATGGTCTTGCACGCGCAATCGGCATCGGCCATACCTATACAAACGATGCCCGCGCGCTGCAGTGGTTTGCGCAACTCCCCGCCGAGGATCGCGACCTTGAGGTGTGTAACCACGCACTTCGTGTCGCCCTGCGCACCGAGAACTGGAGCAGCGCCCTGACCTGGCTCGACATCATGCCTGATGGCGAAAACAACTCCAGCAAGGCACTTTACTGGCGCGGGCGCATCTTCGAAAACATGGGATTTCCCGAGGCGTCGAATCACTTCTTCAACTTTGTCAGCAAGGAGCGCAGCTATTACGGATTTCTTGCCGCCGACCGGTTAAACCTACCCTATAACCTCAATCACGCCCCACTGGACGTCGACTTCAGCGTTCTGGAGCGTGTCGCCAAACGTCCCGACATCATCCGTGCCCAGGAGCTGTATGACCTCGGCCTGGTCGGTGCTGCACGGCGCGAATGGACCGATGCTATCGCCAAGATGGAGCATGAAGAGTTGCTGGCCGCGGGCAAGCTGGCCGACGCATGGGGCTGGGAAGACCGCGCCCTGCTGACCCTGGCCAGGGCCGACTATTTCGACGACCTCAACATCCGCTTCCCCCTGGGCTTCAACAAAACCGTCTTCAAGGAAGCCAAACGCCGCGCCATTGACCCTGCCTGGGTCTATGCCGTGGTGCGGCAGGAGAGCGCGATGATGCCGTTTGTGAAATCACACGTCGGTGCCGTCGGACTAATGCAAGTCATGCCGCAAACCGGCCAGGAAATCGCCAGCCAGCTGCAACTGTCTCACTTCAACTCAAGGCAACTTCTCAAGCCTGAAACCAACATTCACTTCGGCAGCTACTACCTGTATCAAACACTCAGGGAGTTCGGCAATAATCCGGTCCTTGCCACCGCCGCCTACAACGCCGGTCCGCACCGGATCAGGCAATGGACCCCCAGGCAGGGTGAACTGGATGCGGATATCTGGGTCGATACCATCCCATTCGATGAAACCAGGGAGTATGTACGCAGGGTAATGGCCTACTCCGTCTTCTACGACCAGCGCCTCAAGCGTCCCTTCAAACGGCTGAGCGAGCGCATGCGGCCCGTCAGCAAGAAGACCTTCGTCACCCGCTGTGATCACTGCCAAGACGCCAAAGCGATCCTCGCCCAGGCCGATACAAGCAGCATCATTGAATAACCTCCGGCGACGGCTAAATTTGTTTCATTACCGGCCTGAATTCGCGAGGATAAAGAGATGACTTCTCAAAACCAGCTTATCGAACAACACATCCGTGAATACCAGTCACGCATCCAGCACATCGATGAACTGATGGAGCGTGCACAACAAGGACTCAATGAAGGCGAAGCGGCCGAAGAGAGCCAGTCAGCACTGGAAGAGGCGAGACGCAACCGTGAAAAACTTGCCACCCTTTACGAGGAGCTCAAACTTTCGTCAACGGAGAACTGGCGCAAGGAGGAGATCATCAAAAGCGGCCCGATGGGTGTATGGGACGCCGTCGCCCAGCAGCTGGAGAAACTGGTTGAACGCTTCGAACGCTGAGCCACAAACAGGCTGTAACGGCTGCCGCATGGATGATCAACGGTTAATGCGCTGCCGCAAACGCGTCAGCTCAACATCGTTGGCCAGAACCTCCTTCACCGCCTTTTTATAAAATCCACGCAGCGAACCCTTCAAGTGCGGCAGTACCGCCCGGTTGTGGATCCCCTTTAGCACACTAAAAATCGCCAGCGCGTAAGTGCTGTCATACTGGGAGAGGAAGCTCTGCCGATCCACCGGTTGTGGCGCACAACGGCCACAACGGGGGATGCGCACATTAAAGGCGCTATTGGCGAACATCAGACCGAAGCCGAGAAACACCGCCAACACCTCTGTCACCTGACCCCAGTTCTCCTCACCACCCGGAGGCGGCTGTTTCGCCAGAGTGGCCAGGTAATGGGCCAGCTGATGGGAAAGCGTGGCGATCATCGCCTCTGGATTGTTGATGAGCGCCGGGTCGTAGGGCACCAGCAGCTGCTGGTCATCCTCGGCCTCCTCCGGCGACACACCCTGACTCCCGCGTAGCGCGCCGGCAATGACCAACTTCGCCTGGGGCTGGGTCACACTCTGGTGAGCGTCCACCATCCGGGTTGGCCAGTGGGCCACCCCCGCATACTCCTTCACCTTGTCAA
>JBFFNE010000169.1:0-2155 GCA_041563315.1 Thiohalomonadaceae bacterium
GCCTCATCCAGCGTGGCGGTATCGCGGCTGACTATCCAGCCGACCCGCTCGCGTGCCAGCGCCAGATCGCCCGCCGCCAGTGCCTCGGCCACCGCCCGGCCGTGCTGTGCCAGAGAGCTCCCGCCGATGGCAAGATAGAGCAGCAACACCGAAACCGGCAGCGCCAACCCCGGCAGCGACGAGAGCCACCAGACCAGCAGCACCCAGGGCAGCACCGCCAACGCCAACGCCAGCACGCCACGAATTGGCTGGTTGTTCTCCGGGGAGCCGATGAGCGCCGCCTCGATGCGCTGCGCCAGGCGGCCAAAAGCCGCCAGCGGGTGAAAACGCCGCGGCTCGCCGAGCCAGAGATCCAACAACACCGCCAAAAAGATGACAATCGCCGTGGTCATGAAAACCTGCAGTTCAAGAATGAGGCCGTATTATGCCTTAAATTGAAAAGCTTCAACGCAAAGTCGCAAAGGTCGCAAAGAAGAATGAGGCTTGAGCTGTACAAGGTGCGGAGTAACTGCTGTTGCGATGGAGACTCCGTTACATGAGGCAAGAACTTGAGCCAGAAGCCTTTAAACCTTGTGTCGTTTTTCTTGCGTCTTGTACCTTTGTGTTGCGATCTTTTTACATTCCCCTGCCCCGGTATTCAGGCTAGGATCCCCGTCCATGAATAAAACTCTTATGATCCAGGGCACCGCTTCCGACGCGGGCAAGAGCACCGTTGTCGCCGGGCTGTGCCGCCTGCTGTACCGCCGCGGCATTCGGGTGGTGCCGTTCAAGCCACAGAACATGGCGCTTAACAGTGCGGTCACCAGTGACGGCGGCGAGATCGGCCGGGCCCAGGCGGTGCAGGCCCAAGCCGCGGGACTGGAGCCGCACACCGACATGAACCCGGTGCTGCTTAAGCCCTCCAGCGACATGGGCGCGCAGGTGATCATCCACGGCAAGGCGCTGGCGCAGATGCAGGCGCAGGACTACCACCACTACAAGCGCACGGCAATGGCCGCGGTGCTCGAGTCCCACAACCGGCTTAGCGAGCAGTACGAGGTCGTTATGGTGGAAGGGGCCGGCAGCCCGGCGGAGGTGAACCTGCGCGAGGGGGACATCGCCAACATGGGTTTTGCCGAGGCGGTGGACTGTCCGGTGATCCTGGTGGCCGATATCGACAAGGGCGGCGTATTCGCCCAGATCGTCGGTACCCTGGCACTACTTTCCGACAGTGAGCGGGCACGGGTGGCCGGTTTCATCATCAACCGCTTCCGTGGCGACATCGCGCTGTTGCAGCCTGGCCTCGACTGGCTGGAACGGTATGCCAGCAAGCCGGTGTTCGGCGTGTTGCCCTACCTACATGATCTCCACCTCGAGGCGGAGGATGCTGTACCACGCGATAACATTCAGGCCGACCAGGAAAAATTTCAGATCATCGTCCCGGTGCTGCCCCGTATCAGCAACCACACTGACTTCGATCCATTGCGCCTGCATCCGGGTCTCGACCTGCACTTTGTCGGCACAGGCAACGCACCACCACCGGCAGACCTCATCATCCTGCCCGGCAGCAAGAACGTGCGCGCCGACCTTGAGTGGCTGCGGGAAAACGGCTGGGAAGAGACCATCCGCCGCCACCTGCGCTACGGTGGCAAGGTGATCGGCATTTGCGGTGGCTATCAGATGCTGGGTACGGTTATCCACGACCCACTTGGACTGGAAGATGTGGCTGGCAGCAGCAAGGGGCTGGGATGGCTGGCGATGGAAACCACCCTGCACGAGGAGAAACAGTTGACCCGCGTATGCGGACAGCTGACGCTTGAGGGAGCCACAGTCGAGGGCTATGAAATCCATATGGGCATCAGCCATGGTGAGGCGCTTGAACGCCCGCTGGTGCAGCTTGCCGGCACAACGGATGGTGCCGTCAGTGATGACAACCAGGTGCTCGGTAGCTACCTGCACGGCCTGTTCGACAACCCCGACGCTACAGGTGCCCTACTGCGCTGGGCAGGACTCATGAAGGCCAAGGGGATCGACTACGCCGCACTACGTGAGCGGGAGCTCAATCGCCTTGCCGACATGATGGAACAACAGCTCGATATGGGTCGTCTGGAGGCGCTGCTGGGTCGATATCGCCCGGCGCTTGCCTGAACCTTGACCCGAAGTTTGCAGTGATGCC
>JBFFNE010000170.1:0-2131 GCA_041563315.1 Thiohalomonadaceae bacterium
ACGTGGCTGGCAAGTTTGGGATGGGTGTCCTGTTTATTTGCTTCCTGTTTATTTGCTCATCTATCACACCGTGTCAGCTATGCTTCTTATCTTGCATTTGGGCGCCAGAAGAGAGCCGTCCCGGATTCTCCAGTTTTATCTATATGTAATCAGCAAGTGATAGTGAGTGATACGCTATGAACTATGACGAAGCGGTCAAGAACATCTGGCACCACACTGATTCTTCGATACAGGATGATGCAGCGTTGCTCAAAGAGCTCATCCGCTATGCGACCCTCGCCCCCTCAGGTCACAATACGCAATGCTGGCGGTTCCAGGTGGACAAGCGCTCCATTAGCATCCTTCCCGACCTGTCGCGGCGCACGCCGGCAGTCGATCCGGACGATCATCACCTGTATGTTTCACTGGGATGCGCTGCGGAGAACCTGAGCCTGGCAGCCCGGACGTTTGGCCTGTCGGGCGAGGTCGATTTCAGTGATGAAGGTAACGGCAAGGTCATTATTAACCTTGAACCGTGCGAGGCAGAGCAATCGCCACTGTTTGACGCCATCGTCTTTCGCCAGTGCACGCGCAGCGACTACGACGGTACGCCAGTTGCCAGTGCGGAGTTGGGGATGCTCGAGGCAGCCGGCACCGGGAACGAGGTAAAGGTTGTCTTGCTAACTGAGCGCGATGCCATCGAAAGGGTCCTTGAGTATGCCATTCGGGGCAACACCCTGCAGCTTGGCAATCCCGCTTTCAGGAGTGAGCTCGAGGCCTGGATTCGCTTCAGTGACAGCGAAGCGATCGCGACCGGAGACGGCTTGTCCGCCCGGGTGACCGGCAATCCCCCGGCCCCACGCTGGCTGGGAAAGTATTTGCTGCGCGTCATGCTTCGAGCGAAATCGGAGAATGACAAGATTGCCCGCCAGATCCGCAGCTCTGCCGGGATCGCCGTATTCGTCTCCGAGGTCAATGACCTGGCGCACTGGGTGGAAGCAGGCAGGTGCTATCAGCGCTTCGCGTTGCAGGCCACCGCCCTCGGCATTCACAACGCCTTCATCAACCAGCCGGTGGAGGAGGCAACCGTCCGTCCAGAGTTCGCCAGGGCGATGGTACTCGGCGGCGGACGCCCCGAACTGGTGGTGCGGTTCGGTCGAGGCAAGGCGATGCCGAAATCGCTGCGGCGCCCGGTCGAGAATGTGATCATTCGAGGGGGTGCACAATGACCCGCTCGCGCTCCTCCCTTTCCTGCACATCTCGTTCATCCTCTCCCGGGGGATCCTTACACACACTTATTCTCCTTCCGGTCAGATGCTGAATGTAGAATCGGATCATAGGATGACCTTATTGCATCAATGGAGAATCCACACATGGAACTCGGCTTCGTCTCCGAAGTAAGAATATCCGGCGAGGAGCTCTTCGACTCCTATCTTTTCTGCGCGGAAAGTGTGGTGCTGGCCATCCGGCCTACAAGAGCCACACAAAAACACGGATAGATTCTAGCCTACCAGCCTAGCACTCAGGCTTTCCCCCCTTCGTTTGAGTCTGCAGGGAGCGACTGCTAGAGTGACTCCAAGGCCGCTAAGTATGAAGCAGTGACGAACCCGGTTATGGGTGTTGATGTCTTTCTGCCTGCACAAGAAGAAAATGGAGCATAACGATCGCCATGTTTGACAGTGTCTTCATCCAGATTGCGGCGATCCTGGGCCTGGCAACAATTGGCGGCCTGCTTGCCCGGCTGCTGCGCCAGCCGCTGATCGTCGCCTTTATCGCGGTGGGTATCCTTGTCGGCCCTTCGGGCCTTGGCATGGTAAGTCACAGCAGCGAGATCGCGCTGTTCGCCAGCCTCGGTATTGCGCTGCTGTTGTTTGTGGTCGGGCTCAAGCTCGACTTACACATCATCCGCACCGTCGGCCCGGTGGCCCTTGCCTCGGGTTTGGGGCAGGTGCTCTTCACCTCGGTGGTGGGTTATCTCATCGCGCTGCTGCTTGGCATGTCTCACGTGGCGGCCATCTATGTGGCGGTGGCGCTCACCTTCTCCAGCACTATCATCATCGTTAAGCTGCTCTCGGACAAACGGGAGGTGGACGCCCTGCACGGACGGATCGCGGTGGGATTTCTCATCGTGCAGGACATCGTGGTGGTGCTG
>JBFFNE010000171.1:0-2051 GCA_041563315.1 Thiohalomonadaceae bacterium
ACCAGATCGAATTGGCCCATCGTCCGGATGGCTCGACCCTGGGGGATCTCCGCGAATTTATCTAGTATCAAGTTTAAAGTGCGACACAAAAGCTGAGAGCATTCCTCCAATGTTTTGCGTCGTTTACAAGGGCGTAGTTAAGATACTCGGCCATCGGATCGCTCCCCATGCTTTTGCCTTTAGGTAATATGTGGGGCCAGCTCAACTTTATCTTTTTTTCTTATCGCCAAAACACGATAGTCGTTCCACTCAGTTACAATTCACCCATGCCCCATCTTCTCGCCGCCATCTCCGCCCACGGGTACGGCCACCTGGCACAAACCGCGCCGGTGTTGAATGCCCTTCGTGAGGCAGTACCCGATCTGCAACTGACAGTCCGTTGCGACCTGCCGCGTGAGGTCCTGGAGCAACGCATTGCCGGGCCTTTCGTTCATCAGCCGGTGGCGGATGATTTTGGCATGGTGATGCACAATGCGCTGGCGGTCGATGTGAAAGCCAGTGCAGCACGCTATGCAGCCTTTCATGCGGACTGGGAACCACGAGTGGATAGGGCAGCGCGTGAGCTGGAGCAAACGGCGCCTGACCTGGTTCTGGCCGATATTCCCTATCTCACGCTGGCCGCAGCGGCAAGAGCCGGTATTCCTGCCGTGGCCATGTGCTGTCTCAACTGGGCCGATATCTATGACTACTATACCCATGACCTGCCCGAGGCCAGGACGATCCACGAGCAAATGCTTAGCGCCTACAACAGCGCGGCGGTTTTTCTGCGCGCTACACCGGCAATGCCGATGCCTGCGTTGGACAACCGGCACGATATCGGGCCGCTGGCGCTGGTGGGCACCTCGCGCCGTGACGCCATCAATGCGCAGTGCGGGCTTGATGCGGCGGAGCGGCTGGTGGTGGTGGTGATGGGAGGCATCACCTTTCGGCCACCCATGGAACAGTGGCCCGAACTCCCCGGGGTACGCTTTGTGATGCAGCGCGACTGGCACGTGCGACGCAGCGATACATTGATACTGGAGGAGATGGGTATGCCCTTTGCTGATGTGCTGGCCTCCTGCGATGCGGTGATTACCAAACCCGGCTACGGTACCTTCGCCGAGGCGGCCTGTGCCGGTGTGCCGGTACTCTATGTCCCACGGATTAACTGGCCGGAGGAGCCCTGGCTGGTGTCGTGGCTGGAGACACAGATCCCTTGCGAGGCGTTACCGCGTACGGAACTCGAGGAAGGCACCTTCCTACCACACCTGCAACGCCTGTGGCAGACGCCGCGACCTGAACCGCGAGCGGCGACAGGGGTGGCACACGCGGTAGCCTTGCTGAAAGCGCACCTGGTGTAATCCATTCGCCAGCGGTTACCCGGCTCGCCTGCCCGCAGACCTCCTAACGCCACCCTTCACTTCCCCGCCCGGGCACAAGCCCACACCTCCACCGTTTCCACTCCCGCGCGGAGCAGAGTGCGTGCCAGCTCCTCGACGGTGGCGCCGGTGGTGACCACATCATCCACAATGGCCACATGTTGCGGTACCTCACCCGGCCTCACCGCAAAGGCCCCACGCAGGTTGCGTCGTCGCTCGGCGCCGGTCAGTGAGGTCTGCGCCTGCGTTTCGCGCTGACGCAGGCACAAGCCCTGCGCGAGGGGTATCTGCAGCTGCCGTGCCAGTGGCCGGGCCAACTCAAGCGCCTGGTTGTATCCACGCTCGCGCATTCGCACCGCATGCAGGGGTACCGGCAGCAACACCTCGGGGAGAGGCTCATCACGCTGCAGGATACCCTCAGCCATCAGCTGTGCGAGCAATGGCACCAGATAAAGCTTTTGCTGAAACTTCATCTTTGGCAACAGATAATTCAGCGGGGATTCGTAGCGAAAGGGAATGTGGCTAGAGCTGAACGAAGGTGGCCTGCGCTGACAGGGGCCGCAGATTGTACCGGCGATCTCCATCGCGGAGCCGCAACAGAGGCAAGCCATGCTATTCCATGGCAATTCACCCTGGCAGCCAAGACAGAGGTCGATACCACCATGGCCCGGGCTGCCACAAAGGACACAATGC
>JBFFNE010000172.1:0-1902 GCA_041563315.1 Thiohalomonadaceae bacterium
ATCTTCGGCCCACTCACCATCGGCATGCTGCTCACCCGCGATATTGGAGACGAGAACGAGGAAGACGAAGAACAGCCCACTCACACCCAGCGCATCGCTGTGATCGGTGACGGCGACTTTCTCACCAACAGCTACATCGGCAACGGCGCCAATCAGGAGCTCGGCGATCGCCTGCTCAACTGGCTCAGTCACGACGACAGCTTCATCACCATCGCACCGCGCACCGCACCCGATACCCAGCTGGAGATCACTCCTACCCTATCATTGGTGATTGGTTTCGGTTTCCTGCTGGTGATCCCCGGCCTGCTGCTCGGCAGCGGCATCACCATCTGGTGGCGGCGGCGGTCACGATAAATTTAAACTTAAAGAGAAAACCGCACGGTATAGTGGGTAATAATCCGGTTCGTCTTTCGACTTATGGTGTTGGCAATGAGTAAACGAAACCTCCTCAACTTCGGCTTGCTGCTGCTCATCGGCATCCTGACATTGCTGGTAGTCTATGAGCCCGGCATCCAGGTGCCACAAGAACAGCCGCACCTGCTCGATCTTGACCGTGAAGCGGTGAATACGATTCGCATCGAACGGCAGGGACAGGAGACGGTAGCTCTGCACCGTGATGAGAACGGAAACTGGAACCTCACTGCTCCCATGGCCATCGGTGCCAGCAACTTTCGCATCAGCTCACTGCTGCGCATTACCGAACAGAAAAGCTTCGGCGGCTTCCCCGCTGACAGTAAGCGCCTCGCCCAATACGGCCTGGATTTACCGCAAGCCACCCTCACGCTCAACGACAAGATTAAACTCGCCTTCGGCCACAATACTCCGCTCGACCAGCGCCGCTATGTCCTGATAGATGACCAGGTACACCTGATCAACGACACCCTCTACTACCACCTCATCGGCAGCTTCACCACCTTCATCCGTCAAGCGCTGCTCCCGCCGGGAATCTCCTTAGCTGCACTATCCCTGCCGGGCCTGACCGTCCGCTGGCAAGAGGAGCGCTGGCAGGTTGAACCCAAGCCGGTGTCATTCTCTGTCGACCAGGTCACCCGCCTCATCGACGCCTGGAAACTGGCCAGTGCCGTGCAGGTCAAGCCGTACGACGACAAGGAAGGCGAGATCATCACTATCGAGCCCAAGGGCGAGGGAGGACCGATCACATTCCTGCTTACTGCCCGCAGTCCCGACCTGGTGCTTGCGCGGCCGAAGCTGGGAATTCAGTATCATCTGGCGGAGAGCAGTGGGGAGGAGTTGTTGACGTTGCAGCCTTTAGAGGAGGCGGCGAGTAATGAATAGGTTTTGTGTCGCTGACGCGAGGGGTAACTGGGTGCGGGGTTTTCACCCCCGCATTAGCTCCATAAATCCATCTGTCGCCTCAGCCCCCCCTTACCTCGACACGCCAAGAACCCTGTAAACTGGTCCCCTCCTACAGAACACAAAGCAGAACCATCCCCATGCCCGAACTCCCCGAAGTCGAAACCACCCGCCGCGGCATCGAGCCCCACATAAAAAACAAGCAGATCGAGGACGTCATCGTACGCCACCACCAACTGCGCTGGCCGGTTCCGCGCGGACTCAAGACAAAGCTCGTCGGTCACAAGGTCAAATCCGTTTCCCGCCGAGCAAAGTATCTGCTTATAGCGTTCGACCACGGTACCCTAATCCTGCACCTTGGCATGTCCGGTAACCTGCGCATTATCGACAGGGCGCTTCCCGCCGAGAAACACGATCATCTGGATATTCTTTTTAATCATGGCAAAGCACTGCGCCTCACCGATCCACGCCGCTTCGGCTGTGTGCTCTGGACGAAAGACGACCCCCAGCACCACGAACTCATCGCCAACCTCGGCCCGGAACCACTGAGCGAGGCCTTCACCGGCGACTACCTGTTCCAGCGCTCAC
>JBFFNE010000173.1:0-1507 GCA_041563315.1 Thiohalomonadaceae bacterium
CAGCAGGCGGGTGGAGATACCTTCATCCAGGCCATGACCTTTCAGGTTGCGGGCGCGCTGAGCGATCTGCACCAGTTTGCCGGCGGTCGCTTCATCGACACCCGACTCTTTAGCAACGATTGCGGTTTCCTTGGCCTGCTCTGGATAATCGAAGTTCATGGCGCCGAAACGCTGCTTGGTCGATTGTTTCAGGTCCTTCATCAGACTCTGGTAACCGGGGTTATAGGAGATCACCAGTTGGAAATCGGGGTGAGCCTCGATCAGTTCACCTTTCTTATCCAGCGGCAGGGTACGGCGGTGGTCGGTGAGGGGATGAATCACCACGGTGGTGTCCTGGCGTGCTTCCACCACCTCGTCGAGATAACAGATGGCGCCGATGCGTGCGGCGGTGGCCAGAGGACCGTCCTGCCACTTGGTGCCGTCTTTATCCAGCAGGAAGCGACCCACCAGATCGGAGGCGGTCATGTCTTCATTGCAGGCAACAGTGATCAGCGGCCGCTTCAGCTTCCACGCCATGTACTCGACAAAGCGGGATTTTCCGCAACCTGTCGGCCCCTTGAGCATCATCGGCATGCGTGCGTTATACGCCGCCTCGTAGAGTATCACTTCACTCCCGACAGGCTCGTAATAGGGCTCGTTCTTGATAACGTACTGCTTGGAATCGACCGTTGTGCTAGACATGACAGACCCTTCTACTGGTTATGAATTTACGCATCGTCTTCGGTTTCGAATTCACCCCGCCAGCCAGCGGCTTTCGCCTTGGCGATAGCTTCGTCGTGAATTCGGCGATGACGTTGTGCGAGCTCTTCCGGCAAATGGCTGACCAGGCAACCATATTTGTCCCACTCGGCATTGACCTTGTGCATCAAGGCGTCAATCCCGGCTAGGTTCCAGCCTTTACAGGTTTCCGTTTCGGGGATGAGGCCAAACACCCAGCCATCGCGAATGATCTTGCCTATGGTGGTCATGCCGCCGAACATGTCTTCGTCGATGCCGACATAGGTATTGGTTTTGGCCATGGTATTGCCCTTTCTTTTCGGTTAAGGAAGCCCTGCAGCGGCACCGCCACTGCAGGTTTTTTCCGGATCATCGCTTAGTATTTGATCTCGCCACGGTAGATAACCATGGAGGCACCGGCTGACTGCGCGTAGTTGTCAAAGCCCAACAGACGAACATGGTTGTTCGGGTGTGCCTTGTGACAGGCCTCGCATTCGGCCAGGATAGCGTCCACATCGGTTTCACCGAACATCGGCAGCTTCCACATGTACCAGTAATTCTGGAATGCATTTTCCGGTTCGCAGTGCTCGATACCCGGGTTCCAGCCTCTGCTGACGATGTATTCGATCTGCTTGCGGATCTGCTCAGGGCTCATCGGCGGCAGGTAGGAAAAGGTTTCAAACTTGCGACTGGATGTGTCGCTCAGACTTGATTTGTAATCTTGCATATCACTCATGGTTTTATCTCCAGCTAGGTTCAAATTCGCTATCGCGTGACGGGGCAATTCAAC